>PLSZ01000513.1 GCA_003164305.1 Acetobacteraceae bacterium
CCTCGACCTTCATGCCGAGGGCGGCCCCGATCTGGGCGAAGCTGTAATCCATGAGGCCGATCAGCGCGCGGTCGCGAAGGCCCGCCGGCGTCGTCACGTCTATGCTGTCGATCAACGCGCGCGCCTCGTCCGGCGACAGCACCGGTGTTTTGCCTGCCTTGGGCGAGTGCGACGGCCCGCGCACCGATGCCGCCGGGTTGACCGCGACGATTTGGCCGGTGACCAGCCAATCGAACAGGTGACGCAACGCCGCAAGGCGCTGCTTCACCATTGGGGCCGATAGCTCCTTCTGCTGCATCTCGATCCACGCGGCGACGTGAAGCGACTGCACGGCCTCGATCGACGGAACCCGGTTGTCGCACCACGCCAGAAAATCCGCCACAGCGCGCCCGTAGGCCCGGCGCGTGTGCGGGTTGCGGATGTTGGCCGCGAAGAATTCGAGGAAACGACGCGGAGACACGGTCGCCTGCGGCTGTGATCAAGTTGGGGAGAGTGTTTCTGCCTGAGAAGATGGCAAGTGCGCTCATTCAAACACCCTGTTGCCGTCGAAGCTTAGACCTGCCGCACGAAGCTCGCGGGCAAGCACCATTTTCCACGCACCACTGTCATCCAGATCGATGTAAACCACTCCATCGAAGTCAGACGGGCGCTCAACTCCACCCTGAACCAAAGCCGCTACACGTTCGGGACCAAGTTCCCCGATAAAAAATCCCAACTCAAAAACCACATTCTGGCGAGCACGCGGCCTGAGATCAGCTGCTGCCTTAGCCTTGCCAACATCGTCTGGGGTCATCAACACAATCGCGAACCCAACGTCACCCGCTTCTTCCCGAAACTTTGTAATGATCGTGCGCCCCTTGTTCGGCTGATCGTGTAGGACAATTGGCACAAAATCGAGACGCATGAGGAAACTTCGAACGGCCTCTCGAGGGCCCTCCTCGTGACCGTGAACAATAAAAATCTTTTTCAGATCGCGCTTTGTTGCAACCGTTACCCGCGATTCCGTCGCGGTGTTCGGTTCGATGTCAGCGATCTCATCTTCCAGAGTATTGATCGCTTGATGCAACAACGCAGTTGATCGTTGCTTGCCTTCTGCAAGATAGCGTCGAGCTTCCTGGGCGTCTCTGGCATCGTAATAAGATTCACTGTAACCGCCAAACATCGGATCGCTGCGAGCCTCATGAGGCCCCCGATCGAGAACTGTGGCATCGCTATAGCGAAGAAAGGCCGGGGTGTTGTGCCCAAACGCAGCCTCCAAAGCTTGATCGATCGCAGCCTCGATTTGCATGACCTCAGGAATATTATAGCGGCTTTGCACTTTCTCCGGCTGGAATGATTCAAGCTGTTGAATACAATTCCGGATACGTTCAATGCGTCGGCGAAGTTGATCGGCCGTCAGCACGGGGCGTTCTGGAACGGGCGAGCTTGAGCGACGGGCCATCGCAAGGACTCCGATTCGAGCTGTTCTGCCCCCAAGTCTACCCGATTCTCTACAGGCGTTCGAAGCGTTTCTGCAACGCGGAGCTGGTTACAACTTGGTGGTTTCAGACTGTGATTCGGCGCGGCGCTGTGACCCCCTATCGGCGCCGAGAAATGACCCCAGGAGAATGCTAGATTCTCCAGTTTGATCAACAAGCTGCCGCTCGTTGTGGGGGGCAACTTTGGAAGCCGATCGGGTATCGAACTGAACTCGATAATCTACTAAAAAATCAAGCCTGTAAGCCTTCGGCGGGTAGGGTTACTTTTCGGCGCCGATTCACAGCTTCCCACCCTCCGGCAACCCAAGCGCAACGCGGAGCAGGCCGTTGAGCCGCGATTGCCATCCCGGCCCAGCTTCGCGCAGCCTGGCGATCACATCGGGGTCCAGCCGCACGCTGATCTGTTCCTTCACCGCTCCCCCTTTCGGGCGCCCGCGGCCGCGCCGGATGAAGGTGTCCCCGTGAAACACCTCCGCCCGATCGAAAAACGCCGCGGTCAGTTCCGGCGCGTCGTCAGGATCGACCCATGCGGCTTCGCCAGAGTCCTTCTTCCCGCTCATGACAATACCTCATCGAAATTATATGCCGGGCGCCCGGTCGCGGTGTCCAAACAATCACCACCATTCGGTCGTCCAGATATCCGGCGGTGATATACCGGTCCTCGCCATAGTCCCGTCTTGTGTCCTGGTCTGTCGCGATCTCTCGTGCGAACACCAGCCCCGCGTCGGCGAAATCCAGTCCGCGTTCCCGCGAAGTGATGGTCCGCCTGGCCGGATCGAAACTGACGTCCACAGATTTAGTGGATCACGAAAAAGTATGGCGTCAAGCCAAACCTGTCGGTCGATCGGCTCGGCGCGGGTTTCGGCCTCGTTCATGCGAGGGATTTCAGGCAATGGCAGGGGTGGCGGGGACACTGGCGGTCCGGCCGGCCGAACCGGTTGTTTCGAACCGACCCCTGGTTGTGATATGGTGCCGGCGCGACATAACAGACATGAGGCGGCACATGGACGAGCGGACCAGCCGGCCGGCGCCACTTGCATTGACCGACGCGCTGGATGCCAGCGTTCTCGACCTGGCGGCGGGCCGTGTCGGTGACGCCAGCGCCCCGCAACGCGAGGCTCGGCGCATGCTTGAGGCGTTTGAGAAGGCCGGCGCCGAGGAAGGGGCACGCGCACCGACGAAATGACCGGCGATGCCTGTCCTGATCACGGACACCGCCCGGGCGCAGTATCTGGACATGGTCGGGCGCTATCTTCAGGCCATGCCGCATCGGCCCGCCCGGCCCGACGCGGCCAGGCGATTGATCGAGACATATGATTTGGCGCTGGCGCGGGTCGCGGCCGATCCACATCCTTGGTTGACCCACCCTGGGCCCTATCCGGCGTTGGCGCGATATGGGTTCCGCTGGACCAGGCTGCATCGCTACTGGTTCGCCTGGATTCCCGGTCCGCCGCCGGTCATCACCAATATTTTCGATGAGGCAGGGGATATTCCGCGTTGGATCTCCGATGACGGCGAGGCTGTGGGTTTGGCCTGACGACTCGCTGGGGTGTCCCGTGATGCCAGGCTGATTGGTCATCCGCTCGCCTTTACCGGCGATCGGGACTGACGCGCCGGCCTGGGAACGGGGCGTCGTCGCGGCACCGCCCACAGGCCCATAGGAAAAATAGTTTGCCACAATGCGCCATCCTATCTCATAATTCCTAGTGTCGGCCCTCAGCGTGCCCCCACGCAGCGCCCCTGACCCAACCCAACCCTCTCCGGACCCCATCGAACAACACAACAATCCCGCCCACCTCCGCGACGCGCTCCGCGCCTGGGCCCAGGAAGCGCTCCGGGACTCGGGTTATCAGCCTGCCGCCCATCACCTGTATCTCATCGCCGAACTGGAAAAACTGGCGGCCGGCGACTTCGATCGTCTCATGATCCTGATGCCGCCGGGCTCGGCGAAGTCAACCTATACGTCGCTGCTGTTCCCGGTCTGGTGGTTCCTGCGCCACCCGCGCTCCACGGTGATCTGCGCCTCGCACTCTCTGGGCCTGGCGCGATCCTTCGGCCGGCGCGCGCGCGACCTGGTGCACCAGCACGCCGAGCGGCTTGGCTTCGCGATCAAACCCAACCACTTCGCCGCGGACAACTGGTCGACGACCGAAGGCGGCGAATACCTGGCCGTCGGCGTGCGCGGGTCGATCATAGGCCGCCGCGCCGATCTGATCATCATCGACGACCCGGTGAGGTCGCACGCCATCGCGGACAGCAAGCGTCAGCGCGACTTCATCTGGGAGTGGTACAAGTCGGACGTGTCCACCCGCCTGAAGCCGGGCGGCCGTGTCGCGCTCGTCATGACACGCTGGCACAAGGACGACCTCGGCGGCCAGTTGGAGGCAACGGCCGAGGACGGCTGGCGCGTCCTGCGGCTGCCGGCCCTGGCCGAGGCCGGCGATCCTCTGGGCCGGCCGCCTGGCGAACCGCTGTGGCCGGAATGGGAGGACAAAGCCGCCCTCGCCCGCCGCCGCGCCCTGATCGGCGANNGCCCGATGGCCATGTGGTGCGCGGCTGGGACTTCGCCGCGACGGCGAAGGACGACGGGAACGAGCCGGACTGGACGGTGGGCGTCAAACTCTGGCGCGCGGGGGATCGTCAGTGGGTCGTGCTCGACGTCGTCCGCATCCGCGGCTCAGCGCTGCAGGTCGAGAAACTGCTGCTGCGGACGGCCGCCGGGGACGGCCGGAACGTCACCATCGCGTTGCCGCAAGACCCCGGCCAGGCGGGAAAGTTCCAGGCGTCCTGGTACACCGGGCGGTTGCGCGGGTTCCATGTGGTGTCGTCGCGGGAAACCGGTCCGAAGACCGGGCGCGCGCGCTACGTCGCGACTCAGGTGGAGGCCGGGCACGTCGCGATCGTCCGCGCGCCCTGGAACCGCGCGTTCCTGGAGGAGCTGCGCGATTTCCCAACCGGCACCCACGACGATCAGATCGACGCCCTGGCGCGGGCGTTCAACACGCTGGAGTCCGAGCCAACGGCGGCATCAAGATCGCGGGTGCAACACATGGTCCGATAAGTCTGGCGATCAGGTTTTGCGAGAAGGCCGCCAGAGCCTTGACCTTGCCCCATGCGGGACGGCCTCTCCACGCGGGTTGGTATGACCCATCACGCCCCGGCGTTTTCGTAACCTTCGCGCCCCCTGTGCGACATCAGGCCGCTTCAGCGCAGCCCTTCGCAAAACCGTTGAATGCGCGTCATCGCCTCGGTCAGTTCCGCGTTCGAGTTGGCGTAGCTGATGCGGATATACCCCGGGTAGCAGAACGCCGCGCCATGCACCGTGGCGACGCCTTCCTCATCCAGCAGCGCCAGAGCGAACGCCTCGTCATCATTGATCGCGCGGCCGCCTTTCGAGGTCTTGCCGATGCAGCCGTGGATCGACGGATAGACGTAGAACGCGCCGTCCGGCGTCGAGCAGTTGATCCCCTTCGCCTTGTTCAGTTCCGCGACGACGAGATCGCGCCGTTCCTCGAACACCTTGCGCATCGCTTCGACGGTGTCCTGCGGGCCGATGAAGGCTTCGACGGCGGCGGCCATGGCGATGGTGCTTGGGTTCGACGTAGACTGCGACTGTAACTTGTCCATCGCCTTGATCAGCGCGACCGGGCCCGCGCCGATTCCGATGCGCCAGCCGGTCATGGCATACGACTTCGACACGCCATGCACCGTCAGCGTGCGGTCCTTCAACCGCGGTTCGACCGCCACGATCGTGCCGGGCTTGAAACCATTGTACACCAGCCCGTCGTAAATATCGTCGGTCAGCACCCAAACATGCGGGTGCCGCATCAACACCTCGCAGATCGGCTTCAGCTCGTCCGCCGTATACGCGGCGCCGGTCGGGTTGCACGGGTTGTTGAGCATGAACCAGCGGGTCTTCGGCGTGATCGCCGCCTCCAGATCCTCCGCGCGCAGCTTGAAGCCGTTGTTCTGCGAGCATGGGATCAGCACGGGCTTGCCGTCGGACAGGGTGACGATGTCGGGATAGGTGACCCAGCACGGGCTGGGGATGATCACCTCATCGCCCGCGTTCAGGGTGGCCAGCATGGCGTTGAACAGCACCTGCTTGGCGCCGGTGGAGACGATGATCTCCTCCGGCTTGTAGTCCAGACCCGAGTCGCGTTTCAGCTTCGCCGCCGCCGCCTTACGCAGCGCGGGGGTGCCTGAGACGTCGGTGTATTTGGTCTGGCCGCCCTCGATGGCGCGGATCGCCGCGTCTTTGATGTTCTGAGGCGTATCGAAGTCGGGCTCCCCCTGCGACAGGCTGATCACGTTTTTCCCGTCCGCGATCATTTTCCGCGCGACCGTCGAGATGGCGATGGTCAGGCTGGGTTGGATGCGGTCGAGACGTTCGGCGGTCAGAGACATGGTGGGTGGTTCCCGGTTGCGAAGGCGCGGGACACTAGTGAAACGGCGGCGTGGGGGCAACCGCGGTCGCCCGGGGGGCTGGGGTGAGGCCACGGCGGGACGCCGCGTCAACGGTTCCTTCACACCTGGGCCCCAAAACAGGAAAGCCGGCGAGGATGGTCCCCGCCGGCCAACCAGAAGGAAGTTGAGATGCTACGAAAACTCATCTTCCTGCCGCTGATAATCGTGATCTTTGTCGTAAATGTCAAGATCATCCGGAAGCCGATCATCCGGAAAAAGCGGTAGGGAACGGGCCGGTTCGTTCGCGGGCCGACCCACCCCTGGTGACCCATACGCCGGCCCCCTGCCCGCGCCAACCCGTATGTCCGGGCCGGCGCCTCGCACCGCCGCCTCCTGGGCCCAGACCATTGCCCGAAACGACGCCAGGTGCACACCCTGGCGCGTCATGGCAAACTGACGCCAACCATCGCCACGCCAGGAGACGCCCGCATGCAAATCAGGAAAGGCTACAAGCAACTCCTCGCCGAAGCGGAAGCGCAAATCGAAACGCTCACGCCGGAGCAGGCCATCGCCGAACACGGCCGCGACAACGTCGTCTTCGTCGATCTGCGTGATCCCCGCGAACTCGACCGCGAGGGCAAGATGCCGGGCGCCTTCGCCTGCACCCGCGGCATGCTGGAGTTCTGGATCGATCCGGAAAGCCCCTACGCCAAACCGATCTTCGCCGAGGACAAACGTTTCATCTTCTTCTGCGCCGGCGGCTGGCGCTCGGCGCTCGCCGCGAAGACCGCGAAGGAGATGGGCCTGGAAAACGTCGCCCATATCGAGGGCGGCTTCGGCGCCTGGAAGAAAGCCGGCGGGCCGGCCGAACCGCCCAAACCCAGGACGTAAGACCCGTTCCCCTGGTTCCCCGAATTTCAGCATCTCATCAGCCAGCCAGACCGGGTAAATGCAACCGCATGTCGAGCGCAGGTGAGCCAGTCATGCCGATCCGCGCACCAACTGTTCGTAAAGCAGCGGATCGGTCGCTCCCTCGGTATTGAAGGCCAATACGCGGCTTCCGGCGTCCAGTCCAAGAGCAGACGCGGCCTCGGTATCGCCCATCGCCAACCGGAAGCCGGCCAGACCGGCGACTCCGGATTCACCCGCGACAATGCCGGACGTCGCCAAAAGTCGCATCGTGGCAATCGCCGCTGCATCCGGGATGGCCATGAAGGCGGTGGCCGAGCGCTCCAGTTCCTGCCAGGCGAGTAGGCTCGGTTCACCGCAGGCCAGGCCGGCCATGATCGTATCGAGTTCGCCTCCCACCAATGTCAGCCTCCCGGCCTGAGCGCTTGTCAGCAGGCACGCGGCGCGGTCGGGTTCCACGACGATCAAGGCCGGCGCGGGGTTCCAGCGTGCCCGGGTTTGCACCGCGACGGCGGCCGCGGCACCACCGACGCCGCCCTGGATGAACACGTGAGTCGGTGCGGGACCGGTCCATTGATCCGCCGCCTCATCGGCCATCAGGCGGTAGCCTTGCATGATGTCGCGCGGAATCTCGGTGTAGCCGGGCCAGGAGGTGTCGGACACGACGAACCAGCCGTTCGTTTCGGCGTCTCGGGCGCAGGCATGTACCGCGTCGTCGTAGGTCCCGGGGACGCGACGGATCTCGGCCCCATACGCGCCGATGGCGGCCTCTCGCCCGGCGCTGACCGTGGCGTGCAAATAGATCACGCATCGGCAATGGAACCGGGAGGCGGCCCAGGCGACGGCGCGGCCGTGGTTGCCGTCGGTGGCGGAGGCGATGGTGATGGCGCCCGTGGCCTCGGCGTAGCGGCCGCTGGTAAGGTCGGCCGAGCGGGCGGACGGGGCGACACCGCGGCGCGACAACTCCCCGGCCAGTAGGTTGACCACCGCGTAGGCGCCGCCCAGGGCCTTGAAACTGCCCAGGCCGAAGCGCCCGGATTCATCCTTCAGGCGGATCGTTCCGGGCAGCGGCAGATCGCGCAGCGGCGTGTGCGCGTAGCCCTCCCAACTGGTGATCTCGGCCTTGGCGCGGCGGAACCCGGCGGCGGGCAGCGTGACGATCCCAGGCGTGCCGTGGCGCGGGTTCATGAACAGAGTGAACGTGGTCATCGGCGGACCGTGGCGCGGCGGACGCATCGGCGCAAGCTCTTGCGTGACGATAGGAAGTCGGGAACATGCAGCGCGTGAGGGAGAGCGCGCCATGATCCACGACCATGCCAAATGGGGACCCGCCGATCAGTTGGGAGCAGGCAATTTACTGACCGCGGAAAAGCGGCTGGCGGCGCTGGCGAGCGTGCGGCAAGGCCGGGTCTACGACGTCAGCCATGAGATCTTCATGGGCGCGCCCTACATGGCGCCCAACCAGACGCCGTATCTGATGTCGATCTTCGGCTCCTGGCGCGACACCATCAAGCGCCGCCGCAAGCTGGGCGCCACCAACGACGCCGGAACGAACCTGGAGCGGATCGAGATGACCGCGCATGTCGGCACCCATATCGACGCGCTTGGCCACTTTTCCAGCGGCGACATGCTCTACAACGGCAATTGCGCCGCCGACGTGGTGACGGACTGGGGATTGGACCGGCTGGGGATCGAGCATGCGCCGCCGATGATCACCCGCGGGCTGCTGTTCGACGTGGCCGGGGCGGATGGCGGTCCGCATCTGTCGCCCGGCCGGACCGTCACCCCCGAGGAACTGAAGCGCGCCGCCGATGCGGGCGGATTCTCGGTCGAGCCGGGCGACATCGCGCTGATCCGCACCGGCTGGGGCCGTTACTTCGGCACCAATAACGCGAAGTATCTGGAAGGCGAGCCCGGCATCGACGTGCCGGCCGCGCGTTGGCTGATCGATCAGGGCATCACCGCCATCGGCGCCGACAACATGGCGGTGGAGGTGCTGCCGAACCCGGACAAGAGCATCATGATGCCGGTGCATCAGTTCTGTCTCGCCGAATGCGGGGTTTATCTCATTGAAAACCTGATGTTGGAGGAAATGGCGCGCGACCGGGTGCACAGCGCGTGTTTCATTCTGCTGGCGACGAAATTCCGCGGCGCGACGGGATCGCCGGCGCGGCCGATCGCGATGATTTAGGGACCATCGTCACGGGCACGGACCGGATCAATCGAGTGCGTCACCCTCCCACGGATTAACGATCCGCACCCCGGCGCGAACGAAATCCTCCACGTTACGGGTCGCGACGCCCAGTTGATGCACCAAAGCCGTCGCGGCGAGCAGCACGTCCGGTTGCGAGTAAGTGTAGTTCGCCTTCCGGCCCTCGGAGGCCAGACGGCACCATTGGGTCAGCACAGCCGCGTCGACTTCCAGCACACGGGCGCCAAACCAGGGCAGCACACCGTCCTGAACCCAGACTTCCAGTTCGGCGCGGAACCCGGGATCGTCGGCCCGCTCGATCCCAAACCGGATCTCAGCGAGACTGACCTGGCTGATGTAGCACGCGACCGGGGGCACCCGCTCCGACCACGCGCGCACGTTTGGCGAACAACGACGCCCCTTGCGTAGCTCCGAGATAACGTTGGTATCGACCAGCCAGCCCCGAACCGAGGCCGCCATCACCGCTCAAAAACGGGCGGTTCGCGCATCGGCGAGCGGTCCCGCGTCAGCGCGTCGTCGAAGGAATCCAACCGGGTGAACGGCCCTTCCCCGAACAACGCCGCGAGGCTGCCTCTGGCGGCCGGTGCCAGCCGAGCGTATGCCTGTGCCGACAGGATCACCACGGCTTCGCGCCCCCGCACACTCACGCGTTGAGGCACCCCTTGCTCCGCCAGTCTGACCACTTCACTGAACCTCGCTTTGGCGTCTTCCAGCTTCCAGACCGCCGAGTCCTTGGCGGCTCGATCCGGATTCTCTACGGGAGACATGTTAAGATACCCTTACTGACCAGTCTGGTCAGATGGTAATCTTTCAATCCTCCCGCCGCAACACAATTCGGTCCTTGTGCCTGATTCCCCTGCTTCTGTCCGCCTGCGGCGCGCCGCGTTGCCAGCCCGGCGCCGGCCAGGACATGCAGATCTTCAACCTGTATTTCGGCCGCTCGGTCGCCGGGCGCGCCGAGGTCAGCGACAAGGAATGGCGCGAGTTCCGGGACCAGGTCATCACCTCCGCGCTGCCCAACGGCTATACCGTGCTGGACGGTCAGGGCGCCTGGATGAACCCGCGTTTGCGCACCACGATCTCGGAAGACACCAAAATCCTGGTCGTCGCGCTGCCCGACGCGCCGGAAAGCCGGGCTACCATCAACCGCATACGAAGCCTGTGGCAACGTCGCTTTCATCAATACGTGGTCGGTATGACAGTTCAGACCGGCTGTGGATCGTTCTCAACCGCGGAGGCTCCTCCATGACCGCTTCTGGCACGACCAACGACGTCGCCGTTCATTACGGTACCGACGGTTTGCTCGATCGCATTCTGGAGGCACTGACGCTGGCCGGAAAGCATATCGACAAGCTGTCGATCAACGACCTGGGCCTGGTGGACGAGTTCCACTCGCGCCGCCGCCTGGCGACCGAGGAACTGGCGCGGATGCTGGCGCCTGTGGCCACGGATCATGTGATCGACATCGGTTCGGGGATTGGCGGGCCGGCGCGCTATCTGGCGGCGACGTATGGCTGCCGGGTCAGCGGCGTCGATCTGACGCCGGAGTTCGTTGGCACCGCGACCGGGTTGACGGGCCTTGTGAACCTCACCAACCGCGTCGACTTTCGGCAAGGGTCGGCTCTGGCGCTGCCGTTTCCGGATGCGCGGTTCGATCTGGCATGGTCGCAGAACGTGGCGATGAACATTCAGGACCGGCCGCGTTATTACGCCGAGATGCGCCGCGTGTTGAAACCCGGGGGACGGTTGGCGATCCAGGACGTCGCGCAAGGCCCAGGGGGCCCGGTGGTGTTTCCGGTGATGTGGGCGGACCGTCCGGAGATCAGTTTCCTGCGCACGCCGGAGGAAACCCGCGCGATGCTGGAAGCGGCGGGATTCAGCGTCGCGCAATGGATCGACAACTCGGAAGCCGCGCTGATCGAGGCGCAAGCGGAACGAGCCGCGATGCGCTCGGCGTCCGGACCGCCGGTGTTGGGCATCCATGTGATCGTCGGCCCGAGCGCGCGGGAGAAGATGCGCAACGGGCAGCGCAATCAGGAGGAAAAGCGCACGTTGCTGATCAATGCGGTTCTGGAACGGGTGGACTGAGGCGCGGCCGGGTTTGCCAGCGCGCCACCCTCGCCGGTAGTCTGTGCGGCGTTGAGGAAGACCATGCCATGGCGCTGACCATCCGTCCGTTGCATCCGCTGTTCGTCGCCGAGATCACCGGCCTCGATATGCGCGTCCCGCCTGACCCCGCTCTGATGCGTGCGATCGTCGAAGCCGTCGACGCGCACGCGGTTCTGGTGTTTCCGGGCCAGCACATCACGGATGAGCAGCACGTCGCGTTCAGCCGCCCGTTCGGCCGCCTGGAAACGACGATCAAGGCGTACCGCCCAGGATTTAAGGGACGGTTGGATCCGCATGTCGCGGACATTTCCAATCTTGACGAGAACAGCGCGCTGCTGTCCGCCACGGATCGCCGGCGCATGAATTCGCTCGGCAATCGGTTGTGGCACACGGATTATACCTTCAAGGAAACGCCGGGAATGTATTCCCTGCTGTCGGCGCGAGTGATCCCCGATGATGGCGGAGAAACCCAGTTCGCCGATCTGCGCGCCGCGTACGATGCGTTGCCGGACCGAATGAAGCACCGGCTGGACGGCCTGACCGCGGAGCATTCCCTGTTGTATTCCCGCGGCACGCTCGGCTTCACCGATTTCACCGAGGAGGAGAAGATCCGGCTCGGTTCGGCGCCGCAACCGATCGTGCGCATGCATCCAGGATCGGGACGCGGGACGTTGTATCTGGCGTCCCATGCGATGATGATCCACGGCATGGAAGTGCCGGAAGGCCGCATCCTGCTCAAGGAACTGATGGACCACGCGACCCGGCCGGAGTTCGTTTACACGCATCGCTGGACCGAAGGCGACATGGTGCTGTGGGACAATCGCTGCACCATGCATCGCGCCTGTGAATACGACGCGGGTAGAGTCAGGGAATTGCACCGCACCACGGTGATGGAGCCTGGCCCGCCGATGGCCGAACTGATGAGGAACGTCGCATGACTCTTACCGTTCACCCGATTACCCCAGACTTCGCGGCCGAGATCGGCGGTGTCGATCTTCGGGAACCTCTCGACGCGCGCACAGTGACCGCGATTTCTGACGCCATCAACCATGCCGGCGTGCTGGTGTTTCACGAGCAGTTCATCACGGATGAACAACAGCGGGCGTTCAGCCGGAATTTCGGCGATCTGGAAACCACGGTCAAAGCGTATCGCAAGGATTTCGTGCCGCGGTTGGACGTGCACATGGCGGACATTTCCAACCTGGACGAACAAAATCGCGTGCTGCCAAAAAACGACCGGCGGCGGTTGAACGCTCTGGGCAACCGTCTCTGGCATTCGGATTCAAGTTTCAAGCGCGTCCCCGCGCGATTTTCGTTATTGTCGGCGCGCGTGATTCCCGGCGAAGGCGGCGAAACCCAGTTCGCCGACATGCGCGCCGCCTGGGACACGCTGCCCGACGCGATGAGGCGCCGTGTGGAAGGCATGATTTGCGAACACACGCAGCTTTTCTCGCGCGCCAAAATCGGCTTCACCGATTGGGCGCCCGAGGAAATCGAGAAAATGGCGCCGGTGCCTCAGGTTCTGGTGCGTACGCATCCAGGCTCCGGGCGAAAATCGCTGTTCCTGTCGTCGCACGCCGGGCGCGTTCGCGGCATGGAGGAACCCGAAGCGCGCCTGCTGCTGATGGATTTGATCGAACACGCGACGCAGCCCGCCTTCGTTTACACGCACCGCTGGCGCGCCGGCGATCTGGTGATGTGGGATAATCGTTGCACCATGCACCGTGCGCGCGAGTACGATGAAACGAAGGTACGCGACCTGCATCGCACGACGGTCTCCGATGGCGTGCCGACGGTGCGGGAACAGGCCGCGGCGTGATTCGATTTCTGGCCGCTCTGCTGATCCTGCTGACGCCGCGGCTGGCGCTTTCCGCCTGCGCGCCGGTCGCTTCGGCCGAACCGCGGATCTGGCGCGCGGCGGCGGAGGATCCGTCTGTCACCATCAGCTTCCTCGGCCACGCGAGCTTTCTGATCGAGACGCCCGACCACGTCCGCGCGGCCACCGATTACAGTGGGGCTTATCCGACCGAACCGCCGCCTGACCTGGTCACGATGAATCACGCGCATTCGACGCATTACACGCTGCATCCCGATCCACGCATCGGCATCGTGCTGCATGGCTGGCGGGAGGGTCCGAAGCCGCCCAATCACGACGTGGTGCTGCGCGATCTGCGCGTCACCAACCTGCCGACGAATATTCGCGACTGGAATGGCGGCACCGAGATCAACGG
Organism: Acetobacteraceae bacterium; assembly: GCA_003164305.1. The sequence continues at coordinate 13,347 of PLSZ01000513.1, forward strand.
CAACTCGATTTTCATCTTCGAGACCGCCGGATTGTGCATCGCCCATCTCGGGCATTTGCATCATCTGCTGGAGCCCGCCGATCTTGACGCGCTCGGTCACATCGATATCGTGATGGTGGCTATCGATGGCGCTTACACCCTCGATCAGTCGGACGCGCGGACCGTAATCGACCAGATCCATCCGCGGATCGTTCTGCCGATGCATTATTTCACCATGGACACTCTGGCGCGTTTTCTGGACATGATGCGGGAGACTTACGCGATCGACGTCAGACATGAATCGACGATGGAAGTGTCCCGTCTGACACTGCCGGATCGTCCGACGGTGATCGCGCTGCCTCCCCGCTGAACCCTGGATTGTTACACGGGCCTGATGTTCCACGGATAGGGGCACGGCCCTTGCAACATCCCGGTGATGCTTTTCCGGAATACCGTTCTGATAAAGAACTGACCAAGCGGAATGCTCGGCGCTTCCTCCAGCGCAAGGACACCGATCGCGCGGGCGATGCGGAGCTGGCTCGCCTCGTCCGGCGCGTCGAGCCAATCGCGTGTCATGGTCTCCAGTTCCGGCCCGTCCCACCAGCCGAACCAGCCCTTGGCCCCCTGCCCTCGCACCGGTTGCGCCACCGCCGGATTGTTCCATCCTGACGCCGATCCCGTGGTGTGGAAAATGCTCCATCCGCCTTTATCGACCGGCTCCCGCGACGCGCGACGCTGCACGACGGTGCCCCAATCGGATTCCTGCAAATCGACCGTCATGCCCAACGACTTCAGCAACGACGCGGTGATCTGGCCAAGCGGCCCGATCAACGGAAAATCGGTCGGATTGATGACGACCGCCCGCTCGCCCGAATAGCCGGACTCCGCCAGCATTTTACGTCCCAGAGCGAGGTCGCCGCGGATCAGTCCCGCTCCCGCCTCATCGGTCGCGTACGCGGTGCCGCACGGAAACAACGACCGGCAGATTCGCCACAACTCCTTGTCGTCGCCGACGGCGGCGCGCATGTAATCTTCCTGATTGACCGCCGCCATCACCGCGCGGCGAACCTTCACATTGTTAAACGGCGGCTGAATTGAATTGAACCGAAGGATGCTGGTGCGGCCCGACGGGTCCGCGATCATGCTGGTGACGTTGGGATCGCGCAACAGAACCGGCAACAGGTCATTGAACGGCCGCTCCCACCAGTCCGCCTCACCGCGCAGGATCGCCGCGGCGGCTGTCGATGGGTCCGGAATGACATTCCACTCCACCCGGGGAAAATACGCGATCTTGGCGCCGGTGGCCCATTCCGGCGCCTCCCCGCGCGGCACGTAGCCGTCGAAGCGTGCATAAGCCACACGCGCGCCCGAAACATATTCGTCCGGCAGGAACCGGTACGGCCCCGAACCGACAACCTCGGTGATCGCTTTCATCGGATCGGTCCGCGCCAGTCGTTCCGGCATGACATACGGCACCGACGCATCCGCTTTGGCCAACGCGTCCAACACCAAAGGGAACGGCCGGGTCAGGCGAATTTCCATCGTCCGGTCATCCGGCGCGCCCCATTTCTCCACCACCGCGTCCAGGATCTGGCCCATCGCGTCGCGTTTCGACCAGCGCTCGATCGAGGCCGCGCAATCGATGCCGCGCACCGGGGTGCCATCATGAAACGTCAGTCCCTCGCGCAGCCGGATGCGCCAGATCCGCCCATCCGCCGACACCTCATGCCCTTCCGCCATCCGCGGCTTCGCCCGCATATCCTGGCCCGACGCGTACAGCGTATCGTACACGTAATAAGCGTGATTGTTGGTCACCGTCGCCGTGGTCCAGATCGGATCGAGCGAGGTCAGATTGGCCTGCGGAATGAACCGCAGGGTCGCGGTCTTCTCGGCCCGCGCCACCGCCGGCGCGGCCAACGCGGGCATCGCGATCGCGGCTTGCAACAGAGTGCGTCGGCGCATGAATGACATCCTGGTCTGGATCGTCTGGATATGCCATCAAACGGCCATGGCACAACCGCGCTCGCTGGACGGCTCGGCCCGCCAGCGACCCGTAACGGAGGAAACCGGACCATGACCGCTCGCACCACGCCGCCATTCCGCGCCGATCACGTCGGCAGCCTGCTGCGGCCCAAGGAATTGCAGGCCGCGCGCGCCGCGTGGAAAGCCGGGACGATGACGCACGACGCTCTGCGGGCGGTGGAGGATCGTTGCATCACCGCCGCGATCGCGAAGCAGGAGGAGATCGGACTGCGCGCCGCCACCGACGGCGAGTACCGCCGCGCCTATTGGCATTACGATTTCGTCGCCGGTCTGGACGGCGTCGAACTTTACGAGCCCGAGCAAAAGATCCAGTTCAAAGGCGGTCTGCCGCTCGGCCACATGCTGCGGGTCAACGGGCGCATCGGGTACAGCAAGCCGATCATGCTGGACGACTTTAAATTCGTCGCCTCGCATGTGCATGGCGCGATACCGAAGCAAACCATCCCGTCCCCATCGGTCGTGCATTTCCGTGGCGGCCGCAACGCGATCGACAAAACCTCCTATCCCACGCTGGACGGGTTCTTCGCCGATCTGGGCGAGGCCTATAACAAAACCGTCGCGTCGTTCGGCGCCACCGGTTGCAGGTATCTGCAGATCGACGAGGTCAACATCGCCTATTTGTGCGATCCCGAGCAGATCGCCGCCTTGAAAGCCCGCGGCGAGCATGTCGAAAACCTGCTGCAAATCTACGGCACCATGCTCAATCGCGCGATCGAGGCGAAGCCCGCGAATATGACGATCTCGATGCATCTCTGCCGCGGCAATTTCCGTTCCACGTTCGTCGCGACCGGCGGCTACGAACCGGTCGCCGAGGTGCTGTTCAATCAGATCAACGCCGACGCCTACTTCATGGAATATGACACCGACCGCGCGGGAGGGTTCGAGCCGCTACGTTTCGTGCCGCGCGGGCCGAAGATTGTTGTACTCGGCCTCGTGACCAGCAAGACCGGCGCGCTGGAAACCAAGGACGAACTCAAGCGCCGCATCGATGAGGCGGCGAAATATTTACCGTTGGAACAACTCGCGCTGTCGCCACAGTGCGGCTTCGCCTCGACCGAGGAAGNNGGAAGGCAACACGCTGACCGAGGACGAGCAGTGGGCGAAATTGCGCTTGTGCGTCGATGTGGCGCGTGAGGTGTGGGGCGGGGTGTAGCAGCTCCGGGGCGAAAACCCCGGCGCTGCCTTACCCGCCGCTCAACCGCTGAAAAGCCGCCGATTGGATCAACGGCCGGTCCGTGTCCACGCTGACACCGCATAAGGTTCGCCGCATGCCCGGCACGCGGCGCGCCTGGAACGCCGCCCGGGTGGCCTCGTCAGCGCCGTGCAGGATGCCCTGGGGCACGTGCGACAGAGTCGCCGGCTTCCGGGCGCTGCCCTCGTCGTGGTGGACGAACACGCTTTCATCATTGTCGANNGATGCGGTCGGAACTGATCGGGATAATGTCGCGAATGTTCAGTTTGAAGGGGAACAGATCGCCTTTCCAGCCAACCGAAACCAGCGGATTGTTTCGGTAAAAGATGGAACTGTGGCCGCCGCCGTGCTTCACGCGAAGTTCATGTTCCGCCGCGGCGGCAAATCCGTAATCGCACAGTTCTGGAAGCACCAGCACCGTCGGGTCGACCGGCATGTGGCGGCCGACCTGCTGATGCTCGGTCAGCGACAGCGGCGCGGGAGATTNNCCCGCGTCCGGCACGACGCTGAACGTGATGCCCTTCGGGAGCAGAATGTAATCGCCGGGTTCATAGCTCAGGCGCCCGAACTCGGTGGCGAACATCCCCGTGCCTTTGTGCGCGAAATACAACAGATCGCCGTCGAGATCGCGATACGCGTACGGCATCGCCGCGGTACGCCGGCTGATGCCGACACTGACATCCGCGTTGCATAGCATGACCTCCGGCACCCCACGCGGATCGAACTGGTCGGAGGG
>PLSZ01000376.1 GCA_003164305.1 Acetobacteraceae bacterium
GGATCGCTGTGCGGCCGCTGCTCGGCGCTGGTCCGCGACGGCTTCACGTTGAGTTGGGCAACGTCGAAACCAAAATCCGCGATCCGCGCCATCAACTCGCCCGCGAGGTTCTGTGTCACAGGGGTACCAAGCCGGGCGATCAGGATCCAGTACAGCAGCTTGCACGTCTCGAGATCGTATCGTTCGATCGGCAACCCACGCAGCAACACAAAGCCGCGGCCATGATGCACATCGTCGATACAGCGATCCAACACCGTTTGCGTCAGCGGAATGGGAGTGTCACGGGGATCGAAACCGCCGGCGCTCCAGCCGCGGGTCTTCGCGTCACCCACCGCGGCTTCCATCTCCGCGATCATTCCCGGGGTCAGCGTAACGATCCAGGAACGATCCCGCGCGATGTCATCGGAACGCCAGGCGGACGGATGTTCGATGCGCTGTAGCTTCATCCATCCGCGCCTTTAGTTGATGTTGGACCCACCATCGACGTCGAGCACTTCGCCGGTCATGAACAGCGGCTCGGCGGTCGCCAGGAACGCGACGACGACGGCGATATCCTCCGGCGTGCCGACCCGGCCCATCGGCGTGGCCTCGGCGATTTGTTCCAGATGCCCATCGAACGATTCCCGCGTGCGATCGGTCAGGATCGATCCTGGACACACCGCGTTGACCAGAATGTAGGGCGCCAGTTCACGCGCCAGGCTTCGCGTCAGACCGAGCACGCCAGCCTTCGCGGTGGCATAAGCAAACCGGCTGGCCCCCGTCTTGCTGCCGCCAGTGTTCGCCGACACCGACGAGATATTCACGATCCGCCCGCCGCCGTTTTCCAGCATGCGAGGCGCCACCGCCTGGCTCCAACTGAACACGCTTTTCAGATTGACCGCCATGCCGCGGTCCCATTCCGCCTCGGTGATTTCAAGCACCTGTTGCGGCTGCACCATCGCGGCGTTATTGACCAGCACGTCGATCTTGCCAAACCGTTTAAAGATGACGTCGGTGTTCGCCCGCACCGCCGCGTAATCCGACACGTCGAAAATCAGCGGCAACGTCGCGACGCCTTCGGCCTCGACCGCTTTGACGGTGGCCGCCAGTTCCGGCTCCCGTAAATCGACCAGCGCGAGATCCATGCCATGCCGTGCCAAAGCCAGAGCAATCGCTCGTCCGATGCCGCGTGCCGCGCCAGTCACGATGGCGACCTTGTGCGTGGAAGCGGTCATGCGGCATCTCCGTTCGTCAGGTCCCCACAAAGACTATTCCACGACGGGCATTTTCTGTAAACGATGATTCAACGGCGTGCGGGTTGGCGGAGAACAGAATGACGTATCGGGTTGGTGTCGATATCGGCGGCTCGTTCACGGATTTCGCCGTGTTCGACGAAAATTCCCGTTCCTTGCGCAGCCTTAAAGTGTTCTCTCGTCCGGATGAGCCAGGCTCCGAAGTGATGGAAGGCATCCGGCTACTGAAGGAACGCTACGGCATCGATCCCGGAGAGATCGGCTATTTCACCCACGGCACGACAGTCGGCGTGAACACTGTCATCCAACGCAAGGGATTGCGCCTGGCGCTGTTCACCACCGAACATTTTCGGGATGTGCTGGAGATCGCCCGCCTCAAGATCCCCAACATGTACAACCTGCTTTCAAAACGTCCCCCACCCCTCATCACCCGCGATCTCGTATTCGGCATTCCTGGGCGTATCGGCGCCGACGGCACCGTCATCGCACCGCTTGACTCTCAGGCGCTGACCGCCGCCGTCGATGCCGCGATCGAAGCTGGTGCTGAAGGCATCCTCATTTCGTTCCTGCATTCATATCGCAATCCGGAGCATGAAATCGCCGCCGCCGATTTGGTGCGACGGCTCGCGCCCAACCTGCCGGTGTTCCGCGGCAGCGAAACCTGGCCGATCATCCGAGAATATGAGCGCACCATTACCGCCGCGATCGGCGCTTACGTGCAGCCTCGCGTGGCCCAATACCTCGGGTCGTTGCAGGAAGCGTTGAAGCAAGCCGGCGTGACGGCGGAACCGCGGCTGACCCGCTCCAACGGCGGCGTGATGACGGCCGAGCAGGGCAAGCGGGAATGCGTCCAGATGATTTTGTCCGGCACGGCGTCCGGCGTCATCGGCGCCAGTCACGTCGCCGCCATCAGCGGCATTTCCCGCTGTCTGAGCCTGGACATTGGGGGCACCAGCGCCGACGTCGCGGTGGTCATGGACGGCGCGCCGCGATACGGTGTCGGCGAACGGATCGGCGACTTTCAGATCTTCATCCCCAGCGTGTCGGTCAGCTCCATCGGCGAAGGCGGCGGCAGCATCGCCTGGGTCGATCGCTTCGGCGTGTTAAAAGTCGGCCCCGAAAGCGCCGGCTCCCGTCCCGGTCCCGCGTGCTACGGACGAGGCGGCACGCGCGCGACCATCACCGACGCGTTCGCCGCCTGCGGCCTGATCGGCCTGTCCACCATCGGTTACGCCGCCGTCACCATCGATCAGGCCCGCGCCCGCGCCGTGGTTGGCGAACTCGCCGCCCAACTGGACCGCGCCATCGAGGAAACCGCCGAAGCCATCATCAAAATCGCCGTTTCCGGTATGTTCCAGGAAGTCAGCGCGTTGGTGTCTCGTTTCGGTATCGATCCGCGAGAATTCGCCTGTCTGGCCTTCGGCGGCGCCGGTCCCATGCTCGGCTGTTTCCTCGCCCGCGTACTGGGCATCCGCGAAATCCTCATCCCCCCGACGCCCGGCGTTTTAAGTGCCCTGGGCGGCCTGATCGCCGATCTTAAAAGCGACTTCATCAGCACCGTCTATGTCGAACTCGGCCCTGATTCAGCGGACCAGATCGATCGCGCTTATCAGGCGCTGGAATCTCGCGCCGAGGAGTGGTTGCGGCGAGACCAGGGCTACACCGGATCGTTCACAATCGCCCGCTCGGCGGAGTTGCGGTATCGCGGCCAGTCGTTCGAAATCGATACGCCTGTTCAACCAGGCGCCGACTGGCGCGCGATCGCCGAAAGCTTCCACGCCGAGCATAAGAACGTCTATGGCCATGCCAATCCCGACGCGCCGATCCAGGCGATCGCCTTGCGCGTGGTGATCACCGGCGCGGTGCCCAAACCCGAATTTCCCCGCTTCGAACCACGCCCAGGACCGGCGCCGGAGGCAGGCCGCGCCAGAGTTTGGCTGGATGGCGCGCACCACACCGCGACGATCTATCGCCGTATCGACCTCAACGCCGGGCACACTTTCAACGGTCCCGCTGTCGTCGTTCAGGACGATTGCACCACGGTCGTTCCACCCGGCTTCACCGTCAGCGTCGATGAATACACCAATCTTCGGATCAGCCGGTCATGAAACTCGACAGCACCAACCTTCAGGTTCTCGCGAATTACTGCGCCGCCGCGGCGGAGAGCATGGGCTGGACCCTGATGCGCACCGCCTACAGCACTTTCGTCAAGGAGACCGAGGATTTCTCCTGTCAGGTGATGACCCCGTCCGGCCTGACAGTCGCCTCGCCGCTGTCGTTCGGCGCCACCTGGTTCACCAGCCTGGACTACGCCGGAGTCATAGACCAGTTCGACTACCGCGAAGGCGACATCTGCCTGACCAGCGATCCTTACGCCGGCAACGTCGCCACCCACACGCCGGACATCCATGTCTGGCGGCCGGTGTTTCGCGACGGGCATTTGGTTTGTTTCGTTGGCAACCATGTGCACAATACCGATGTCGGCGGCGCCGTTCCCGCGACCTTGTCTCGCACATTGACGGAAATCCAGCAGGAGGGGCTGCGCATTCCGCCAATGCGCCTGATGCGCGACGGCGTGATGAACGACGACCTGCTGCGCATGATCGCCAACAACGTGCGCCTGCCGGAACAAAACCGTGGCGACCTCAACGCCCAGATCGCCTGCGTGATGGTCGGTGAGCGCAAGGTGCACGAAATCATCGACCGCTTCGGCCGCGTGACCTTCAGTGAGGGCCTGGACAGTCTGCTCGACTACGCGGAACGCCAGGCGCGCGATGTGATCCGCGGCATTCCCGACGGCGAATACTTCTTCGCCGACTACGCCGATGAGGATCAGACCGGCGGTTATCCGGTGCGCGTCGCGGTCACCCTAAAGATCCATGGCGACACGCTGACCGTGGATTACTCCGGCAGCGATCCGCAACTCGCGTCGTCGCTCAACATGCCGACGGGCGGCAAGGAACGTCACGCCCTCGTGATGGTCGGCGTGGTCTATGCTTTGTATTGCCTGGATCCAACGATTACGCTGAACGCTGGCCTCGTACGGCCGGCGCGCGCCATCCTGCAGCCGGGCACGATCATGAACGCCACGATGCCCGCCGCCGTCGGCATGCGCAGCCTGATCTGCAACCTNNGCCAGTCCCGGCAGCGGCGTCAGCATCATGAACGTGAAGACCACGACACGCACCGGCCGCTCCGTCATGGCCAGCATCGGTCCGGTCGGCGGCGGCGCGGGAGGTGGTCCCTCGGCGGACGGGGCGGAGGGCTGCGGCGCCAACATGTCGTACCTTAAGAACACCCCTGTCGAAATGAATGAGGCCGAGGTGCCGATCCTGATCCGCCGCTACGGCCTCGTGCCGGACAGCGGCGGGGCAGGCCTGTATCGCGGCGGCAGCGCGCTGGAAATGGAGTTCCAGGTCTTCGCGCCGCAAACGATGGTGACGGCGCGCAACCGCGACCGCTCGGTTTTCTCCGCCTGGGGTCTTCGAAGTGGCGGTCCCGGCCGCGTCTCCCGATTCGCGCGCAACCCGGGCACGCCGGATTGTGCCGAACTCGGCTCGACCGACGTGGTGTTGTGCGAACCCGGCGACGTCATCCTGATCCAGGGGCCCGGCGCCGGCGGCTATGGCGACCCCGCGCAACGGCCAACGGAAGCGGTGATTGACGACGTTCGCCGCGGCTTCATCTCCGCCGAGGCCGCGCGCACCGATTACGGTGTCGTATTGAGCGACAAACTTGAACTCAACGCCGAAGCGACCGCCAAACTGCGCACAACGATGATCGCGGAACCGGCGGAATTCCGCCACGGACCAGGCCGCGTCGCCTTCGAAGCTGTCTGGTCCCTGGAACGCTATGACGCCTTACACCGCATCCTGGCCGAAGTCCCCGTCACCTGGCGCTTCTTCGTCAAGCAACGCATTTTCGCCGCGCTTAAAACCCCCGGTGACGCCGCTGACGTATTCGATGCTTACGCGAAACTACGTCACGAATTCGCTGACCTGCCTCCGGCGAATTATACCAACCGGCCAATGGAATGACGTACCGGCCACCCATCCGTCATGCCAGGGCCGAACTCTGGCATCTGGTGATGCAGGCCCCGTGCTTGCAGGCAGGGTACAACTTTTGAGCTGGCCGATCCTCGGGTCGAGCCCGAGGAAGACGCCGCGGGGGCGTCACGACCGACCGTCAACGTCAACGCCGGTTGGTGTTAACCATCACAGTTCCTCGCCCGGCCCCCCCTCCCGCAGCCGGTCCGCGACCATCGCCCGGCCGCGCCGCAGCCGAGGCGACAGGCTCACCGCCAGCAACCCCGCCGCCGCCAGCAGAAACGCCAGGCTGATCGGACGGGTCAGGAACACCGTCGGATCGCCGCGCGAAATCAGCAGCGCCCGCCTCAGGTTTTCCTCCAGGATCGGGCCTAGGATGAAGCCCAGTACCAACGGCGCGGGAGGGCATCCGAGCTTCAACAACAAGTACCCGAATGCCCCAAACCCGGCCATCATGACCACGTCGGCCGGATCGTTGGCGACGCTGTAAACACCGATGCAGCAGAACACCAAAATCGCCGGGTACAGCAGCCGGTAAGGGATCGCCAGCAGCCGGATCCAGATGCTGACCAGCGGAAGGTTCAGCACCAGCAACATCAGGTTGCCGATCCACATGCTGGCCACCACGCCCCAGAACAAATCCGGGTGCTGCGTCAGGATGCCCGGTCCCGGCGTGATGCCCTGAATGGTCAGCGCGCCCAGCATCAGCGCCATCGCCGCGCCGGCTGGAATCCCCAGTGTCAGCATCGGAATGAAATGCGTCAGCGCCGCCGCGTTGTTGGCGGCCTCGGGGCCAGCGACTCCCTCGATCGCGCCTTCGCCGAAGCGCGACGGGTCCTTCGCCAGCCGCCGCTCCATTCCGTATGCCGCGAACGAACTGATCAACGGCCCGGTTCCCGGCAAAATCCCAAACGCGGAGCCCAACGCGGTACCGCGCAGCACGGCTTTCCAACTGGCCTTCAGATCGGCCCGCGTCGGCAACAACCCCGTCACCCGGGCACTGACCGGACGCACCGTATCCAGCGCCTCCAACCGCGACACGATCTCGGCGAACGCGAACAGCCCCACCGCGACCACGACGAAATCCAACCGATCGGCGACGTTCGACAACCCGAAGGTGAACCGTTGCAGGCCGGAGTTGGTGTCCGTCCCGACCGTGCCCAGAAGCAACCCCAGCAGCATCATCGGCAGCGTGACATTCAACGATCCCGCCGACAGTGACGACGCCGCGATCAGCGCCAGCACCACGACCGAGGTGTACTCCGGCGCCCCGAACGTCAGCGCCACGCGCGCCAGCGGCGGCGAGAACATCGCGATGATCAGGATCGCCACGCAGCCGGCGAAGAACGACGACAACGCGGCGATGCACAGCGCCGGGCCCGCTCGCCCTTGCCGAGCCATCGGGTGCCCATCGAAACAAATCACCACGGAGCTTGGCTCGCCCGGCATGTTCAGCATGATCGCCGTGGTCGCCCCCGCGTGATGCGCCCCATAGTAAATGCCGGACAGCATGATCAGCGACGCCACGGCCGGCAGATTGAAGGTGACCGGTAACAGCATCGCGATGGTCGCAAGCGGCCCCAGTCCCGGCAGCACGCCCACCAGCGTCCCCAGCGCCGCGCCCAACAGGCAATAAAAGAAATTCTGCGCGGTGAGCGCGACCTCGAACCCATGGGCCAGGTTGTGAATGACGTCCATGGCGGGCTCTCAGTGCGGTAGCAGTTCTCTGGGCGTCGACCCCAGGCCGTAGACGAACAGCGTGCCGGACAGCACGGCCAGGACCGCGAACAGCAGCAGCGCCTCCAGCGGCCTGATCCGCTTCGCCGCGAGGAACGCGCACCCGACCAGCACCGCCACCGACAGCAGCAGCCCGCCGCGCTGGATCAGCAGCCCGAACCCAACGACCCCGCCGGCCAGGCAAACCAGCGGCCACAGGTGCAGGCCTGGAAAACTCTCGGCGGAGGCGCGCAGGCCGCGCACGACATCGACTGCTCCCATCGCCGCCAGCAGCCCCCCCGCCAGCACCGGAAAGTATCCTGGGCCCATCGCGGTGGCCGCGCCGATGCCATAACCGGCGCCGAGAAAGACCGCGCCCAGACCGGTGGCCGCGAACAGCGCGCCGCGCAGCAACGGCGTGTGGACGGGGAAATCACCTTGCATCGTTGACCGCGCGCGACGTGAAACGAAACGTAAGTGTCATGAACATACCTCTGACATTGGCAACCGCGCGGACCTCATTGTGCCCTCATCAGGCCCAATAAGCGGGTTGGCGGAGCATAGAGGATCGCCCGGCCAGTACGCGACCTCCCGCCCGACATTCCCGTCACCCGCCAAACCTCTTACAATTCCCCTGTCCATTCCGGGGAAGAACACTCAGTGCCACGCCGCCGCTCCGTTCTGATCGCCGCGCTCACGCTGCTCGGCCCCCGCTGCCCGGCGCAGGCCGCCTGGCCCGACCGGCCAATTCACCTGATCGTGCCCTATTCGCCGGGCGGCGGTGTCGATGTCACCGGGCGCCTGCTGGCCCAAACCCTTACGGAGCGTCTGGGCGAGACCGTGCTGGTGGAAAACCATCCTGGCGCCGGCTCCAATGTCGGTAACGCGTTCGTCGCCCGCGCGGCGCCGGATGGGTACACCTTGCTGCTCGCGACCCCGTCGGCGGCGATCAATGCCAGCCTTTACCGTTCGCTCCCCTACGACATCCAAAAAGATCTCATGCCCGTCGCCGGGGTCGCGTCCAGTGAACTTGTGCTCGTGGTCGCGCCAGACAGTCCCTACCACAATTTGGCCGACCTGCTCGCCGGCGCGCGTGCCCAGCCGGGAAAGTTGTCGTATGGGTCGGCGGGCGTTGGCAGCACCGAGCACCTGGCGGGCGAGTTGCTGAAGCAACTGGCTGGGTTGGACGTGCTGCACGTGCCCTACAAAGGCACCGGTCAGGCCATGAACGATCTGCGCGGCGGTCAGGTGCAATTCATTTTCGGTGGCGCCGCCGGTCTTGTGCCGATGGTGCGCGACGGCCAGTTGCGGGCGCTCGCGGTGACCAGCACGCACCGCCCGCTGGACCTGCCCGACATTCCGACAATGCAAGAAGGCGGCGTGCCAGGCTACGAGATCACGATCTGGAGCGGTGTGTTCGCGCCGAAGGGTACGCCGCCCGCCGTGGTCGGCCAGCTCAACAAAACGATCACCGCCGCGTCGCGCGACCTCGCCGATCGGTTCAGTGCTCTGGGTGGCCGGCCAATGCCGATGACGCAAGCGCAACTCGGGGCGCTGCTGACTGCCCAGATCGCCCTCTGGCGGACAGTGATTACTCAGGCGAACGTGCATGTCGATTGACCTGGCTCAGGCGCTGGAAACCGATGAACGCATCGCCGGACATCTCGATCGGGTAACGTTTTCCGATCTGCCCCCGCGCACCATCGAGGCGACCAAAGCCTCCGTTCTGGACACGCTCGCCTGCATGTTGGCCGGTTCTTCCAGCCAGGACGTGGCGGCCATCGGCGGGCTTGTCGCCGAGACCGGCGGGCGGCCAACCAGCACCGTCATCCAGGGGGGAGGGGTTAAAGTACCGCCGGCCCAGGCGGTGCTGGTGAACGGTGCGATGGTGCATCAGTTCGATTTCGACGACACCCATGATCTGGGCATTTGCCACCCGAGTTCCGCCACGCTGCCCGCCGCTCTGGCGACCGCCGAGGCGACCGGCGCCTCCGGCCGCGATCTGCTGACGGCCGTCGCTTTGGGCAACGATCTGGTCTGCCGCGTCGCGCTGGCGATCGATGGCGGCCTGATCGATTATCCCTGGTTTCGTGCTCCCGTTGTCGGCTTGTTCGGCGCCACCGCCGCGACCGCCAAACTTCTCGGCGCCTCCGCCGATCAACATCGGGAGGCTCTGGGCCTGACTCTGCCGCTGATCAGTTGTACTCGGGCCAGTCTGCATCACGGCGGTTCCAGCGTGCGCTCCATCCGCGACGGGCTGATCTACCGCAACGGCGTGCTGGCGGCGGAACTGGCGATGCGCGGCGTGCTCGGCGACAAGGCGGTGTTCGAGGGGCCGCATGGTTTTTATCCTGTCTTCTTCCGCGGCGAATACGATCGAAACAAACTGCTGGACCGTCTGGGCGAGACATACGAAGCCGAGCGGATTTCGCTGAAGCCGTGGCCTTCCCGCCGGACCTTGCATCGCACGATCACCGCGGTGCTGGATCTGATGGCGGAACACGCTCTGACATTCGAGCGGATCGAGTCGGTGGATGTGCTGATCGGCGACATCAATCGGCCATGGTGTCAGCCGGTCTCGACCGGGATGGTGCCGCGTCACCGCATCGACCTGCTGAACAACCTGCCGTTCGCCGTGGGCGCGGCCATTCGTTTCGGTGACGTGCGGCTGCCGGTATTCCTCGACCCCGCTTTGGCGGATGAGGTCGTGTTGACCGCCGTTCCGAAAGTGCACTGGATCGATCTGGGGCGAGGGGAGGGCACCGCGATCACCGAGCCCGGCCATGTCCGCGTCACCACCACCAGCGGCGTCGTCCACGAAGCCCAATCCGACATTCCCCTGGGCAATCCCTCGCGGCCGATGACGATGGACCAACTGCGCCGCAAGTTCATCGACTGCGCCGCGAACGCGGTCCGGCCGATCGAGCGGTCGCGCGCCGAAACGATCGCCGACATGGTGACGCGGCTGGAGACGGCGTCAAATATCGAGACATTGATGCATCTGCTGGCCTGACCGCCGCGCTACTACCCAGAATCGTCGAACCGCGACATACAATAACGTCATGGCCCGGCTCGACCGCATAGGCATCAAGATAACCGCCGCGAGAGGAAAATGCCCNNGGGGGAAAGTATCGCCTTCGCCGGCCCTAACTTGATGCCTATGCGGTCGAGCCGGGCCATGACGTGATGCCAACGACCTGACTCACGTGTCAGCGATAGTGGGGTATTACCGCGGCGCTCCGGCACGCTCCAGGCCTTCGATATAGAAAACCCGGTCCTCCGGGCGCAGCGGAATGCGGGACGAGATCTTCTCGACCGTGACGCTTGGGTCGAATTGCCGCAGCAACGCGAGGCACTCTTTGGCATCGTCACGGCGCCCCATGTGCCCAAGGATCGCCAGGCGGATGTTCAGCGCCGAAACATGTCCCGGGTTGCGCTCCAGAACCGCCTCGGAGAGCATTTCGGCTTCATCCAGATTGCGATTGAACAGTTGGGCTGTCATCAGCGCGTGTTCGACGAACCAGATGTGGGGATCGCGCGGCGACAGCGACTGGGACATCATCGCGTGGCGAACGGCGGTCGTGTGCTCGCCATTATAGATCCTGGACCAACTGCTCATGGTCCAGGCGATCGGCAGGTTTGGGTTAAGTTCGGTCGCTCGCGCGTGCAGTTGCAAGGCGCCGCGCACGTCGTGAAACAGGTAAGCCTTGACGTGACCGGCGATGGCGACGGCGCGCGCGTTGAACGGATCGAGTTCGATCGCCCGTTCCGCCGAGGTGCCGGCCAATGTGGTCACGGCGCGCGGGTTCTCCACCCAGCCCTGGCCGGCGGCGATGATGCTCCAATAGGCCATCCAGCCGTGCGCGGCGGCGTAGTCGGGGTCGAGATCGATCGCCCGCGCCAGCAACTCGCGCGCGCGCATGAAGGTCGAGCGGTCCAACCGGAAGATGCCCTGGATCGCGCTCAACAGCGCCTGGTGCGCCGCCGCGACCTCGGTCGTGACGGGCATATCCGAGGAGGCGTCACGATGGAACAATTCCGGGTCGACATGCATCAC
>PLSZ01000220.1 GCA_003164305.1 Acetobacteraceae bacterium
CACCAGGAAGTTGCGGCCGATGATGACCGGTTCCAGTTCCGGGTGATTGATGTTGGCCGGGATAATGGCGCGGCCGCGAGCGATCTCGCTCCGAACGAACTCCGGCGTGATGAACGGCGGGATTTCCGCGCCGAAGCTTTCACCGTCGGCGATGCGCGCCTCGGCCTCTTCCAACGCCTGACTGCGGCCGAGGTTTTCGCGATGCGCGACGTAGATCATTTCCTCAGTGATGAGGCCGGCGCGAGCGAACTCGTACTGCGTCACCAACTGGCCGGGCTTGCCGCCATAGACAGGAAGCTCGGCGGGGCAGGACGGGACGAGTTTGTCGTCGCCGATGTTGCCATTGTCCTCGGGCTTGACCGCGCGTGGGGCGATACGATCGAAGCCGCGTTTGGCCAGCCATTCGGCGCGCACCGGCGGCAGTCCGGCCTCGAGATCGATCGTGGCGCCGGTGTCCGTGTAAGGACCGGAGCAGTCATAGGCGCGATACGGTTCCTCGCGGGCCGACGGATCCAGCGGGATCTCCCGGAATGGGACGCGAATGTCGGGCCGGCCAGGCGGTGAACTATAGATTTTGTGCGAGCCGACGATCGGGCCGGTGGTCACGGCACTCGGGCGGGCGGCGGTTTTGGACTGGACCGTCATNNCCTCCGCCGGCATGACCCGGTTCAGGTTCAAGGGTTTCCGCACCGCCGGTTGTTCCGGTCTCGCGGCCTCTCAGCCCCATCGGCGGGGCTCCCCTCGGTCGGCCAGGACGTTGGCCTGGTTCGGGGGTGTATGTCAAACGCGTGCCGGGGATTTCAACCCGGATTCAATGCCGCCATGCGGCATTCTCAGGTTGACGCGAGGCAACACCCACCGGCATCGTTCAATCCTCCCCAAAGGTGGCCTTCCCCAAAGGCGGCCGCGACCAGGCCGGAAGAGGACGACGACGCATGGCGCTGAGCCGCACGACCCGGGTCAACATGTTGATCAGCAACGGGCATTTCTTGTCGCACTTTTACGTGCTGTGCCTGCCGACGATGTTCCTTACCTGGAAGGACGCGTTCCAGGTGAGTTTCTCTCAGTTGGGCCTGACCGTCGCGTTGATGTCGGGCGCGACCGCGGTGTTGCAGACTCCTGTCGGTTTCCTGGTCGACAAATACGGATCCCGCGCGTTCCTGGTTGGCGGTGCGTTGCTGATGTCGCTCTCGATCGCGGCGATGTCGCTGGCGACCGCGTTCTGGGAAATCCAGTTATTGGCGGTGCTGTCGGGGATCGGCAACTCGGTGATCCATCCGGCGGATTACGCGATTCTCTCCGGCTCGATCGACAGGGATCGGATGGGCCGGTCGTTCGCGCTGCATACGTTCAGCGGCAACGTTGGCTTCGCGCTTGGCGCTCCGGTGACGGCCTTCCTGATGTTGTCGGTCGGGTGGCGCGGCACGTTGGCGATCGAGGGTCTTCTGGGCATCCCGGTCGTGCTCGGCATCCTGTGGCAGAGCGGTATCCTGGTGGACCAGGCGCGCACGATCCCGAAAGCCGGAGGCGTGGTGCTGTCCTGGACCGACCTTCTGACCAGCCGGACCATGCTGCTGTTTTTCCTGTTTTTCCTGTTTGGCGCGATGGCCAGCGGCGGCGTGCAGGCGTGGCTGGTGACGGTTCTGCATACGGTCAAGGGCATCGACCTGAAGCTCGCCGCGACCGCCCTGACCGCCTACATGATCGGCTCGACACTGGGCGTGCTGGTCGGGGGCTGGTTCGCGGATCAGTTCAAGGCGCACGTGCTGCCGTTCGTGACCGGACTGGTGATCGTTTCGGCATCGATGATGCTGATCATCGACTGGGTTAATCTGCCCGGGCTCGCGATCATTCCGTTCACCTTCATCTCCGGCTTGTCGCTTGGCGCCTCGCGCACGCCGCGCGACGTGATGCTGAAGGACGCGGCGCCGCCGGGGCAAATCGGCAAGGTGTTCGGGTTCGTGAGCGCGGGGCTGCCGTTGGGCTCGGCGATCACGCCGGTGCCATTTGGCTTTCTGATCGACCGCGGACATCCGGAGATGGTGCTGATGCTGGTGGCGGGAATTTTGTTCGCCAGCCTGCTGTGCGGCGGCTCGGCGAAGGCCTCGGCGCGTGGGGAAGCGGTCGTCGTGGCCGCGGAGTGAGGGCGGATCCGCTCGCGGGATTTGAGCCGCGAGCGATCGATTTCCGGCGGACGTTATCCGTGCAGTTTCCGCAGGAATCCGGTCCGCGCGCCCGCCGCGGCCAACATGAAATTAGCGTCCTGCCCTGATAGGATAAACCGCGCGCCCATTTCGATGTACCGCCGCATGATGCTTTCGTTGTAGATGCCGGCCATGCCAGGGAATTTATTGTGCTTTTTGCACGCCGCGATCATTTTGCCATAAGCGTCGGCGACCCGGTCGTTACCGAAATCGCCATGGATGCCCATCTCGGCGCACAGATCGTTGGTGCCGATCAACAACACATCGACGCCCGGCACCGCCGCGATCTCGTCCGCGTTGGCAATCGCGGTCGGCGTCTCCAGCATGACCACGGTCAGGTTCGCCGCATTCAACTCTTTCGCCGCCTCTCCAACGCTGACATTCCGTAGACCGTAATGCGGCCCCGTGCCGCCCATCGAGCGATGACCGACCGGCGGATATTTCAGCTTCTCCACGACCTCCCGCGCTTCGGCGGCGGTTTCGACGTGCGGCATGACGATGCCGAGCACACCATTGTCCAGCGCCCGCGTGGCAATCGAATATTGTCCGTTTGGCACGCGCGCGATCGGCGTGATCCCCGCGTCCAGCGCGGCGGCGGCGATCTGCGCGCAGGCATCGAGCGACATCGTGCCATGTTCCATGTCCAGGAACAGCCAGTCGAACCCGGCCGAGGCCATGGCGGCGGCGATCTCCACACTGCGGGTCAGACGGACGCCGACCCCAAGCGACAACTGATCTTTCTCGAGTTTCTCGCGGGCGATGTTGCGAACGGTCATGGTTCTGGTTCCTCAGGCGAATGTGTCGATGGCGGTGGCGATCATCCGGTCCAGCGCGGTCAGATCCATCGGATGATCGGTTTCGTTGGTCACGGCGACTGTCAGGCGATGCCGAAGCAGAATGAAGACCCGGTTGTCCGACGCGCCGGCGGCCCAGGCGGTTTCCGGCGGCAACGAGGGGAAACGTCCGTCGATATTGGTGCGAAAACAGGCCGCGTAGCTGGTGCCGGTGTGTGTCGCGTTCGTCGCGTAGTCGACCCATCCCGGAGGCAACAAACGCTCCCCGTTCCAAACGCCATCGTTCAAGTACAGTACGCCGAGTTTGGCGTAATCCCGCACCGTGGCGAAGCCTGCGCCGGAGCCGATGAAGTTGCCGGCCATATCGGCGGAGTGCTGGTAGCTGCTCATACCCAACCGGTCGGCGAGCATGGCGTAGACGGTCTGGTGATAGGACAAACCTCGGCGCTCGATCTGATCGCGGATGACGGCCCCCATCACATTCATGCCGCTGTTCACGTAACGAAACACCGCGCCTGGCACCGTGGCGACGATCGAGCGTTGCGCCATGTCGAACGCGTCCGCCGCGTCCTGGTACACGGCGCTGTTCTCGAAACCGAGCGTGGCCGTGCCATCCTCATGCCGCGCCGGAAATCCCAGGCCCGAGCGCATGCGAACCAAATGGTCGAGTGTGATCAAACGATGAATTCCGCGCGGATCGCGCCACAACGGCGCCGGAGCGGGATCATGCACCGAATGAAACCAGCCCTCATGTATCATGCGGCCGAGCAACGTGCAGGTTATGGCCTTGGTCATCGACCAGCTTGGCGTCGCCCGATCCACGGCGCCGAACGGGCTGTAGCGCTCGAGCAGAACGCGCTCCGGGGTGCCGATCAGAACTCCGTAGGTGCCTGGCGAACTGGTGAAGAACGCGTCCAGCGCCGCGGTCATCGACGCCGGAGCGGGCTGCGGCTTTTCGACCGCGTCCCCTGCCGGCCAGGCGCGCCCGGCATCGCCGGTTCCCCGGGCGATCGCGTGCGCCTCAAACCGAAGCGCACGATGCGAGCCCAGGACGATGCCGCCATAACCAAGACGCGCGATGGCGCTGCCACTGACAGCCTCGCCGTGATCCGGGTCGCTCCAGGTGACTGTCACGCGGCGATCGCTCGGATCGGTCTCGACCGTGAGGCGGCCGGTTTTGTGCGCCTCCAGCAAAGCGTCCTGCACCGAGATACCCGCCGGGCGCCCGCTCAGTCCGCCTGGCACCATGGCGGCGCGCGGGCGGAAATGCCGGTCGGCGGTGGCACGGTCCAGACCGCTGACAAACATCATATCGACGTAACGTTTGGCGACGAAATTCACGCTACGCTGGCGTAACGCTTTCGCCGACGCGTCGTAGATCACCGGATCCGGCGGGCCGTCGCCAAACAGATGCGGCGTTTGATCGAAGATCGGCTCGACAGGAAGACGGGGATTCACTTCGCCATCTCGGTGGCGCGCGCTGCTTCGGGAATGTCGAAGAAGCGGTTCTTCATCCCTTTTTGATTCTCATACAGCGAACCTTGTTTCGCGGCGGGCGGCAGTGGGAGTCTCACCGGCACATGCTCCAACCGGGGCTCGCGCGGTTGACCGGCGACCATCAGGTCGTTGAACTTCTCGATGCCGCCGGGAAAACCCAGAATGGGCCATGCGTCGGCGGCCCGGAACTGAAACAGCAGCAGGCGCCGATCTCGATCCGAAACGTTCGGCGCCGAGCCGTGCACCGCGCGCACGTGGTGCACCGTGATGGAGCCGGCCTTGCCCAAAAGCGGGATGGCCTTGCTGTAGTCGACGTCGCGATTTTCCGGGTCCATCGCGCCGCAGAACACGCCGTTGGCGTGATGGTCGTAAATCGGGCCCCGATGACTGCCCGGAATGATCATCAGCGGGCCATTCTCCATCGCCATGTCGTCGAACATGACGCCGACAGCGGCGAGATCGTCGTTGGTATGGGGATAAAAAGCCCAGTCCTGGTGCCATTCCACGGGAGCGCCAAAGCCGGCGCATTTCATGTTCAGCTTCGCCTGATCAAACCGAATATCCGTCCCCCACAGGTCCTTCAGCACGGCGATGATCTTCGGATGCCGTGTCAGCGCGCCGTACGCGGGATCCTGCGCGTGCGCGGCCTTGATACGCCGCACCCGAGGGTTCTCCGCGGAATGGCTGTCTTCGAGGTCGTAGACGTCGGTGTGACCGGTCAGTCCTCTCGCCCGCTCCACGAAGCCATCGGTCACGGCGCTGAGCCGCGCGACTTCTTCCGGCGTCAGCACGTCGGGAACAACGATTGCGCCGACTTCATTGTATTCTTTGATCTGAGCGGCGGTCAGCATGGCGTCCTCCTAAGGCGAAATTTTCTTAACTGTAGCGCGGCGGAGCCGGATACGCCAATTTTGGCCATAAACGTGCCGAAAGCGCCGTCGCGGGACAGGCCTACAAAGACAGTGGCGCTGTCTTCGTCGCGATCCGGGTGGCCGGGTTTCATCGGCGCGACCCTGCGATCACCGGAATCGGAGGGGATCGCCGGCAATGCTGGAAAGCGCGTACGAAGAGTTCGCATGGGCATTTGCGGGGACCAATCGCCTCTGGCATGTTTGCCGCAGTTGGCGAAGGAAGCCCGCGCATGATCCCGATCCTCGACGTTTCCCGCTATTTCGCCGGCGACATGGATGACCTGCCGCGGCTCGGGCGTGAGTTGCGCCACGCGTTCGAAAATGTCGGCTTTTACATGCTGCGCGGCCACGGCGTGCCGCGCTCCCTGATCGATGCCGCCTTCGCGGAGTGCGAGCGGTTTCACGCGCAGACGCTCGAGAAGAAACTCGCGCTCAGGATCAACGAACACACGATTGGATATATGCCCATGGGCGGCTCCATCGCCCGCAGTTCGAAGGTCAACAACAACACCAGGCCCAGTGTAAACGAGGCATACTTCGTGCGGCGCGAGCGGACGCCGGATGATCCTGATGTCATCACCAACAAGCGCTTTCGCGGTCTCAATCAGTGGCCCATGGACCTGCCGGGCTTTCGCGAGACCGCTTTGGCCTACATGGCGGCAATGGAGGCCGTGGGCAAAAGACTGTTGCGCGTTTACGCGGTCGCGCTCGATCTGCCGGCGGATTATTTCGATCCCATGTTCGCCGAACCGAACATGATCCAGCGGTTCACCCACTATCCGCCGCGGCTCTCGTATGAGGATAACGAGTTCAGCATCGCTCCGCACACCGACTCCGGGTTCATGACGCTATTGGCGCCCTCCGCCGTGCCCGGCCTGTCGATCCGGCTGCCGGACGAAACCTGGCTGGATGTTCCGGCGGATCCGGACGCGTTCATCGTCAATGGCGGCGATCTCCTGCGGCGGTGGACCAACGATCGATTTCTTTCGACCCCGCATCGGGCGATCAACAGCTCGGGCCGCGCGCGATATGCGATTCCGTTCTTCTTCGACACCCATCCCGACACGATGATCAGTTGCCTGCCTACCTGTCAGTCGCCGGATAACCCACCGAAGTACCCGCCGATTACATATGACGAATACGCTCTCTGGTACGCGACGCGAAACTACGTGCATCTCGAGCAGGAGCAGGCCGCCGCCTGACACCGGAAGCTGGCCGCCGCCTGGACCCCGCGAAGCGCCAGCGACGGCCATTTGCTTACCGGCAAAGGAACTGGCATACCGCCGCGCCAACTTCCACCCAGGGCCCTGGGCGGGCGCGCTCGCGCGCATCCCAGGCCCGTCCATGAGACCTGACAAGGGGAAACACCTCGGATGCAAGCGGCCCAAATTTTGATCCTCGCCTGCGGTGTCGCGGCGCTGATCTACGGCCTGATCACCGCCCGGCAAGTGCTCGCGCAGGATCCCGGCAATGCCCGGATGCAAGAGATCGCCGCGGCCGTCCAGGAAGGCGCCCGCGCCTATCTGAACCGGCAATATATGACGATCGGCATCGTCGGCGTGGTCATCCTGATCATTCTCGCGGCGTTATTGGGGCTGCACGTGGCCATCGGCTTCGTCATCGGCGCTGTGCTGTCCGCGGCCGCCGGCTACGTCGGTATGAACGTGTCGGTGCGAGCCAACTGCCGCACCGCTCAGGCTTCCCGGAACGGCCTCGCGGCGGGTCTGGACGTGGCGTTCAAGGCGGGCGCGATCACCGGCATGCTGGTGGTGGGACTCGGGCTTCTGGGCGTCGCCGGTTATTACTTCGTGCTGCGCTCGGGCATGGCGCCTGACGCCGACATTCGCCCTGTGCTTGAGGCGATGGTCGCTCTGGGCTTTGGCGGGTCGCTGATCTCCATCTTCGCCCGTCTGGGCGGCGGGATCTTCACAAAGGGCGCCGATGTGGGCGCCGATCTGGTGGGTAAGGTCGAGGCCGGGATCCCCGAGGACGACCCCCGCAATCCCGCCGTGATCGCCGACAACGTGGGCGACAACGT
>PLSZ01000034.1 GCA_003164305.1 Acetobacteraceae bacterium
TCGTGGTCGGCGACGCCGGTCTGGGCTCGCTGGCGATCGTCGCCGGCGCCACGGTCACGACGTCCCCCGGCACCGGAGCGGGCGCGATCGTCGCCAACGGGACCGGCGCCAACGGTTCGTCGGTCAACGTGTCGGGCGCGGGGTCGAACTGGCAGGTCGGCGGCTTGCTCGACCTGGGCGTGGCGGGGTCGGGCGCGCTGTCGCTGAGCGGTGGCGCGACCGTCACGGCGGGGTCGCTGGACGCCGCGAACGCGGCCTCGGCGGTGGCGCGGATCAGCGTGTCGGGCGCAGGCAGCGAATTGCTGGTCACCAACGCGGCGACGGTGGCGGATGACGGCACGGGGGTGCTGTCGGTGTTGGACGGCGCGACGGTCTCGGCGGCGTCGCTGACGATCGGTTCGCAGACCGACAGTTCGGGCGCGCTGGTGGTGTCGGGGAATGGATCGAAACTCTCGATCTCCGGACAGTTGAACATCGGCACCGCGTTGGGCACCGGCGACCTGACGGTGGGGCCGGGCGCGGTGGTGAACGCGTCGGTGGTGAATTTGCAGGGTGGCGTGGTGCTGGAAGGCGGCGTGCTGGATCCCACGGTTTATATCGAGAACGGCGGCAGCACGACCGGTGGATTTGGGACGATCGCGTCGGATTTCATTCTGTTG
The DNA here is from genome assembly GCA_003164305.1 of Acetobacteraceae bacterium. Next base: position 660 of record PLSZ01000034.1, read on the forward strand.
GAAGGCACCATTCTTTCCAATGGGAGTAAGTCCGGCAAGCAGACCGAGGTCGTGGAAGGCACTCTGGTGGGCGGCGGGACGGCCGATATCAAAGGCTCCGTTTCGGTCAACGGTCCCGGGATTCTGCAGATCGGCACGCATGATACGATCGAGCTGACCGGCGCGGTGTTAAACGCGGCGACGACGACGTTCACCGACAATCTGACGCCGACCGGAACCTATACCGTCAATAACAGCGTGATCGACGTGGTGTTTCAGGACAGCACCGGCGTGCTGGTGTTGGACGACATCGCCGGCTTCGCGGGCACGGTGGCGACGTGGACGGCGGGCGATTCGTTCGTCATCACCGGCGGAACGCTTTCGAACATTGCTGTCGGCAACGGCAACACATTGTCGTTCTCGGATGCCGGAACCGGCGCGGGCGCGGGCGGCATCGATCAGATTATCTTCGGTTCCGGCATCAGCGCCGGAGCGTTTGGCATCGTCAACGGCGACACCGTGCAGGCGGTGGCGTGCTTCGCCGAGGGGACGCGCATCGGGACCGTCGATGGCTGGGTCGCGGTGGAGGACCTTCGTGTCGGCGACCGGGTCATCACGCTGGAGGCGCCGCGCGGCGCGGCTTCCACCGGCGCCGACTTAAGCGCGGCCGCCGCGGCGGGCGACTGGGCGGACGAGGCGATCGTTTGGATCGGGCAACGGGCGGTGCATTGCGCGGCGCAGCCTCGGCCGGAGGCGGTGTGGCCGGTGCGCGTGCGGGCCGGCGCGTTCGGCGAACACGGTCCGGTGCGGGATCTTTACCTGTCGCCCGATCACGCGGTGTTCGTGAACGGCGTGCTGGTGCCGGTGCGGTTGCTGATCGATGGGGACAGCATCGTTCAGGTGAAGCGCGATCGGGTGCGGTATTTCCATGTGGAACTGCCCGGTCACGCTGTGATCCTGGCGGAGGGGCTGACGGTGGAAAGTTACCTCGACAGCGGCGACCGGGCGGATTTTCAGGACGACGATGGCGCGATCCGGCTGTTTCCGGCGTTCGGCGCGGGGCGGGAAACCGCGACGGCGTGGGAGACGCGCGGGGCGGCGCTGCTGGTGCTGGCGGGGGACAAGCTGGAGGCGGCACGGCGGGCGGTTCGCGAAGGGACGGCGCGAGGGGAAGCCCACGCGCATTCGAACACCGCCTATCCAATTCGTGTTTGAAACATAATCGCCGCCCGCCGACGCGCGGACCGGAGGCAACGCTGACACGTGTTGAAGAAAATGTCTGACGGTGTCTGCGTCCTTCTCTTTTACCTCTGCAGCCGATCCCCATTGGTCAAAATCGCCTGCGCCAGTTCCGCCGCCGGACCGCGCGTCGCCTCACGCGCGGTCTGCACCACGAACTCGACATCCCCCGCTGATGGCAAACCCGCCGGCGGCGGCAGTTCCAGCAGTCCCTCCGGCATCAGTCCCCGCGCGTGCAAGGTGATCCCCAATCCCGCCAGAGCCGCCGCGCGCAGCCCGCTCAGGCTGCCGCTGGTGCAGACGATCCTCCAGGCGCGGCCCGCTCGCTCCAGCGCCTCCAGCGCCACCGTCCGAGTGATACTCGGCGGCGTGTACAAAATCAGCGGCACCGGTTGCGCCGGATCGACCCGAACCCCCGGCGCGCCGATCCAACTCAGGCGATCACGCCACACCAACCGCCCGCGCGTATCGGCCGCCCGCCGCTTGGCCAGCACCACGTCCAGATCGCCCGCGTCCAACTGTTCATACAACGTCGCGCTCAGCCCAACGGTCAGTTCCAGATCCACCAAAGCGTGCCGGCGGACGAACTCGCGCAACAACTCTGGCAGGCGGGAGCTGACGAAATCCTCCGACGTGCCGAACCGCACCCGGCCGCGCACCTGCGAGCCGGCGAAGTAATCCCTCGCCCGCGCGTTCGCCTCCAGGATCGAGTGCGCGAACCCGGTCATCGCTTCCCCGTCGGCGGTCGGCACCACGGAATGCGTGTCGCGCACGAACAGCCGCCGGCCCGACGCCTGCTCCAGCTTGCTGATGTGCTGGCTGACGGTCGATTGCCGCAATCCCAGCCGCCGTCCCGCCTCCGTGAAGTTGCGGGTCTGCGCTACCGCCAGAAAGGTCTCCAACTGCACAGGATCGAGCATGCGTGCCCCGCTCATCACAATTCGTGATGATAATAACCTCAATCAACGTCGTTCACAATCACCACGCGCAAGCGCATGTTGCTCCCCGTCATCCCAACGCGAGGACCGCCGCGATGCACCCCAAAGCCCTTCTGAACATCGATCCTTACATCGCTTTGATCGTCGGAATGGTCGGTCTCGCGTCCCTGCTGCCGGTGCATGGCGAAGGCGCGGTCGCCGCCGGCTATGCCACCAACGCCGCGATCTTCCTGC
>PLSZ01000260.1 GCA_003164305.1 Acetobacteraceae bacterium
AATCGCCCGGTCAGTCGTTTCGTCGCCGATTTCGTTGGCTCCGCGAACATGATCGAGGGGCGCGTGGTATCAACGGATCCGCTGGTCTTCGAAACGAAGGCCGGTGTTCGGATCAGGGCCGCGGCCGGAAGCCCGCACAGCACCACGCTGGCGTTGCGGTCGTCCTACATCCATCTGCGGCCCGATGAAACCAACCAAATCGCCGGAACAATCCATCGCCGCATGTTCCATGGCGACTTTATTCAATACGTGATCGATTGGCCCGACGGCCAGTTGATCGTGCGCCGCCCGCCGACCGAATTGCTTGAGGAAGGCAGCGCCATCACGGTATCCTTCGCCCCCGATTATTGCGTGCTTCTCTGACCGGAGAACGTTCATGAAAAACAGCGCCACTGGAATTCAAACGACTCATGTCGGCAGTCTGCCTCGCCCCGACGACGTGATCGAACTCGCCGGCCGGCGCCAGGCCGGAGAGACCATCGATCCAGCCGCCTACCAGACCCGCCTCGCCGAAGCGACCGCCGAGGTCGTGCGCCTGCAACAACAGGCGGGCATCAGTATTCCCGGCGACGGCGAATTCGGCAAGGAAATGGGTCAGAGGATCAATTACGGTGCGTGGTGGAGTTACTCCTTCCAGCGCATGGGTGGCGTGAAACTGGGAACCGAGCTGTACCGGCTGCCACCGAAACGATCGACGCACGATCATATCACGCTGACCAGTTTCGGCGATCGTCGCGACCGCGCCATGTTCAGCGCGGCGTATAACGATCCGGATTCGGGCGTATCCTCCAATCGCGGCGGCCCGGGAATGAAACTGCCGGTGTGTATCGATAAGATTACCTACACCGGGCACGACGCCATCGCCGCCGACATCGCCCATTTCAAGGCCGGCCTCACCGCCGCCGGCATCGACGAAGGCTTCATGACCTCGATCGCGCCCGGCAGCGCGTCGCGCATCGGCAACGAATACTATGCGACCGAGGAAGAACTGATTTTCGCCTGCGCCGATGCCATGCGCGAAGAATACAAAGCCATCATCGACGCCGGTCTGATCCTGCAACTCGACGACCCCTCGATCGCCGAGAACTGGGACATGGTCAATCCGGAACCGTCAACCGAGGCGTATCGCAAGTTCAGCATGGTCCGCGTCGAAGCTCTGAATCACGCCATCAAGGGGCTGCCGAAAGATCGCATTCGTTTCCATTTGTGCTGGGGCAGTTGGCACGGCCCGCACGTCACCGATATCCCAATGCGCGAAATCGTCGATGTCATGCTGGCGATCGATGTACTGGGCTATTCCTTCGAAGCCGCCAATGTCCGGCACGAGCACGAATGGCGCGTGTGGCAAGATATCAAGCCGCCAGCGGGCAAAATCCTCATTCCCGGCATCGTCAGCCATGCCACGAACGTCGTTGAACATCCGGAACTGGTCGCCGATCGTATTGTTCGCTTCGCCAACCTGGTCGGCCGCGAGAACGTCATCGCCTCCACCGACTGCGGCCTCGGCGGACGTGTTCACCCCGACATCGCCTGGGCGAAACTCAGGACATTGGCACAAGGCGCCGAACTGGCGACGAAGCAACTCTGGCGTTAAACTGCCCGCCGCATCACGCTGAGCGCTTCCTCCACCATCGGCGCCGTGACGTCGAGGTGGAGGCACGCCCTGCCCCGCCAGGTATCCGAAACCGAAACCATCACGCCCGCCTGGCGCAGTTTCCCGGCGAACGCGGCGGCCGTCATTCCGGTGCCTCGCGTATCGAAAAACACCAGATTGGTTTCCGGCGTCTCTACCGTGATGCCTGGAATCTGCGCCATGCCGCGCGCGAGAGACGCCGCGTTGGCATGATCCTCCGTGAGGCGATCGATGTGATGATCCAGGGCGTACACACAGGCCGCCGCGTTCATCCCCCCTTGTCGCATCGAGCCGCCCAGACGCTGCTTCCACCGCCACGCCTGACCGATGAAATCCGTTGTACCCGCCAGCACCGCACCCAATGGAGCCCCAAGGCCCTTGGTGAAATCCAGCCAGACTGTATCGCAATCGGCGGCGATGTCGGACGCTGGCACGGCGAGCGCGACCGCGGCGTTCATCAGACGCGCGCCGTCCATGTGCACCGCCATGTCGTGGCGATGCGCCGCCTCCGCCACCTCACGCAACGCCGCGACCGGCCAACAGGCGCCGCCGCCTTTGTTGGCGGTCTGCTCGACCTCGACCAATTTTTGCGGCGGTGAATAACGCGAGATCGGGCGGATCGCATCTTCCAACGTGGCCGCGGAAAATTGCCCGCGCGCGCCGGCCAGACCTTTGATCATCACGCCACTGATCGCGCCGGGCGCGCCACCTTCGCTGGATTGGATGTGCGCGTCTTCATGCGCCAGGATCTCGTCGCCAGGCCGGCAATGCGTGGCGATCGCCACCTGGTTGCACATGGTACCACTCGGCAAAAACATCGCCGCTTCTTTGCCAAGCAGCGCCGCGACGCGATCGCATAACTCCCACACCGAGGGATCGGATCCGCCTTGCTCATCGCCGACCTCGGCATTCAGCATGGCATCCTTCATCCCGGCTGTTGGTTTCGATTGCGTGTCGGAATACAGGTTGATCCGCACGGGGATCGAGAAATCGAAACGCCTGGGTGCGTAGTTCATCGCCTTGTCACTCCGGTTCCGCCGCCAATACAGAGGATTTGCCGTTTCCTGGCAACCGGTCACGGCCACTGGCGCGACTCTCCCACCCCCGGCATGATGGGGGAAACGGGAGGAAACAATCATGTCGAACGCACCCAGCCGGCGAACGGTCCTGGCTTCCGCGGCCAGCCTCGCGGCGATTTCACCTTTCGGCCTGGCGACCGCGCAGCCGGCGACGGTGCCGCGCGAGAAAACGATGATCCTGGTCTGGTCGGGCTCCCGCGAGGGCCGCTGGGTCGATTACGAATTATGGAACCCCTACTCCATCGGATCCAACCACCAGAACGGACCCAACATTGTCTATGAACCGTTGGCGTTTTATTCGGCGTTCGCCGACAAGACCTATATGTGGCTGGCGGAAAGTTACCAGTTCACGCCTGACTTTCGTCAACTGACCATTAAAACGAGAGCAGGTATCACCTGGTCTGACGGCGTGCCGTTCAGCGCCGAGGACGTCGCCTATACCCTCAACACGCTGCGTGATAGCGGCCCCAAGGTGAAGTGGGGAATCGATGTCCGGCAGGTGATGAAAGAAGCAAAGGCGACCGACGCGAACACGGTCGTGATCGACTTCCTGGTGCCATCGCCGCGGTTCTTTTTCTTCATGACCTATAAGTACGACATCGGTATTTATATCGTGCCGAAGCATATTTTCGAGGGCCAGGACTGGACTTCATTCAAGCACTTCGACCTCGCGAAAGGCTGGCCTATCAGTACCGGCCCGTGGAAAGTCACCGAGGCGTCGCTGCAACAAAAAGTGTTTGATCGACGCCCCGACTGGTGGGCGGCGAAAGCGGGGTTGGCGCCATTACCGGTGGTCGAGCGCACGATCTGGTTGCCCTCGGTTGGCGAGCAGGCGTTGGCCCAGGCGATGATCACGAACCAGGTCGATGCGGGATTTGGGATACAGCCGGCGACATTCAAGACGTTATTCAATGGCAATCCCAAGATTATCACCTATACCGGGCAGAAGCCGCCCTATGGGTATGTTGATTGGTGGCCGATCTCGCTTTACCTCAACAATGACGTGAAGCCGTTCGACGACAAGGATGTGCGTTGGGCGGTATCGTACTATATTGATCGAGGTATATTGATCGACGTTGGCTATTTGGGTGCCAGCCAGGTCTCGTCATTACCGATGCCCGACTACCTGCCGCTGCGGCCGTATTTCGATTCCGTGAAAGATTTGTTGGAGAAATACAATACGCTCGAATTCAATCCGAAGAAGGGTGACGCTCTGCTGAGCGGAAAAGGATGGAAAAAAGACTCCGAGGGATACTGGAGTAAGGATGGCGGACGGATCCAGGTCGATATCATCGGGTTTGGCGCGGCGGGTCCCGCGATGGGACCGCTGCTGACTGAGATGTTGAAACGACGCGGCATCGAATCCGCGTTCAGCATGCCGCCAGATTTCGACGATCGGTTTCAGAAGGGTCAGTTCGTTGGCTCAATTTATGGGCACGGCGGATCGATCAACGAACCCTACGGCATGTTGCGGCTGTATCAAGGACAGAGTGTGGCCGTGCCGGGCGCGCATCTGGTGAATTTCTCGCACTGGAAGAACGCCGCGTTCGACAAGATCACCGACGAGATGTTCGCGGTCGATCCCAACGATAAGGCGCGCATGCTGCCGTTGTTCCGCCAGGCCATGGAGATCTGGATCCCTGAATTGCCTGACGTTCAACTGGTGCAAAACTTCCACCGCATTCCCTGGAACACCACTTACTGGAAGAACTGGCCGACCCAGGATAACGCTTACGTCAATGGAGCCTCATGGCATCTGACGTATCCGCTCGTGCTGTGGAATTTGAAGCAAGCCTGAGCCGATGCGCGCGCTCTACATCGCCAGACGGTTCGGTGTCTTTTTACTGATCGTCTGGTTGGCGGCGTCGTTGAATTTCTTTCTGCCGCGATTGTCGGGCCAGGATCCCGTGCGCACCAAGCTGCTGGCGGAAGCCCAGTTGGGAGGATATGTGCAAGCGGGAATTGAGGATATGGTCAAGGAGTATAATCAGAAGTTTGGCCTCGATAAGCCCCTGTGGCGGCAGTATATCAGCTATCTTGGCGATACGGCGCGACTGGATTTCAATTACTCGATTTCAAATTATCCCCGCACGGTGCGCGATCTGATCGCCGAGGCTTTGCCGTGGACCATCGGTCTACTGGGCATGACCACGCTCTTGTCGTTTATTATTGGGACTTTGCTGGGGGCATTGCTCGCGTGGCCCGGAGCGCCGCGATGGATGCGCTATGTGATGCCGCCGTTATGGGCGTTGCATGCAATCCCGTTTTTTCTGCTCGGCCTGATCCTGATGTATCTTCTGGCGTTTCAATGGCAATTGCTGCCAATCTTCGGAGGATACTCGCCAGGCGCCGTGCCCGGATTTAATTTCAGGTTTATTCTTGATGTTCTGGCGCATGCGACCCTCCCCGCCCTCTCCATCATCCTCGTCGCCACCGGCGGTTGGGCACTGGGCATGCGGGGCATGATGGTTACCACCATGGGCGAGGACTACGTGACCTTCGCGGAGGCAAAGGGCCTGAAAGCGTCAACAATTTTTCTGCGCTACTGCGTGCGAAACGCGATCCTTCCGCAAACCACGGCATTGGCGCTTGCACTGGGACAGATCCTGTCGGGCGCGGTCCTGGTCGAGGTCATCTTCGGCTACCCCGGGATCGGAGCACTGCTGTTTGAGGCCATTCGGGAGAACGATCATTTTCTCATTCAGGGCATCGTGTTCACAGTCATCGTCGCTCTGGGCCTGACGACGTTTCTCCTGGACATTCTTTACCCGTGGCTCGATCCACGCATTTCCTATCAGCGAACCTGACACGTGCTGCGATATCTGAAACGAAATCCCTCGCTCGCCGTCGGCATCGGTTTGCTGTCGGTCCTGGTCCTGTTCCTGTTGGTCGGGATGGTTCTGATCGACCCGGAGGATGCCCGTCCGCTGTCCGCGCCCGCGCTTCGCCCGCCATCGTGGGCGTATCCATTCGGCACGGACCGCCAGGGACGCGACCTGTTCGCCGCCATGGTCGTCGGCACGCCGCTGACACTGCGCATTGGCTTCATCGCCGGCATCCTGGGGGTGGTGATCGGAACGATCCTGGCGTTCGTCGCCGGATTTTACCGTGGCATCGTCGATACCCTGATCCGAGGCATCGCCGATATCGGCCTGACCGTGCCTGGCCTATTAATTCTGATCATCATCGCGGTGTCGGTGCGTGGCGGTCTGACGGTCAATCAGATGGCGTTGGTCGTTGCGTCACTGGCATGGCTTAACCCCACACGGACCATCCGCTCCCAGGTCTTGACGTTGCGGGAACGCGGCTATGTCGAAGTAGCGCGACTTTCCGGCATGAATGGACCTGAGATCATCTTTTTCGAAATGATCCCCAACCTGTTACCTTATCTCGGCGCGACGCTGGTCAACGCGGTTTCCGCCGCGATCCTCGCATCCATCGGCCTGGAAGTGCTCGGGCTGGGACCACTCGAGGCGCCGACACTTGGCATGACGCTCTATTGGGTGAACTTCAACGCGGCGATCATCAACGGCTGGTGGTGGTGGTGGACCGCGCCAATCGCGATCATCCTGATTGTGTTCCTTGGGCTGTTCTTCATGACCGTCGGCCTGGATGAAATCGCCAATCCCCGATTGCGACGTTCCGTATGAGCGCGCTCGCGGTTCGCGGTCTTCGCGTGTCCTTCGATCATCCTTTGGGCCTGGTGCGCGCGGTGGATGATGTGTCGTTCGATCTTCGGCCGAACGAACGTTTCGGTCTCGTGGGCGAGTCAGGCTCCGGCAAGTCTACCATGGCGTTGGCGATCATGCGGATGATCCGCCCTCCCGGCCATATCGACGGTGGCGACATTCTGCTGGGGGGCAAGAACCTTGCCACGCTCTCCGCCGAAGACGTTCGTCAGACTCGTCTGGCCGGAATCGCGATGGTGCCGCAAGGATCGATGAACGCGCTGAACCCGGTCATGCGCGTTGGCGATCAGGTCGCTGATGCGATGCGCGATCACGATAAAAAGCCCGTTGGGATTGGCGCGTTGATGGCTCGGGTCGGTTTGCCAGCGGGAACGGCCGATAAATATCCGCACGAACTCAGCGGCGGCATGAAGCAGCGCGTTTGCATCGCGATCGCGATGTGCCTGAGGCCAACCGTCATTATCGCCGACGAACCGACCAGCGCGCTCGACGTCGTGGTGCAGCGCCAGGTGATGCGAACTTTAGCGGACGTGCAGCGGGACCTGAATGCCGCGATCCTGTTGATCGGTCACGACATGGGCTTGATGGCACAATTCGTCGATCGATTGGGCGTCATGTACGCGGGCCGGCTTGTTGAAATCGCTCCGATCGCCGAGATCGTTCGACGCCCAAGACACCCATATACGGAGATGCTGATCGCGAGCCTGCCGTCGATGGACCATAAAGACGCCTTGCGAGGCATTCCCGGCCTGGCGCCATTATTGCGAGACCTGCCCTCGGGGTGCGCGTTTCATCCGCGCTGTCCAAAAGCCCAGGATCGTTGCGCGATAGAAAGACCGGAGCCGCGGGAGGTCGAGAGTGGCGTGCTGGTCCGGTGTCACTTCGCGTGACCGCGCCTCTGTTGCAGGCTGATTGCGTCAGCCGCACTTATGGAGGGGGCCTGCTCGGCGCTCACACGTTGGCGCTCGACGGGTTTTCGTTGTCGATTGGCACTGGAAATCCGTCGATCACCGCCGTGGTGGGCGAAAGCGGCAGTGGCAAAACCACGCTCGCCCGTGTCCTGTTGGGCCTGACGACGCCGACGTCGGGCACGGTGCGGTATCGTGGGGAGGATATTACCCGGCTGTCGCGTGAGGCACGCCGCGCCTATCGGACTGACATTCAGGCCATATTTCAGGACCCGTATGGGGTTTTCAATCCGTTCTATCGTGTCGATCACGTTCTGACGACGCCAGTGCGAAAATTCGGCCTCGCGTCATCCCGCGCGGAAGGTCGGGAACTGATCGAGCAGGCGCTCCGTACGGTTGGCCTGAGGCCCGAGGAAATTCTGGGCCGCTATCCCCATCAGTTAAGCGGCGGTCAGCGGCAACGCACGATGGTGGCGCGGGCGCTGCTGCTGAAGCCAAAGATCATCATCGCCGATGAGCCTGTCTCGATGGTTGACGCCTCGCTGCGGGCGACGATTCTTGGATCATTGCGACGGCTGACCGACGAATTTGGCATTTCGATCCTCTATATCACCCATGATCTCGCGACCGCGTGGCAGGTCAGCGACAATATCATCGTGATGTATCGCGCGACCGCGGTAGAAGCCGGCAGTGCCGAAACCGTGGTCAAATCGCCGGCGCATCCTTACACGCGGCTGCTGGTTGGCTCGATCCCACAGGTCAGTTTGACCCGCGACTGGCTGTCCACCGAGGCGGATGCGCAACGTCCCGGCGACCGCGACGCGGCGTGCCGATTCGCGGATCGTTGCGTCTCAGCCATGGCGGTGTGCCGCTCGGAGAGGCCGCTGTTGTCCCGCATCGGCCCGCGACACGCGGCAGCTTGCCATTTGCACCGCCAGCATGCCCAACTGGCGGCGGAGGACCTGAACGACGTCCTCGCCTGACACGGACGAAGGGCCCAAGCATGCGAGTCTCCAACTTTTTGTTCCCACAGAGCACGACCCCCGAAGACGACGGCCGGGTGATCCAGGAGACGTTGCGTGAGGCGAAGCTGACGGATGAACTCGGCTTCGACGTGATCTGGTTGGCGGAACATCATTTCGATGGCATCTGCGCTTACGTCGATCCGGTCAGTTTCGCCGCCGCCCTCGCCACGGCCACGCATCACGCGAAAATCGGGTTCGCGGTGGCGCAAATGGCGTTGCACCACCCGATTCGCATGGCGGAACAAATCTCCCTCATCGATCACCTCTCAAACGGCCGGCTCATCGTCGGACTGGGCCGCGGCACCGCCTACAACATTTACGATTATCAAGGCTTCGGGATCGATCACACGGAAGCACAGGCTCGGTTCGAAGAAGCTGAGGCCATCATGTTCGAGGCCTGGAAAGGCGCGGCGTTCGAACACCACGGCGAATTTTTCAATTTGAAGTTGCCCGCGTTCCGTCCGATTCCTTTCACGAAGCCACATCCTTATGTGATCCGCGCCGCCGCGACCGAACACGGTATGTTGGACATCGCGAAGCATGGCCGCCCGTTCATGATGAACGTGCAAAGCAACGAGACGACCGCGCAACGGATGGAGTTGTACCGTCAGACGTTGCGCTCGATCGGTCAGGACGAAGCCAAGGTCGCCGCGAACGCCGACGCCTGTTGGGCCTGGCGCAACGTCTTCGTCGCCGAGACCGATGCCGAAGCGGAGCGCATTGCCGTTCCGGCGTTCCACGCGATGCACGAACACCGCGTGGCGATGCGCCAACGTGTTTATCAGGAGCAAGGCGTTTCGATCGTACCGATGCCCGCTCCAGGCGCGGCGCCTCCCGCGCGCATGGTGCTGGAACACTCGCTGGTTTGCGGGTCTCCGGCGACCGTGGCGGAGAAATTATCCGCGGTCGGCAAGACCGGCATCGGCGGGCTGATCATGCAATTCCGACTTGGCCCGATGTCTTACGAGGACACCGCCCAAAGCCTGACGATGTTCCGCGAAAAGGTCATGCCGCACCTCTGATTTTGTCGATCAAGGCCAGCGGGTTGTCCGGTAACGCGTCGCCGCGCCATGCGACATGCTGGTCGGGGCGGGAGAGCACCAGGTTGTGCCTATACTCCTCGGTGGGTTCAACATCCAGAACGGTCAACGGCACGCCTCGCAGTGTCGCGGCGGCGCGCAATGACGCGACTTCAACCGATCGATCGAAGCGCAACAAGCAAAAGTCCGGCCCCATCGCATCGTATAAAGAACGACCGTCAGGAAGCGAGATATGCGGCGTCCTGCAACCTGGAACCGTCGATGGCGTGAACTGGTCCATCGTGTACGTCGGTGCTGCTTCCCCGTCGTAATGAATGATCGGGGACTGGTCGTAATACGAGCCAAAGTTGAGTCCGCCACAGCAAAACTGTGGCGTGTGCATTTCCAGCATGCGCCGTCCAACCGAGGCACGAGTGTCCGGGTTGGTTTCCATGTCGTCGGGGATTTCGGCCCGCGCTCGCGCCAGCGACAGCGACGTGCTCATGGCGAATTTGGACACCTGTTCGGTGATCGGCCAACGTTCCGCTTCATGCGCGGCGAGGATTTCGGGATCTGCCCAACCGCTCAACACACCCGCGAGCATCCACGACAGGTTCATCGCGTCGGCGATGCCGGCGTTCATTCCGTAACCCGCGAATGGCACCCAGAGATGCGCGGCGTCGCCGCAAATGAAAACCCGGCGGTCACGGAACCGATCGGCCAGCATGCGACGGCCGATCCAGTTTTCGCGGGTAATGACATCGTAGGGTGTTTCGCGGCCCAGAATGGCGCGAATGCAGGCGTCGGGATCCATGTCCGAAAAATCCGCTTCCTCCGGGCGAAGATAATTATGGATCAGCCAGGTCTCGCGTCCATCGACCGCGAACATGTTGGCGCTGCGTCTGGGATTCATGACCTGAGTCGACCACGCGGGTTTCGCCTGCATCAATGACGTAAGGCCAGGCGCGCGAATATAAGTCGACTGCGTGCGGCCGATCATCGCGTCACCGGTCAGTCGTGCGCCAATTAAATTACGGATCCGAGAGGACGGGCCATCGCAGCCAACAAGATAACCGCACTGGATAATATGACGCACACCGTCGCCATCGACAGCTTCCGCGGACAGACCGTCGGCGGCTTGGGTGTAACCTTCCACTTCCAGGCGGTTGATATAGCGAACCCGCCTGTGGCTTCTGGCGCAATCCGCCAGCAACGGGTCGAGGTAAATTTGGTTGATCCGATGCGGCGGTTCCGGCGTTGGCCACCATCCATCCGGACCGTCCTTGCGCGTATAGCGATCGCGACGGCATGGGATCATGATGCGCGCGAACTCAATCCCAACGGCGGATGTGCGAAACGCGACATCATTGGGATGATCCGCCGGCAGTCCGGTATCTCGTACCGTCCGGGCGATCCCAAGACGGCGAAAGATCTCCATCGTACGGGCCGCCACGTGATTGCATTTGACGCCTGGCATCTGGCCCGCGGGATTGCGCTCCGCGACCACGACATCGATGCCGCGCGACGCGAGGTCAAGCGCGAGCGTTGACCCGACCGGGCCGCCGCCAACAATCAAAACCGATGTTCGCATCAAGGGCAGATCACGTTCACCAAAGCCTGCTGACCGCTTCGTACAGCGGCGGCGGCCCGGCGCAGAGCCGCGGGCAGATCGGCGGGACGTTCCACTCGTTCGCCATGTCCATCGTGAGCAGCCACGATCTTTTCAAACGCTGGCGCCGGGAGGTCGGCGAGCAACCGTCCGTCCGCCTCCGCTGCGACGCCTTTGCTGTACATTTCCAGCGTCGCGCGCCGCACGGCGCCGTACAGTGCGTTGTTGTAGATAATTGTCAGAACCGGCAGGTTTTGCATTTGCGCGACATAATGGCAGGCTGTGGGGTTGGCGAACATATAAGCGCCATCGCCCAGTACGGAGAGCACTAGTTTGCCTGGAGCGGCCAACTTCGCGCCGAGGGAGGCGGGAAAGCCCCACCCCAGTCCGCCGGCGGAACTGAGGGCGAAAAGGCTGCCTGGGGTGTCGAGGGGGCAGTATTCCTGGCGGAACGAATACTCGCTGATGACGATGCTGTCCGCGTCGATGATTTCGCGGAGGCAGTGATTGAGCCACGGCAACGTGATGGTGTTGGCGCCGCCTGCTTTTTCCGCTTCTTCCCGCCAGGTGTCGCGAAGTCCGTCGGAGCGCGCGGTCAGGCGCACAGCGCGTTCTTCCACGTGCGGAGTGCTTCGATTGGCGAGCGCGCTCTCCAGTGCTTCAAGAACGGACAGAGACGTCGCGGTCATCGTGAGATCCGACGGGAAGCTTCGCATTGGCAGCCGGGTGTGCAACGGATCCTCACCGATTTGCACGATTTTCGCATTGATGTCCGGCGTTCCATGGGTGGGAATCCATGGCACATCAGTTTCAAAGACGATGATCAGGTCGGCCTCTTTCAGTAACAACCCTGGTGAAGAGCCCTGATACATCGGATGATTGGCCGACATCGCGAAATAACGCGTGTTAAATGGCACGACCGGCAATGCGTAACGGGCGGCAAGACGCGCCAAAACAACGCTATCGCGCGGGTCGCGCCCCAACATTCCCGTGATAATCAGCGGATTGCGGGCGGACGCGATCCAGTCGGCGAGTTGCTCGATGTCGCGTGACGCGGGCTCCGGAGCCCGCGGACGCGCGCGATGCGCCCGGTTGGTTTCGGCCGTGCCGACGGTTTCCCCAAGGACTTCGCGAGGCAGGCTTAAATACACCGGGCCCTGAGGTGAGGTACACGCCATCTCCATCGCGCGATCCACGACCGTCCCGGCCTGGTCGCCACGCTTCATTTCGTACTCCCACTTAACCATCTCACGCAGCATGCCGGCCTGGTCGAACATCTCCTGCGCCCAATGGATGTGAACGCTGCGGGATCCTTCGGCACCGGACTCGGTGAATGGCGTGCGGCCCGACGTCAGTAGCATCGGGATTCGATCGCGACTGGCGTCGATCAACATGTTGATTGAGTTCGCGGTGCCAACGTTAGTGTGCAGCATCACCGCCTGCGCCTTGCCGGTGACCATCGTGAAGCCATGCGCCATCCCCACGGCGGCGTTTTCGTGCGGCACCACCATCGGCTTCGGCACAGGTCGGTTGGTGCGGGCGGCGCGTGCGTAAGCCTCGACAATCGGGGCGAAGTCGGTGCCGGGATTGACGAACAGATGCTCGATCCCATGCGCGGCGAGCGCGTCCAGATACTCTTCCGCGGCAATCCTGGTCATGATCCCGGTTTTTCCTTTTGAATGGCGCGCCAAACGCGTTCCGGCGTCGCGGGCATGTCGATATGGGTGACGCCAAGCGGCGCGAGCGCATCGAGAATCGCGCAAATGATCGTCTGCGGCGCGGCCATCGCCCCCGCCTGCCCAGCACCTTTAACGCCCAAAGGGTTCGCGTTGGTTGGAGTGCCGGTCAGCGTGATATTCAGATCGGGCAGATCGGCCGCCTTTGGCAACGCATAGTCCATCAGCGAACCACTGAGCAATTGACCCGAGTCCGGATCGTACACCGTGTGCTCCAGCATCGCCTGGCCAATCCCCTGCGCCAACCCGCCATGCACCTGTCCCAGCGTCAGCAACGGGTTGATCAAAGTGCCGTAGTCATCGACGCCGTAATAGCGATCCAGCGTCACGACCCCGGTTTCCGGATCGACCTCAACCTCGGCGATGTGGCAACCATTCGGGAACGTTATGACGTCGAGCACGTTCCAGACGTAAGTATCCAACGGTGCTTCGCGCGCGACATCCTGCAGCGTGATCGCACGATCGCCGGCGATGAAGCGGCCGTTGTCGAAGCGAACCTCATCGGGTTTCGCCTGCAACAACCGCGCGGCGGCGGCGGTTCCCTTGGCGATCACTTCATTTGCGGCACGGAACAACGCCGCGCCACCCATGTGCATCGAACGCGCGCCGCCGTGACCGTTCCCCGCTCGCACGCGTTCGGTATCGCCCTGGATGTAGCGAAACGTTTCGGGCGGCAGACCGAGCAGGTCGGCGGCGATTTGCGGATAGGTCGTCTCATGCCCCTGCCCGTTCGATTGCGTTCCCACCAGCAATTCGACGGTGTTGTC
>PLSZ01000306.1:0-6352 GCA_003164305.1 Acetobacteraceae bacterium
GGCTCGACCGGGCCATCAGCAGACGCACAGTTTGCGTCGAGCGATGGCTCGGTCAAGCCGAGCCATGACGTGGGTCAATGTTTCGGACGCCTGGTATTACGTCATGGTCCGGCTCGACCGGACCATCGGTGTGCCCAAACTCGCTCTCACCGGTGTGACCATGCCGATGGTCCGGTCGAGCCGGACCATGACGGGGAATGGAGGGCTCGAGCTCGCTTTCCGTGCTATTTTAGCGCCTATGGGGTCGAGCCCGGTGATGACGGAAGGAGGCGCATTTTCCTCTCGTGGCGCTTATCTTGATGCTTATGGGGCCTGACCCGGCCATCCGCGGCAACACGATGGAGAGAGCGATGGTCCGATCAAGCCGTGCCATGACGGAATTGTGTGTCTCGGTTCAAAGATTCCGGGTACGGGTCGTCTACGCCCCGGTCATCTTCGAGAACGTCATGCGGTCCTTGTTCTCCCGCATCAGCATCGTGAAGCCGGGTATGGTGTCCAGGCCGAGGCCCAACGGCAGGCCCGTGTCGGGATCCGGCTGGATTTTGCCGTAAGGCTGGCCGGCGACTTTTTCCCATTTGCCCGCGGGCTTCTTGATCTCGACATTGGCGACCGTCGCCTTGAGCGAGAGGCGAACGATCGCCTCTTTCGGACGTGAGGGTTTCGTCAGGCTGGGACAGCCGGCGAGCATCTGCCAGCCGTTGGCGAGAGCCCAGTGGGTAAGTTCGTCTTTGTCCATAAGGCGTCCTTTTTGGGAGGGGACGGATCGCGACGTTTCCGGATCAAAGCAACCCGCGTTCCTCATATACTTCCTTGGCGATGCGCGCGGCGGTCATCGATCCCGGCCACCCGGAATAAAACGCCAGATGCGTGATGATCTCAGCGATTTCATCTTTGGTGACGCCGTTGTCCAGGGCACGGCCGAGGTGACCCTTCAATTGTTCGGGCCGGTATGAAGCGATCAGCGCGGCCACGACGATCAGGCTGCGGTCGCGCTTGCTCAGGCCCGGACGCTCCCATATGTCGCCATATATGACAGTTTCCGACAGCTCGATCATGTGGGGCACGACGCCGCGGACGGCTTCTCGGGATGGGTTGGGTTTGACGGCCATTTCCTGCTCCTTTGATAATGGATTGGGTGCGAGCCTAAGCCGGCGCGGCTGAATTCGAAAGGGCCGGCGCCCCGCTTGCCAAAAGTCCAGCGCGGGCACAGCGTGCGCGCCAACCGCAAAACAAGGAAACTCCACACCATGCCAGGTAAAATCCGAGTCGGCATCGTCGGTGTGAGCCCAAACCGAGGGTTCGCCTCGATCTCCCACATCCCCGCGCTTCAGGCTTTGCCGGATTTTGAAATCGTCGCGGTTTGCACATCGAATCAGGCGTCCGCCGACGCGGCGGCGAAACATTACGGGGTGCCCCTGGCGTTCGCCGATCCGGCGAAACTGGCGGCGCATCCCGACGTCGATCTGGTCACGGTCAGCGTGAAGGTGCCGGACCATTATGTTCCCGTGATGGCCGCGATCGACGCCGGGAAACATGTTTATTGCGAGTGGCCTCTGGGCCGGAATACCGAGGAAGCGATCCGGATGCGCGACGCGGCGGAGCACAAAGGCATCCGTCACGTGGTTGGGTTGCAAGGCCAGGCCTCACCCGCGATCAATTATGTGAAGGACCTGATCGCCGATGGTCATATCGGTCGCGTATTGTCGGGCACGCTGTTCGTCAACGCGGGCAACTGGGGCAAGACGATCGACCGCGCGTACCAAACTGATCGCGCGAACGGGGCGAACCTGATGACCATCACCGGTGGGCACAATCTGGATGTGCTGTGCCATTGCCTGGGAGAATTTCGAGAATTGTCCGCCTTCGCGGTCAGTCAACGCCATTTCATCGAACTGCAAGGCAGCGGCGAAATGATCGCCAAGAACGTGCCCGATCAACTGGTCGTCAGCGGCGTCGTGGGAGACTCCGCGGTGGTTTCATTTCAGGTGCGTGGCGGCATGACCCGCGGGCACGAGTTCCTGTTCGAAATTCACGGCGAGGACGGCGATCTGGTGCTGGCCGCCACGTCGCGGGCCTCGACCCAACGGCAGGAACTGACCGTCATGGGCGCGCACGGCGCCGGCACGCCGCTGGCGGAGATGGCGATTCCGGCGAAGTACCGTTGGGTGCCGGACACCGTGCCTCAGGGCTCGCCCTACAACGTGGCGCAGCTTTACGCGCGACTGGGCGATGGAATCCGCGACGGCGCGCCAGTGACGCCGGGGTTCGACGCGGCGGTGACCCGGCACCGGTTGCTGGACATGATCACGCGTGCCTCGGAGACGGGGATGCGGCAGGAAGCCTGACGGTCCCGGCGAAGGCGCTGATGGGCCAGCCGATGCCGGCGGTGGGCACGGTTTATCGCGGCGATTAACTGCCCGTTCACCATCCGCGTGGCAGGTTGCACCGATTGGTGCAATCAGGAAGTGCCTTCCATGCTCGAGCACTATTCGATCCGGGTGCGCCTGCATTTCATCGGCATCGTCGCGCTCATCGGCCTTTCGGTCATCGCGGCCCTGGGCGTCGGGTCGCTCAGCCGCCACATGCGCGTGGAGCGGTTGCGCGGCACACACGATCAACTGGATACCGCGATCAGCATTCTGGCGCGCTTCGAGGCCGAGGCGCGCGCCGGGCGGCTGACCCAGGAGGCTGCTCGAACAGGGGCCATGGCGACGATCCGCGCTCTGCGATTCGGCGACGGCAATTATTTCTGGATCAATGACGAATCCACCCGCGTATTGATGCACCCGATCAAGCCCGGGCTCGAGGGCACCGACGGGGCGGCGATCAAGGGGCCGGATGGCGTTTCGCCGTTCACGCTCGCAGTGGCGGCGAGTACGGCGGACGGCGGCGGCGCGTTCAATTATGACTGGCCCAAACCCGGCGGCGACGTACCGATCGAGAAAATATCCTATGCAAGGCGTTTCGCGCCCTGGGGCTGGATCGTCGGCACCGGGGTCTATGCCGACGATATCGCGGCGGACGTCCGCTCGGCCGGGTTGCTGTCGGCGCTTGAGTTCATGTTGGCCGCCGCCGTGGTCGCCGGTGTCGCGTTTGTGCTGGCGCGCGGGGTGACTCGTCCGCTGATCGCGATGACCAGTTCTTTGGTCCGGCTCGCCAACGGCGACGTCAGCGTTCCGGCCGGCGCCCCCATGCGCACGGATGAGATCGGCACAATGGAAAAGGCGATGGTCGAATTGCGGGTGGAAGTGCGCCGCAGCTTCGAACTTTGCCAGATGTTCGATCAGATGCAGAGCAACGTGCTGGCCTGCTCCGTGCCGGATTTCAACATCACGTATTTGAACGCCGCCTCCCGGGCGTTGCTCGGGCGCCTGGCAAAAGACGGCCTGCTATCCGTCGATCCGAACGATCTTCTCGGGCAGAGCATCGATATCTTCCACAAGGATCCCGGCCGCATCCGGAAATTACTGGCCGACCCGAAGAACCTGCCACACCGGACCCAGATCCGACTGGGCCCCGAAATTATCTACCTGAACATTTCGGCTGTGTACGACAGGGACGGTACCTACACCGGACCGATGCTGATCTGGAACGTGGTAACGGCGCAGGAGAAACTGGCGAGCGACGTCAACGCGGTCGTCGATGCGTTGATCGGCAACTCGTCGCGGTTGAGGGACAGCGCCGAGCAGATGGCCTGGACCGCCGAGGAAACCGACCGGCAGGCCGCCGCGGTGTCGGTGGCCTCGGAGCAGGCCTCGACGTCCGTACAGACGATGGCGGCGGCAACCGAGGAACTGTCCGCCTCGATCCGCGAAATCGGCCGCAAGGTCGGTGAGGCCGACACCACCGCGACTTCGGCGATGACCACGACGGAGCGGCTTTCCGGCGCGGTGCGGGGCCTGAATGAGGCGGCGCGCAAGGTCGGGCAGGTCGTCGCTCTGATCGACGCCATCGCCAACCAGACCAACCTGCTATCTTTGAACGCGACCATCGAGGCGGCGCGGGCAGGGGAGGCTGGCAAAGGGTTTTCGGTGGTCGCCAGCGAGGTCAAGCAGCTGGCCAATCAGACCGCCTCCGCCACCAGGGAAATCGCCGCTCAGGTCGCCGAGATGCGGGACGTGACGGCTGGCGTGATCGATGCTCTGGCCGGTGTCACGAAATCGGTTACCGACATTAATGGGATCGCCGGCGCGGTTCTGGACGCGGTGACGCAGCAGAATGAGGTCACGGCGGAAATAGCCCGCGGCGCGGCGGAAGCAGCCGGCAGCGCGCAACAGGTGTCCGGCAACATTCAAAGCGTCACAAAACTGGCTGGTGAGACCGGCGTGGGGGCCGGTCAGGTGCTGACGGTGGCGCGCGCGTTCGCGGCCCAGGCCGATGAATTGCGCGCCAAGCTGGACATGTTCGTTCGCGACATGCGAGCCGCCTGACGCGGGCGCGCGCGGCGTCGAGCTCTCAGGAAAGTTCTTCGTGCCAGGTTCTCCCATCGCGTTCGATCAGCGCGATCGCCGCCGTGGGGCCCCAGCTTCCCGCGGGGTAAGGGCGCGGATGATCGGGCCGGCTGGCCCAGGTTTCGAGGATGGGTTCGACCCAGGCCCAGGCCGCCTCGACTTCGTCGTGTCGCATGAACAACGTCGGATTACCGCGGACGGTGTCCATCAACAGGCGCTCATAGGCGTCCGGAAAGCGGATGCCGAAAGCTTTCTCGAAACGAATGTCGAGGCCGGTTTGCGACAGGCGAAGGCCGCCGGGTCCCGGGTCCTTGGTCATCATTTCCAGGCGCATGCCTTCCTCGGGCTGCAGGCGCACAATCAACCGGTTCGGCTGCCAATCCGCCGCCTCCGCCGGAAAGATCGAGAACGGTTGGGCGCGAAACTGAATGACGATCTCCGACACTTTTTGCGGCAGGCGCTTGCCGGTGCGGAGGTAGAACGGAACGTTGGCCCAACGCCAGGTGCGCACCTCGGCCTTCAGGGCGACGAACGTTTCGGTGCCGCTCGGGTCATCATGGCCCAGGTCGGTCTGGTAACCGCCGACCGGCTTGCCGTCGATCGCGCCCGCCGTGTATTGGCCGCGCACGGTCAGCGCGGGGACCTCGTGCGGCTCCATCGGACGCAGCGCGCGCAGCACCTTGAGTTTCTCATCGCGCACCCGGTCGGCGTCCAGTGACACCGGCGGCTCCATCGCGATCAGGCAGAGCAATTGTAGCAAATGGTTCTGCACCATGTCGCGCATCGCGCCGGAGCGGTCGTAGTAACCGGCGCGGCCTTCCAGTCCCACCGTCTCGGCGACCGTGATCTGCACGTGGTCNNTGCCGAGGAAATGGTCGATGCGGAATGTCTGGGCTTCCGAGAAGACCTCGCCCACCTGGTGGATGATGGCGCGGGCGGACTCGAGGTCGTGGCCGATCGGCTTTTCCAGCACGACACGGGATTGTTCGGTCACCAGGCCGGCGGCGCCGAGGTTGCGGCAGATCGGGCCATACAGGTCGGGCGCGGTGGCCAGATAGAAGACGCGTACGCGGCCCGGATCGAGCAGCGCTTCGAAGGCGTCCCATTTGGCGTTTGCGGCGGTGGCGTCGATGCGCACGTAATGCACGCGGTCGAGAAACCGGCGGACGGTTTTCGTATCCAGATCGGCTTTCGCGACGTGTTCCTTCAGGGCGTCGGCCGCGCGCTCCCGATACGCGTTGTCGTCGAGGTCGGAGCGGGCGGCGCCGATGATGCGGCAATCCTCCGGCGCCTGACCGTCGCGAAAGCGGTAATAGAGGGCAGGGAGTAATTTGCGCAGCGTGAGGTCACCGGTCGCGCCGAAGACCACGCAATCGAACGTATCTACCGGGATGATTTTCGCCATGTGTCCGCCGTGAGCCAGATGGTTAACCCGGCTCCCCGTCGGTGACGGCTCGCCCCTGTCGCCGGCGCGGATTGGGGATGCCCGCGTGGCGGGGGCAGGTTACGCCGGACCGTGCGGTGGCGTCGATGGTGGTGCGGCGCCGGGGTGTCGGCCCTCGGCGCCGCGACGGGCTCAGGTGCTGGTGACGGACCCCAGGGCGCCGGAGCCCACACCGGCGCCTATCAGACGGACAGAGATCGCTTGCCGATGACGGGCCTGTTCCTTGACGCGAACTCCTGATTCGAATTCGGTATTAACGCGGTTCCGAGGCTGGAAAATGTTCGAGCAGGTCGGCGAGATCGTCGGCGTGCTCTTCTTCGGACGCCTGAATTTCTTCGAGCATCTTGCGGGTGGTCGTATCGAAGGGCGCGAAATACGCGACCATTTCCTTGTAACTATCGATGGCGACGCGCTCGGCGACGAGGTCTTCCTCGATCATCTCGCGAAGTGTGTCGCC
>PLSZ01000306.1:6374-7597 GCA_003164305.1 Acetobacteraceae bacterium
AAGTAGTGCCGCTTGTAGCGCAGGACGCAGACCAACTCCGTCGCCAGCGCCTCATTGAGTACTTTGCAGGCGGTTTCCGTGTTTCCACCGTAAGATTCCGTCACGGCGCCGTCCTCAATATGCTGACGGGCACGCTCGCGGATGGTTTTGATGTCCGTCAGAAACGGCTTCTTGCTGTCTTTTACTGCTGTCTGAGTCATGGTCATGAACCTCGTTCGGATGTCTGTTTGATGACGTATCGGGCTGGAAGATCGACGCGCTCCGGCGCCAGCCAGTGACCTTGCAAAGTGGGACGTTCCTGGCCTCCGCCAGATATCGACAGCATCGCGATGCCTGGTGGAAGCTCCTGCCGGAACAAGGCGACATGCATGATGACCAGGACGGGGATCCCGAGGAGCGCAAGCAATACGACACGATCCATTGTTCAGTCCCCTGGCTATCTCGCCGCGAAATTACAGAAGGATAACGCGAGCGGGGGCGTTGGGTTCCCGCCTGGCGTGGCATTCACGCGGACGCTGTTTCGCTGACGGATTCGCTGGCGGAATGAACCGCGTGACGGATCAGGTCGTGCACGAAGCCGAGTTTGTGAATGACCGCCGACGTCAGTACGAATGGATACAGGTCGGGCTGGCCCATGCAGCGGTTGACGTTGTTCACCGCGCTGGCGATGGGCAGCCAGCGGCGCACGAGTTGGTCGATATTGACGGCGGTATAGGGATCGAAGTCCACGGCGGAACGATACGCGGCGTCNNTTTCCAGCGTATCGACGATGTGCAGATAATGAGCCCAGGTTTCGGCGAAGTCCTCCCAGGGATGGGAACTGGCATAGGCGCTGACGTAATGGTCCCGCCAGTCGGGCGGCGCGCCGTTCGCGTAATAATCCCGCAGCGCCTGGTTGTAATCGATTTGTTCGTCACCAAAACAATCGCGATACGCGTCAGGCGGCCCGCCGTCATGGACGAGCCGGGCCCAATAATAGTGGCCGATTTCGTGGCGGAAGTGGCCGAGGAGGGTGCGGTAGGGCTCGCCCAGTACGTTGCGCCGCTGTTCGCGGATCGCATCGTCGGCTTCGGCGAGATTGAGGGTGATGACGCCGTCCTGGTGGCCTGTGCGTACCATGCCGCCCCCCGGCGTTTCGACCAGCGTGTCGAACGCCAGACCGAACCCGGGGTCTTCCAGGCGGGTTTCCAGTGGCAGGCGCAGGCGCAGCAGGCCGTAGAACA
>PLSZ01000542.1 GCA_003164305.1 Acetobacteraceae bacterium
CCGGAGGATCGGTCGAACCCCGCACAACCTTGAATCGTCACACCTTTGCTGACAGGTGTGCAGCGACGGATCCTCCGGTCATGCCGGAGGATGACGGAGATTGAAAGCGGTCGCGTCAAACTGGGAACTGGTGAAGCGGTTCGACCGCGCTTGACGCCTCGGCTTCGGTCGCGCCAGGCTCGGCCAGCCGGAACGCGAGACCAACGAACAACAACCACCGGCCACGGGGGGGGCGCGGCACATGCAGTTGCACTGGCAGGATCTTGGCTCGTCCCGCGCGGACTCCGCTGACCGGACCACAGTGGAAATCACCGGCTTCGCGGCCACGGTCTTACCGGCGGCACGGGCCACGCACTTCATCCTGACCGCCGAACAAGGCTGCTGCCCGGGATGCTTTCCGCGCGACCGGTCGGCGTCGGTGGAGGTATTCGCGGCGGCGCCCATTCCGGCTGGCGGCCGCTCGCTGCGGCTGACCGGGACGTGGCGCGTGCGGCGCGACGATCCCGACGACTGGCGCTATCAATTGCTCGGCGCGCGGCTGCTGGAGCCGGCCGGCTGGTCCGCGGTCACGCGCCGGGGCGTGCTGGCCGGCGGGCCGCTGATGTGCCTCGCCGCCTGCGCCAATACGACGGTCGCCAGCGAGCAACGCCAGGCTGACGCTCAAAGCGCGCTTCAGGCCGCGCCGTCGGTGGACATCCACAGTCATGCCGGCGGCATCGCCAGCACCTCACGGATGCGGACGGGACGCGCGTTCGAGGCGGTGGGCCGGCCGATGCGGCAGGGCAACATGGCGGTGATCTGTCACGCCGTGGTGTCCGACGGCCCAACGCACCGGGTGATGGCGGACGGTCGCATTCACCCGTATCGCCAGCCGGATCCGGGGGAACTGTATCAATACTCCCAGTTGGCGTTCGGCCGCGTGCATGGTCTGGCGAAGGACCAGGGGCTGACGATCATCCGGACCGCCGCCGAATTGCACGCGGCCAAAGCCGGCACGGCCTCGGCCATCATCGCGGCCGAGGGCGCCGATTTCCTGGAGGGGCAGGTCGATCGCGTCGATGAGACCCACGCCAAATGGGACCTCCGCCATCTGCAACTCACCCATTACCGCGTCAACGAACTGGGCGACATTCAGACCGAACCCGCGGAGCACGGCGGACTGACCGATGTCGGGGCGGAGGTCATCCGCCGCTGCAACCGGCTCGGCATTGTTGTCGATGTGGCGCACGGCACGTACGATCTGGTGAAACGCGCGGCGTCGGTGACGACGAAGCCTTTGGTGCTGTCGCACACCTCGCTGTCGGATAATCCGGGACGCTACAGCCGACGGATCTCGGCGGCCCATGCGCGGATCATCGCATCGACCGGAGGGGTCGTCGGCGTATGGCCACCAGAAAGCGAATTCCCCTCCTTCACCGCGATGGCGACGGGCATGGCGCGGCTGGTCGATGTCGCCGGCATCGATCACGTCGGTCTCGGGACCGATATGATGGGGCTGGTGGGGCCCAGTGTTCTGCCGGATTACGACCGGTTGCCGGGTTTGGCGGAGGCACTGATCGGGGTCGGATTCAGCGTGGCGGACACCACGAAACTGCTCGGTGGGAACTACATCCGGGTGTTCGAGGCCACGGTCGTCTGATGAGGGGCGGCCTGATCAGTGGCCCCGCAACACCAGCGCGTTCTTTTCCACGTTATAGCCGGCGAGCCGCGCCAGAAACGTTTGTCCGAGCAAATTTGTCTGTAGCATGCCTTGCTTCGCGACGAAGCCCTGTACCGCGCGCAGGGTGATGTTGCCGACCGTCACCGTATCGATCGTGATCGGCGCGACGTCGGCCGCGCCATTGGCGGTCTTCACCTTGGCGGAATAATTCAGCCTGCTCACGGGAATGCCAAGCCGGATCGCGTCCTCGAACCGCAACCCAACGACGGACGCGCCGGTATCGAACAACATTTGCACATGACCGCCGTTGACGACCGCGTCGAAGGCGAACCCTCCGTCGCCCCCGCGCTCGGCGATGGCTTCGTTGGGGCCGATCGAGAAACCCGCCGCCTGAATACTGGTTGAGACCTCCGTGGGGCGCTGAACAGCTGGTAACGCGGCGATCGAGACCGTGTGCGAGTTCACCTGTGGCGGTCCGACGGGGGCGAGCGGCATCGCGGGAGCCGCGGTCGCCGGATTGGTGCCGCGCGGGGCCAGCGGAGGGCCTGCCTGAACCTCGGGCGCGAGCACGCGTTCGCGCGCGAAATCGTTCCAGTTGTGCCAGGCGAACCCCATCCCGATGATCACTCCCACCCAGGTGATGGCGGAGAGCACCTTCACGGCGGAGTTTTCTCGGGGACCGGCGCCCAGTCCTTCAAGCTGCTTGTCCGGCTGCCATCCCCGAAACTGCGCCGTTCGCCGGTAATAAGCATCCTGGGCATGACCCGGCTGGTCGGGGCGAGTGCGCGAGTATTCGTATTCCTCGCGCGCGGCGATCAGGCGCATCGCCACGTCGCCATCGTCGCGGACGCCGGTCCAGATGGCGTAGGCGTGGGTCAGGGCCGCGATCACAGCGGCGACGATCGCGGTTTGCTGGTCGAACGCCAGCCTGCCGTTGTCGCTGATCAGGCTGTCGGGAAGAGGGATGGCGATTCGGTCCGACAATCGGATCGCGGCGGCGGCCCAGGTGGCGATCGCGAAGAAGGAGAGCAGCGCGTACCCTTTGCGCACCGTCAGCAGGCGGTCGGTGACGAGCAATCCGACGAAATAAGGCAGGAACGCGATCATCCCCACCGCGATCCAGTAAATCACGATGTACGGCAGGCCGAACCCGTCGTGCAGAATGGGCGCCAGTTCGGGAACCAATGCGGTATCGACAGCCGTTCGCACCGGCGCGATCTCGCTGGCCAGCAGGATCGCGACCGGAAAGAAAAAGACTGCTTCCAAACGTGCGAACAGCGGCCAGCGGACCGTGAACATTTGGGGCATCTACGAAATTTCTCCCGTGCCCATGCGGCGACCATAGGCGGGGCCGCCTTACAAAATGGTAGCTTTTCGGCGTGTGCGGCTGGGCATTGGCCGATGGGCTTTGGGCCATGGGCGGCGGAACGCGAGTCACGCTCTCTGAATCGTCATGGCGCGGCTCGACCGCGCCATCCGCATCGACATGATGGAGAGAGCGATGGCCCGATCACTCGACCCGGCCATGACGCGTTTCATATGCCGCGCTCCAACGCTTCGTGGAATTCCACCGTTGCACGCCGAAGTTATACCAAACGGCGAAGACATTGACGCATGAGTAACCCCGTCATGCTCGGGCTCGACCC
>PLSZ01000335.1 GCA_003164305.1 Acetobacteraceae bacterium
CTACGTGCCGGAGATGCAGCCGGACGAGGCGTTGCTGCTGAAGTGTTATGACTCGGAGACCGACGGGCGCGCGCGGTTCATGCCGCATACGGCGTTCGAGGATCCGACCGCGCCGAAGGATGTCGCGCCAAGGGAGAGTATCGAGTTGAGGACGTTCGTGTTTCACGAGAGGTGATGTTGGGACGCGGGAGGAAGAGCGGTTGAAATCGGCGGCGGGGCGAGCAACGTTCAGGGCTCGCCCTGCTGACGCGGGAAAGGGCGATCACGAATGGTCGGTTATCACGGAGGACGTGACGGCTGACCTGCTTCATGTCAGACTGGGAGCATGAACCTGACCGTCACCCTTCCGGACGACATTGCTCAGCTTCTCGGCGCCGATGACGGCGACCTCGCGCGCCTCGCATTGGAGGCGCTGGCTCTTGAAGGATACCGTTCCGGCAAGCTGACCCGGCCGGAATTGCGCCGCGCTCTCGGCTACGGCACCCGCGCCGAGCTCGACGGTTTTCTCAAGGAACATGGCGTTGATGAATCCATGACGATCGAAGAGTTCGAACACCAGCGGCGAACGCTTGACCGGCTTGGCGTCTGAGGGCGCGTGCGTGGCGTCGTCGCCGATACAACCCCCCTGCACTATTTGGTGCTGATCGAGTCCATCGATCTGCTTCCGCGACTGTTCGAGACGGTCCATGTGCCGGCGGAAGTGCGTGCGGAATTGCTTGATGCCAGCGCACCGCTGTCCGTGCGTGAATGGGCCACGGCACCCCCTTCATGGGTAATGGTGCACACGGTGCCGGATATCGAAGTCAACGCTTTGCCGCGGTCCCTTGATGATGGCGAACGAGCCGCCATCGCGCTGGCCGGCATGATTCGGCCAGAGCTCATTCTCATCGACGAGCGAGCGGGCGCCGCGGTCGCGGAAACCAGGGGCCTTGCCGTTACTGGCACGTTGGGAGTTCTCACCCGCGCGGCCGATCGCGGCATGATCGATCTGCCGGCGGCCTTCGCGGCGTTGCAGGCCACGAATTTCCATGTCCGTCAGGTTCTGCTCGATCGGTTGCTGGCCGAGGATCGCGATAAACGCGCAGGATCATGACTGACGGCAGGGACGCTGATCTAGCGCCCCTGATACAGCCAACGGGCCGATGACCTCGCGTCGGCGATCCATCCACCACCAGCCGAGCAAAATCCGGACGGGTCGTCTGTCACACCCCACCACACCCACCGGCAACGCCGACGACGCAATGGGCATCCAGGTGCCCGGAGAATGATCTGGCACCGAGCCGTTGCGATTGCGGTTGCAATTCACGGGTCGATCGGTAATCATTCGTTTCGGGCGATGGGCATCACCGCGTATCTCTCCAATCGTGGCGCGCTGGAACACGCGCAGGAGATGGCGTCGCATGAGAGTCCGCGCACAACGAAGCTTTATGATCGGGCGCAAGAACGACTGACGCAGGATGAGGTCAAGAGGATCAGACTGTAATGAAACGGTGCGCCTTCTCTCCAGGTGACCTTATCGATCGTCGTAAACGGCCGCTGGACTTAACTGACGAAGCAAACCAGGGTTCAAACTGCCCTTAGAGCCAGGATGCATGCAATGCTGAGAAACATCGGCAGGCGTATCGTAGTCCAGCTTGCCAATGGGACCACGGTGGAGGGTTGGTATTATGGCCAGATCCCGCAGGGTCTCCTTATATCCGAAGACCTCAGCGGTGAGCGGATCAGGTTAGTCTCTCAGCCATGGAAGTCCCAGAGTTTCCCCGAGGGACCGCTTGCAAAGTTTGCCGAACCTGATTTAGCAGAGGAGGAGCATGCGATTGATAGATTGAGCGATAAGCTGACAAGTCGTTTAAAGCGGGCGTTAAGAAGGCTTGATTATCGACCGTTGCAACGATTCGCGGATCGCGCATCCCAGATAAGGGCTCAAATATATCACGCGCAACATAATGTTTCTCGCCTCATAGACCTTCCTGAAGACTCGCAAAGTGAGCTAGCAGCATTTACAGCATCCCGATTGGATGAGGTCATAGAATTGCACTCAGAGGTTTTTGCAGAATTAGAAGAATCTGGCGTCGCAGAAATTGTGGCCGAGAGTTCGGAAGAGATTTCTTTTATACCAATAAGGTACACCCTACCAGCTATAGACGGAATGGATGGTTATGACCCTTGGACGG
Source organism: Acetobacteraceae bacterium (assembly GCA_003164305.1). The sequence continues at coordinate 2,175 of PLSZ01000335.1, forward strand.
GGATTGAAATTGACTCGACGCATCAAGGCTTGTTGTGGTCAGCGCGGGAACATCGCCAACAACTCGACGCGGCACGCGAAGTTAAGCAGCAAGTGATTATTCGAGCCATAATGCGACGGCCAGATGCGACGGAGGGCCCTGAGAGCGATGAACCAAAGAGACCGCGAGGTACAGTGCTCCGCTATTTTGGCGCAAGCCTCCAGATCCTAATGGGAACTGGTCTCGCAACAGGCAATGTGGGACTCGCGCTAACTGCCGGTCTCACGTCAACTATCGCGACGATCGGAGCGGCTTTAGTCCCAACTTACGTCGGGGTTGGTACTTCCATATGTGTCGGAATGGTGCAGGTTAGTGACGGACTTGGGAAAATCGGAGTGATTCAGAAGGACATTGGTTGACATTCGCGTAAGAAAAAAAGGGTGACTTCCGGTCACTTAGCGGTCCGTGCCCCCCCTCACCCAAACCCCGCCAGCAACGCCCTGATCTGCTCCGGATCCGCCTGCTCCATCACTCGCCGCGCGAACCGCACGCACGCATCCGAATCCACCGCCCTTACCACCTGCTTCACCCGCGGCACCGCCGACGCGTTCATACTGAACGCCCGCAACCCCAACCCCAGCAGCAGCGGCGTGATCCTGGGGTCCCCCGCCATCTCCCCGCACAACGACACCGGCATGCGCATCCGCAACGCCGCCTCGGTCGCGAACTGGATCAATCGCAGCACCGCCGGGTGCAACGGATCGTACATCTCCCCGACATCGCTCTCCCCCCGATCCACCGCCAGAGTATGCGCCGTCAGGTCATTCGTTCCGATCGCGAAAAAATCCGCCTCCAGCGCCAGCGCATCCGCCGACAACGCCGCCCCCGGCGTTTCGATCATGATCCCCAACGGAGGCAACTTCTCCGGCAACCGCTCCCCCCGCCGCCGCAACCGCCGAGCCACCCGTTCATAAGTCTCGCGTGCCGCACGCACCTCGCCCACCGTCGTCACCATCGGCAGCAGCACCCGCACCGGCCCATAAACCGACGCCCTTAAAATCGCCGCCAACTGCGTTTCGAACAACTCCGGCCGCCGCAGCAGCAACCGCAACCCGCGCAACCCCATCGCCGGATTCACATCCGAAATATCCGGCACAAGCCCAGCGTTCGACAGCGCCTCGATATCTTTCTCGCCGCCCCAGTCCAGCACGCGGATCGTGACCGAGTCGCCGTTCATCGCCTCGACAACGCCGCGGTACGTCTCCGCCTGAGCCGCCTCATCCGGCACCGTATCCCGGTTCATGAACAAGAACTCAGTCCGCAACAGCCCAATTCCCTGGGCTCCCGACTGCGCGATCAGCGGCAACTCGACCGGCAACTCGAAATTGGCCTGCAGTTCGACCTTCTCGCCATCCGTCGTCTCCGCCGCCAACCGCCGCAACTTCGCATAACGTTGCCGCTCCCGCGCGAACGCCGCCACGGCCCGTTTCGCCGTCGCCACCGTCTCCGCGCTCGGGTTCAACGTTACCGAGCCGGCGATCCCGTCCACCACGACAATGTCCCCGGGCCGCGCCGCGTGCGTCAGCCCAGCCGCGCCGAGTACCGAGGGGACACCCAGAGCACGCAGCATCACCGCTGTATGACCGTCCGTCCCGCCCTCGTCGGTCGCCACCCCCGCCAATCGCGACGGATCGAGCAACGCCGCGTCGGACGGCCTCAGCGACTCGGCGACCAGGATCGCGCCATCCGGCAAGCCCGAAAAACTGCGAAACGGCGTGCGTGTCAGGTTGCGCACCACCCGGCGAGCAATTTCCCGCACCTCCTCCGCCCGCCGCGCCAGGCTCGCCCGATCCTCGGCGTTCTGCCCGGGTTCGGCCTGCCGCATGATCGCGCCGGCGATCGCGTCGGCTTCCATCACCACCGCGCTTTCGGCGGACAGGAGCATCTCCTCGATCCGCCGGCGAATGCCGCGAACGAGTCGCGACGGCCCGATCATCCTTAAATACGCGTCGATCAGCGGAGCGATCTCCGCCTGGCTTTCCTCCGGCAGCACCGCCAGCCGGCCGCGGAGCTTTGTCAGTTGCTTGCGCGATTGCAGGATGGCGGCATCCAGCCGGGCGCCCTCAGCGGCGATATCGGCGGCGGCGATTTTGGATTGCGTCACCGGAATATCCGGCTCGACCGCGTAGAATACCGGCCCGATTGCGACCCCGGCCGAGATCGCGATCCCCGCGAAACGGCGTTCCAACCGCTTCCCGCGCCCCGCCAGCACGTTCACCAGCGGCCCTCCCGTCGGCCCGCCCGCTCCCGAGCCCGCTCCTGGGCTAGTCGCGTTCATCAAACCCGGCCTCGACCAGGGTGGTCAGAGCGTCCAACGCCTCTTTCGCGTCCCAACCCTCGGCGCGCAGTTCCAGCGCACATCCCTTGCCCGCCCCCAGCATCATCAGACCCATGATCGACCGAGCGGAAACCGGCGGCTCATCGCCCCGCACGACCTCCACCGACGCGCCAAAGCGCTCGGCGAGCGTGACGAACCTGGCCGCCGCGCGCGCGTGCAGGCCTCGCTTATTGGCGATGATGACAGTCCGGGTCTGAACCGGAGGCCCGCCCTCAGTCATGGGAGCCCGATACAGCAGCGACGCATCGCCCTTGCCCGGTGGGCGACAGGACGATCATTCCCCGCAGGCGCGACCGTTGGTCCGACAGCCGTGCAGCACGTGCGAGGCGGCGGCGATATATTTTCGCCCAGCCTGCTCGGCGCAGGACACCGCGTCGGCGAGCGGCTGGTTGGAGCGGACCTTTGCCAGCTTCACCAGCATCGGCAGATTGACGCCGGCGATGACCTCCACGCCTTTGCGCTCCATCATCGAGATGGCGAGGTTGGACGGCGTCCCGCCGAACATATCGGTCAGCAGCACGACCCCGTCGCCGGTGTCGCACCGCCCGATACAGGCCTCGATCTCCGCCCGGCGCGATTCGACGTCATCGTCGGGACCGATGCACACCGTATCGACGCCACGCTGCGCTCCCACCACGTGTTCCATCGCGAGGCGAAGTTCCTCCGCCAGGCGCCCGTGGGTGACCAGGATCATTCCGATCATTTGTGGTCTGACGTGTCCCAACCGGCTCTCGGGAAGGGCTGTGCCCCGCCGAAAAGCCCTCTGTCTTTGCTTTGAGTCATGATCTGTTCTCAGGCCTCCTGTGCCTGAATCGGCATGGTCTTGTGGCCATCGCCGTCAGCCTGAACATCATTTCGCGCGCTGCCCGGCCCCCCAGCCGGTCGTTCTCCCGTGGTTTCCCCCGGTAGATCCTCAGTCTCTCGCCCCGTCGCTCGCCCCGTCGCTCGCCCCTCTGGCCCACTCACCAGCGCGCCATCCTCCACGCCGGATTTTCCAGCGCTCAGTTCCCGGTGGGTCACGGTCTGCCGCCAGTCCAATCCGTTCTCCCCGGCCGGTCGCGCCTTAAAGCCTGTAATCCCCTCCGCCTTTATCTCAGAAAGTCGGGAAGTCAAATGGGCGGCGAGACGCTCAATCAGATAAACCGACCGGTGCCGCCCCCCGGTGCACCCAATCGCGATCGTGGCGTATTTCTTTCCTTCAAGCACGAATCTCGGCAACACCAGATCAACCAGACCGGTGATCCGGGCAACATATGCCGCGTAGTCCTCATCAGCGCGTATATAGGCGCCAACTTCCGGGTCAAGCCCCGTCCTTGGCCGCAAGATGGGATCATAATGCGGGTTACGCAAGAAACGCGCGTCAAACACGAGGTCCGCTTCCTTCGGCAAGCCCTTCGCATATGCGAAAGAAATCAGCGAAACGACCATTCTGGTGTCGTTGTCGTCGCCCCTTGGGCCGAAGTGCCGCTCGATCAGCTCGCGCAGACGAGCCAATGGAAGATCCGACGTATCGATGACCAGATTGGCCGCCTCTCGCAAACGCGCGGTGATTTCCTGCTCGATCTCAATCCCGATTGTTACGCGTCCGCGCGGCGCCATCGGATGGCGCCGCCTGGTCTCGGTGTACCGTCGTAACAAAGTCGCTTCGTCCGCCCAAACGAAGACAAGCTCCGGAAGCAGGGCTGGGTTGCGGCGCAGATTGGCCAGGGTATCGAGCACCAGTTCCGCGTTGAACCCACGCGTACGGGCATCGACGCCGATCGCGATGTCCCGGTCGGCCCGGCTGGCGAGCGCCTCCACCAACCCAAGCGGCGGGTTATCGACCGCGTCGTAGCCCACATCCTCCAGAGCATGCAGGATCGACGCCTTGCCGCCCCCCGATAGGCCGGTGACGACGACAATACGGCGCCGCCCGGTGTCGAGGATCGGCGGCTGGCTCATGCCGCGAACGCTCCGGTGTGCTGGGCGACGCGGCCCAACGCGCAATCGAGCGCCAACGCGACACGATCCGGAGCCGAAGCATCCGTGCCACGCAGCCGCACCACCGGCAGACCGAGGGCGGCATGACGTTCCGGTCGCGGCAGGCGCTCGGGTTGATCGGTCAAGGCGATGACGACATGCAATTTGACGCCGGAGCGATAGGGCAGCCGAACGATACCCAGCCCCCGCACCTCCAACAACCCGGCCAGAGCCTCCGGAGTTCGCGCCACGCCATCGACGACGTCGATCTGATCGTCCGCGACGAGGTCAAAGCCCCGGCCGAGCAGCCGCAACGTCAGGTCGGACTTGCCGGCGCCGGACGGGCCGACAATCAACACACCCGCGCCATCGCGCGCCACGCAACTGCCATGGATCCGAACGCCTTCACCCATGGCGTCAGGTCAGCCCGCCAAACAATTGACGCACCGCGTATGCTCCCGTCGTCGCCGCAATGATCTCAGCCAACCGCGTCTTGCCTCTTCAGGCACCGGAGACTACCCCCCGGCAAAAAGGAAACTGGCGAAATCCAACGCGCTACTGTGGTCCTGCGCGAACCATAAAGGAAGCGCGAACTTAACTTCCATGCTCGGCGTCATCTTGCCCGCCCGGCCGCCGCATGCCAGCGTCCGCCGCATCATGATCGATTGTTCCACCATCGAAGCCGCCGCCGCGCGCATCGCATCTCACGTCCGACACACGCCGGTGATAGAAATAGATGGCGGATCGCTGTCGCTCAATTACCCGGTCAAGTTGAAACTGGAGTTGTTGCAGCATACCGGAAGTTTTAAGCCGCGCGGAGCTTTCAATCGATTGTTGAGCGCGGCGATCCCGGACGCCGGGGTCATCACCGCGTCCGGCGGCAATCATGGCGCCGCCGTCGCCTATGCCGCCCGTTCCCTCGGGATCAAAGCCGAGATCTTCGTCCCCGCCAGCACGCCCGCCACCAAGGTGAACCGCATCGCCCTCTATGGCGCGCGCGTGATCCAGGGCGGCGACGCTTACGCCGACGCGCTGGCCGCCTCCCGCCTCCGTCAGGCCGAGACCGGCGCGTTGGAAGTGCACGCGTATGACCACGAGGACGTGATCGCCGGCCAGGGGACCGTTGGCCGCGAGTTCCAGCAGGATGCACCCGAACTGACGCATATCCTCGTCGCCACCGGCGGCGGCGGATTAATCGGTGGCATCGCCGCCTGGTACGCGGGCTCGGCCGAGATCATCAACGTGGAACCCGAAGGTTGCCCCACCCTGACCACCGCGATGCTGGTCGGCCGTCCCATCGAATGCCCGGTCTCCGGTCTCGCCGCCGATGCCTTGGGTGCCCGTCAGGTGGGCGCGCTGATGTTCCCGATCGCCCAGGCGTTCGTGACCGCGGCGATTCTGGTGACGGACGAGCAGATCGCCGCCACGCAACGGTTGCTGTGGGAGCAGATGCGCCTCATCGCCGAACCAGGCGGCGCCACGGCCCTCGCCGCGGCGATCTCCGGCCGTTTCGTGCCGCCGCCGGGCGCGCGGGTCGGCGTCGTCGTCTGCGGCGGCAACACCGATCCCGGGAAGATCGCCGCGCCATGACCCGGGACGTCGTTCTGCTGGATGTCGATGCACGAGGCGTCGCCACCGTCACCCTGAACCGCCCCGAGGTCGGCAACGCGTACAACGCCGCGATGTTGGACGCCCTGATCGGCGGACTGCGCCGGTTGGCGACCGACCCCGCGGTTCGGTGCCTGGTCATTCGCGGCGCCGGCAAGCATTTCCAGGCGGGCGCCGACATTCGTTGGCTCAATGAGGTCGCGCATTATCCGCCGGCGGAAAACTTCGATGCGTCGCTGGCCACCACGCGCGCCATGCAGTTGCTGAATGAGTTCCCGAAACCAACCATCGCATTGGTGCACGGCGCCTGTTTCGGCGGCGGCGTCGGCATCGTCTGTTGCGTGGACGTGGCCTTCGCGACGCCCGACTCGCTGTTCGGCATCACCGAGGTCCGCGTTGGCGTTTCACCAACCCCGATCTCGACTCACATGGTCAACGCGATTGGCCTGCGCCACACACGTCGATATGCACTGACCGGCGAACGGTTCGACGCAAGCGAGGCCGAACGCATCGGTCTGGTGCACGAGGTCGTTCCCGATGGCGATACCGAAACCAAACTCGCCGCCGTGCTGGACGCGATTTTCCTCAGTGGCCCTGAAGCGATCGCCATGACCAAGCGGAGCTTCCTCGGCGCCAACGGGCTTTTGCTTGACGAGCGTCAAATGACTTTGCTGGCGCATGAAGGCTGGACGCAGCGCGCCTCGGCCGAAGGGCACGAGGGCACCTCGGCGTTTCGCGAAAAGCGGCCGCCTGCCTGGTATCGCCCCCGCCTTGTATCATAAGTAAGGCAGGTGTGGTAACGGGCGGCCAAACACGTCAGGAAACGTCATGGCAACCGCACCGATCTCGCATGGTCCGTTTTATCGGAGCCTGTATTTCAAGGTTTTGCTGGCGATCCTGGTCGGGGTCATCCTGGGCATCCTGTCGCCCACCGATCCGAAGGTCGTTCCCGAATCGTTGCGCGGCCTGATCCTGTTGCCGCTCGGGTGGGCCGAGGCGATGAAACCCTTCGGCGACGCCTTCATCAAAATGATACGGATGCTGATCGCGCCGATCATCTTCTGCACCGTCGTGCATGGCATCGCCAACATGGGCGACATGAAGAAGGTCGGGCGGGTCGGCCTGAAGGCGCTGCTTTACTTCGAGTTCGTCACGACATTATCGCTGATCGTCGGCATGGTCGTCATCAACGTGCTGCGGCCAGGCGTGGGGATGAACATCGACGCAGCCGCCATCAACACGAAATCCATCACCACGTTCGTCGCCAAATCGAAGGAACAGGATGTCGTCGGCACGTTGATGAACATCATCCCCGACACCGTCATCAGCGCGTTCGCCCAGGGCGATATTCTTCAGGTATTGTTCTTCGCGGTCCTGTTCGCGGTAGGGTTGCAGGCCCTGGGCGAGCGCGGCAAGCCCCTGCTCGGCGTGATCGAGCAAGCCTCGCAGGCGTTGTTCGGCGTTGTCGCCGTGGTCATGAAAGTCGCCCCCATTGGCGCGTTCGGAGCGATGGCGTTCACCATCGGCCGCTATGGGATCGTGACGCTGCTTTCGCTCGGCCAGTTGATGGCGGCGGTTTATATCACCTGCCTCATCTTCATCTTCGGCGTGCTCGGCGTGATCGCGGCGCTGAGCGGGTTCAGCATCATCGGCTTCATCCGCTACATCAAGGAAGAGTTGCTGATCGTTCTCGGCACGTCGTCCTCGGAAAGCGTGCTGCCTGGCATGATCGCCAAGATGGAAGATCTGGGCTGCGAGGCTTCGGTCGTCGGTCTGGTCATTCCCACCGGCTATTCGTTCAATCTCGACGGCACCTGCATCTATCTGACGATGGCGGCGCTGTTCCTGGCGCAGGCCACCAACACCGACCTGACCTTGTGGCAACAGCTTGGAATTCTGGCGATCCTGCTGCTGACGTCGAAAGGCGCGGCCGGAGTCACCGGTTCTGGCTTCATCGTTCTGGCGGCGACATTATCATCAGTCGGCACCATCCCCGTCGCGTCGATCGCCCTCATTCTGGGCGTCGATCGCTTCATGTCGGAGGCGCGGGCGCTGACCAACCTGATCGGCAATGGCGTCGCCTGCGTGGTGGTCGCGAAGTGGGAAGGCGCGCTGGACACCGACATGTTGCGAACGCGCCTGGCGAAACCGGTTCCAAACGCGGTAGTAGCGGAGTAAGGCGCGCGCCACTCTGACCTCCCCTTGCGCGTCCCCTCTGGCAACAGCGACCGCTTCCGCTATCTTCCCCGCATGACCTGGTCAATCCTCGCGCGCGACCCCGCCACCGGCACGCTTGGCGTCGCGGTTGCCTCCCGTTTCTTCGCCGTCGGCGCCATCTGCCCGCATGTGGAGGGCAACGTCGCCGCGCTCGCGACCCAGGCGCTGGTCAATCCGATGTACGCTGTCCACGCGATGCCTCGGTTGCGCGCCGGTGAGGCACCGGACGCCGTCCTGACCTCCCTCGTCTCTCCGGATCTGGGCGCGGATCAGCGGCAGTTCCACATCCTCGACGCGACCGGACGCATCGCTCAACACACCGGCATCCACTGCGTCGATTGGGCTGGCCATGTCTCAGCGGAAAACGTCTCCGTCGCCGGCAACATGCTATCCGGCGAGGCAACGGTCCGCGCGACTCTGGAAGCGTATCTTTCCGCGACCGGATCAATGGCCGAGCGCCTGCTGACCGCGCTGGAAGCCGGCGAAAAAGCGGGTGGAGACAAACGCGGCAAGCAATCCGCCGGCCTGAAAGTCGCGTCGCTCGATCCCTACCCCGACCTGGATATCCGAGCCGACGACCATCCCGACCCACTGGCCGAACTCCGCCGCCTCTACCGGGTCAGCCTGGAAAGGTTCGCCGTCTTCCGCCGCTTCTTGCCCGGGGCCGTCAGCGAGTGGGGCACACTGGACCGTCCCACCATCGACGCCACCATCGCCAGCGACCGAGTGTCACCCCAATGAAAACCACCAGCCTGCCAGCACCCGATGTGACTGGAACGCGAGACACACGCTCCCAATCGTCATGGGAGGGTTCGATCCGGTCATCTATTGCCGCACCATGTTCGACGGGGTGGCCCGGTCGATCCCGGCAAGGCCGAGTTTCGGGTGCCGCGCTCCAGGTGTCGCGGGTTTTGGCGATGTTGACGGCCTTCTCGATAGCCCAGGCCTCCGCGCAAACACTGCATATCGGTTTGCGGCAGGACCCCGATATCCTGGACCCGACTCTCGGCTCGTCGTACGTCGGCCGCATCGTGTTCGCCGGCATGTGCGACAAGCTGTTCGACATCGATGAAAAGCTGAATATCGTTCCCCAATTGGCCACCGGCTATGAGTGGAAAGATCCCACCCATCTGCTGATCCACCTGCGTTCCGGCGTGCTGTTCCAGGACGGCGAGAAACTCGATGCCGAAGCAGTCAAGTACAAACTCAACCGCGATCTGACAGCCAAAGGCAGCATGCGGCGCGGTGAGGTCAATTCCATCGACTCCATCGATGTCGTCGATCCGCTCACGGTCCTGCTGAACTTGCGCGCGCCCTCGTCGCCGCTACTGGCGCAACTGACCGATCGCGCGGGCATCATGATCTCCCCCAAGGCCGCCGAGGCGGCCGGCGACAAGTTCGGCCTGCATCCGGTGTGCGCCGGACCGTTCGCCTTCGACTCCCGGGTCGCGCAGGACAAGATCGTCCTGAAGCGTTTCCCGGGCTATTGGGACAAGGACGCGATTCATTTCGATGAGGTCGTGTATCAGCCGAACGTGAACGCCACCGCGCGGCTGGAGAATCTGCGCGCCGGCGCGTTGGATCTGGTCGAGTATATCCTGCCGACCGACGTCGATGCCGTGAAGCACGATCCCAAACTGCGGATCGCGACCAACGGCTCGCTGGCTTATACCGGCATCACGTTCAATCTCGGCAACGGCCCGGCGGCGAACTCGATCGTTGGCCAGAACAAACTCGTGCGCCAGGCGTTCGAGCTATCGATCGACCGCGATGCTCTGGTCCAGGTCGTGTTCAACAACATGAATAGCCCCACCGCGCAGGCCAATCCGCGCAGCTCACCCTATTACGATGAGAGCCTGAAACCGCCGCCACGCGACATCGCGAAAGCAAAGGCGTTGCTGGCTCAGGCGGGGGTGAAAACGCCGGTTCCGGTGGTCCTGACGATCACCAATGAGACCGATATCCAGCAGGCCGGCGAGGTGATCCAGTCGATGGCGAGCGAAGCCGGATTCGACGTCAAGATCCGCTCGATGGAGTTCGCCTCGTCATTGCAGGCGGGCTATTCCGGCGACTTCGAAGCCTATCTCATCGGCTGGTCCGGTCGCGCCGATCCTGACGGCAACATGTGGCAAATGCTGCACGGCGACGGAACCTTCAATTACGGGCACTACAAGAACGCCGAAGTGGACAAGGCCCTGGACGACGCCCGCACCGTGGCGGCGGTCGATCAGCGGCGCGCCTTCTACGCCACGGTCTGGCGGCACGAGCGCGACGATCTGCCGTTGATCTATCTGTGGGCGCCGGCCAACATCGTCGGCCTGAAAGCGTCCATCACCGGTTTTCGCCAGGTGCCTGACGGACTGATCCGGCTGCAAGGCATGGCCACGCGGTAACGGCGGTTCGGCGATTTCAGCCTTCCCCCCAAATGCGCTAAGCTCCGCCGTGAGGAGACTCTTATGACCGCTGTCAGCAACGCCGAACCCGACGATCTCGACCAACTCTCCGACGACGCGTTCCGCGCCCATGTCCGCGCCTGGATCCAGGACAACTACCCACCCGAATTGCGCAACCCGCCCCAGCGGCTGCATTTCCACGAGAACAAGCCCTGGTACATGAAGCTCGCCGAAAAAGGCTGGCTCTGCCCGAACTGGCCGAAAGAGTTTGGCGGCATGGGCGTCTCCGCCAGCAAACAGCTCATTTTCCTCGAAGAGAAAGAGCGGCACGGCTGCACCAGGCTCAACGACATGGGCATGACCATGATCGGCCCCTTGCTGATCCGGTTCGGCCGCCCGGATCAGCAGCAGTATTTCCTGCCGAAGATCCGCTCCGGCGAGCACATCTGGTGCCAGGGCTACAGCGAACCCAACGCCGGGTCCGATCTGGCGTCGCTGCGCACCGAGGCGGTCCTGGATGGCGATCACTTCGTGGTGAACGGTCAGAAGATCTGGACCTCGCTGGCGATGGACGCCAACTGGATCTTTCTCCTGGTGCGCACCGACAAGCAGGCGAAGAAGCAGGACGGCATCAGCTTCCTGCTGGTCCCGATGGATACGCCCGGCATCACCGTCCGCCCGATCACCAACATCGACATGGCCGACGAGTTCTGTGAGACGTTCTTCGACAATGTCCGCGTGCCGAAAGAAAACATTGTCGGCGACCTCAACAAGGGCTGGACGATGGCCAAGGCCCTGCTGAGCTTCGAACGCATCGGCTCCGGCTCCCCGCGTCAGGCGTCTTACGCGCTGAAGCGATTGAAGCTGCTCGCGGAACGAATGGGCGTCTGGGACGACGACGAGTTTCAGCTTCGCTTCACCCGCCTGCGACTCGATCTGGAGGATCACAAGGACCTGTACGAAACCTTCGTCGAAAAGGTTCGGCGGCGGGAGCCATTGGGGCCGGACGTCTCCATGTTGAAGGTGAACCAGACCGAACTGTTCCAGCGCATCACCGAAACGATGCTCGACATCGCCGGAGAATACGGCGCCGGCATGGGGCCGCTGGAAGGCAACCAGGAGCTCAATCCCACTGGGCTGTTCCTGCAGTCCCGCCCAGCGACGATCTATGCGGGCTCGAACGAAATTCAACGCAATATCCTGGCGAAGAATGTGCTGGAGTTGCCGGGGTGAGGCGAGCCTGTTCCACGCGGCCCGCCATGACCGCGAACTCTGCGTTCGTCGTGACAGGGCCTTGCCCCATAGGCACAAAGTTAGGCGTTGCGACAGGCACGATAGCATCTTTTTCGTCATCCTCGGGCTTGACCCGAGGATCGCTGCACGCACGCACAGCGCTGATTTTCAGCAACTACCCAACATCGACTGATGCTCGGGTCAAGCCCGAGCATGACGGTGAGAGGCAACTTCGACCCCTCCCAATCCCTGTCTTGATGCCTGTGGGACCTGACCCGGTCATCTCGCGCGATACACACCGAGTTGAATCAGATACCCAGGTCAAGCCAGGGCATGACGTTACGGCGAATCCCAGTCAGACGATGCAAGGATTCGGGCGATGACTGAGTTTGCACCAGCGGACGTCGCCGCGTCGGTCGGCCGAGCCCTTTGGGGCGAGGTCTCGCCCAAATTGCGATGCGTCCAGTTCAGGACGGTCGGAAAGCAAATCAACCTGAGGTTCACCCTGGAGGGCGCCGCGGACGGTGACGAACGGGACTCGATTGGCTGCGTGGGCGCGGAGGTCGCTGCCGACTTCCCGGATGCGAGAGTGTTCGAGGAAGCCATCGCGACATTTCCGGACAGCGACATTCTAACTCAGGAAGGCTGGCACACCGCTTACGCGAGGAAGGAAGCCTCGATGGCTCGCTGATCGCCACAACGCCGCCCCTCGCCCCAACAACTCGCTCCGCCGCGTTAAAACGAAGGTCCATCGCATGAGTTGGCTGACCGAAGTCATCCGCCCGAAAATTCGCAACCTGTTCGCCCGCCGCGACGTGCCCGAAAACCTGTGGGTCCAGTGCACCGGCTGCCAGCGCATGATCTTCACCAAGGACTTCCTCGCCAACATGCGGGTTTGCGCCGATTGCGGACATCACATGCGCGGCACCGCGATCGAGCGCCTGGAATGGACCTTCGACAAAGACGCCTTCACCCGCATCGAACTTCCGAAAGCGGTCGTCGATCCCCTGAAGTTCCGCGACACCAAACGTTACGCCGACCGCCTGAAAGAGGCGCGCGAGAAGACCCATCTCGATGACGCCGTCGTCGTCGGTCACGGCACCATCGGCGGTCAGGCCGCCGTTGTCGCCGCGATGGAGTTCGCCTTCATCGGCGGTTCCATGGGCGCCGGACTGGGCGAGGCGATCGTCGCCGCCG
>PLSZ01000410.1 GCA_003164305.1 Acetobacteraceae bacterium
CCGAGCCCCTGGACCTCAAATGATATGGTGCCCTGGCTGATGACCGCTTTGGGTCGAATCCGGTCATTCAGCAGGGCCACAAATATTATCGGGTTTCCAAAGGGCTCCGCCCTTTGGTAGGTCCAGGGTGAAACCCTGGCCGATCTTGCTTCGGTAGTCATTTATTTCGCCGCAGGCGCTAAACGCGAATCGGGTTGCCTTAAACGGATCGCGCAAGCCACCGCTGCCCAGCGGGTGCCGGCGTCATGCCGCGACGCATGCGTCCGCCGTTACTCGCGCGAGCGTCGTCTCGAACTCGGCGGTGAACTGGGCGATGTTGCCGAGCGTGCCGTTCCAGGCCTCGGTGGTGAAGCAGTTCTTGTAGTCGGCATAGACGCGCGCATTGGTGGCAAGCGTCGTGGCGGTGGCGACGTATTCGGCCATGCTGGTCGCGATGCCCAGCCGGGCGCCGATGGCATGCAGCAGGCAGCCCGCCATCCGGGATGCGAAGGCCCCGCCGCAGAGCGTCAACAGCGGCAACCGCATGCGGATCGCATCGCTGGCGATGGTGCCGGCGTTATAGGGAAAAGTGTCGAGAAACAGGTCGGCGAGCGCCAGCCGGCTCATGTAGAGTTCGGGGCTGGTGCGCTCGGCGAAAATGATCCGCTCCGGCGCGACGCCTGCCCGGAGTGCGGCGGCGTGCAGGTTGGCTTGCGACCAGGCGTTGTCCGCGGCGAGCCAGAGCACCGCGCGGTCGACGTTGCGCATGATCGCCATCCAGGCGGCGAACATGTCTTCGGTGATCTTGTAGTGGTTGGAAAAGCAGCAGAACACGAAGCGGTCCTCCGGCAGGCCGGCAGCGCTGCGTGACAAGGAAGGCGCGATCGCCCGCTTGCTGTCGTTGGCCTGGTATATCCGCGCGATGCGCAGCGGTTCGGGGCGGTAGGAAGCGGCCTGCTGCGGCGGGATAACGAAATCATCGCACAAGAGGTAGTCGAGTTCGGGCAGCGGCACGGGGCCGATGAAGCCGAGATAGGTCGCCTGGATGGGGGCGGGCCGCCAGCGCAGCACCGCCAGGCGTGAATGCGCGGTCAAGCCATTGAGGTCGATCAGGATGTCGATCTCATCGGCGCGGATGGCGCGCGCGGCCGCCTCGTCCGACATGGTCTTGATGATGGTGAAATGATCGAACGCCGCGATCACCCGCTTGCGGATGGCGCTGCCGTCCTCCGGACTGGTGCAATAGCCATGAATTTCAAACCGCGACCGGTCGTGCCGCTCGAACAGTTCGGCGATGAGGTAGCTCATGGCGTGGCTGCAGAAGTCGGACGACATGTAGCCCACGCGAATGCGCTCGTGGTGATAGCCGCCGGCGGGCGCGAGATGCTCCGGCGCCGGGGGGATTTTCCGTTCGATCCAGTCCGCCGCCACCTGCGCCTGCACCGCGACCTGATCGGTCAACGCCAGCGCCGCGAGCGGTCCGCAATTCGCCATCAGATCGGCGCGCGAAAGGCCCCGGATCGTGTCGGTCAGGATCGGCCATTGGCACATGCGCTGGCGGATATGCAGCCAGTGCTGGATCACATCGGGTTGATCGGGCTGGATTTCCAGGCTGGACCGCATTTCCGCTTCCGCCTCATCCAATCGGACCAGTTGCTCCAGCAGCCGGGCGCGTTGGTTGATGAGCATGATCCTGGACTCGTCCGCCTGCAGTGCCACACGCCAACAGTCCAGGGCCTGTTTTGGATCGCCGCGGCGTTCCAGCAGCAGGCCAAGGTTGATGGCGGCCGGAGCGAAGTCGGGACGCAGCGCCAGCGCGGTACGGTATGCGAGGATGGCGTTCTCGATGTCCCCGGCGTGGCCCCATTCGGCGCCAAGATTGAACCACGCGGCGTGCGCCTGGTGGCCTCCCGAGCCCTGTAGCGCGATCCAGTTGCGATAGAGATCGATCACCTGACGGTCGCCTTTGTTGGTGCCGATCGGATCGACCATGGTCAACAAATCGCCAAAGGAGAGCGTCGCCAGGCGCTGGAGCGCGTGAGCGGCGGGCTCCGGTTCGGGCTGGGTCATCGCGCGGCGGCCTCATCCAGGGTGAAGAACGCCATTGAAGGTCATCGAGGCAAATATTCGGTTAACGGCGTGCACGGTGGGATGGCTTTTTCAGGCGTCAGGCCCCCAATTCGTCATGCTCGGGCTTGAACCGAGCATCGCGTGACGCAGGCCCCCCGCGTGTCCGATCGGACACGAGTTTTGTGCAGGCCGATCCTCGGGTCGAGCCCGAGGATGACGATTCACCCAGCCCGAGGATGACGATTCACCCAGCCCGAGGATGACGATTCCCCAGCCCGAGGATGACCGGTCAGGGGCGTCACGACCGAGAGGCCTCCTCGACGTGGTCCCAGCACCGCCGTTCCCCGCGGGAGCGGAATGGATTATCGAACTCCAGACTGTTCTCGGGAGTTCGACCCATGACCTATCTCGTCGCCGATGACCTGCCCACCGCCCCGGCCGGGGAGCGGTTTCGCGCCTTGCTCGCCCGTCCGGGAATTCTGCGCATGCCCGGCGCGCATAACGGACAGGCCGCGTTGCAGGCCAGGGCGGCCGGATTCGACGCGTTGTACTTGTCCGGCGCGGCGATGACCGCCTCGATGGGCATCCCCGATCTGGGCATGATCACCGTCGATGAAGTTTGCTTCTTCGTGCGCCAGATCGCCCGCGCCACTGGCCTGCCGCTGCTGGTCGATGGCGACACCGGCTATGGCGAGGCGTTGAACGTCATGCACATGGTTCGTTCCTTCGAGGACGCGGGCGCCGCCGCCGTGCATATCGAGGACCAGTTGCTGCCCAAGAAATGCGGCCACCTCAATGACAAGAAACTGGCCGATCCGCATGACATGGCCGCCAAGATCGCCGCCGCGCGGCGGGCCCGGAAGCATCTGTTCATCGTCGCGCGCACCGACGCCGCCGCCAGCGAGGGCATCGACGGCTCGGTCGGCCGCGCCAAATTGTTCATGGATGCCGGCGCCGACGCGATCTTTCCCGAAGCGCTGATCACCGCCGATATGTTCCGGGAGGTCGCGCGGCGGCTGCCCGGCGTGCCGCTGCTGGCCAACATGACCGAGTTCG
>PLSZ01000494.1:0-4665 GCA_003164305.1 Acetobacteraceae bacterium
GGGGATGACCGCGTTTTCGCTGTATCATCTGACCGGTCTCGACACGAGCGTATCGTTCTGGACCCTGACGGACGCCCGCATGTTGCAGGTGGTGGCGCTGCCGTTTTTGTTCATTCCGATCACCGCCGCGTCCTATAACGGGATTCCGCCGGACAAGACCAACGAAGCCTCCGCCATCATCAACCTGATGCGCAATCTGGGCGGCAGCGTCGGCGTGTCCTTCACCACGACGATGCTGCAGCAACGCGAACAGTTCCATCACGAACGGCTGGCCGAATCGGTCACGCGTTACTCCGACATGCATGGTCAAAGCCTCGCGCGAATCGGCCGGGCCGTTGCAACCCAGGCCTCCGTCCTGAGCTACATCGACGTGTTCTTCGTACTGGCGGTCATCGCGCTGATGTTCACGCCGCTGGTGTTGTTCTTGCGTAATGTCCCCAAGGGAGCGAGCGCCGGTGGCCATTAAACGCACCCTGCTGCTGTCGATGCTGCTGGCCGGTTGCGCGGTTGGTCCCGATTTCAAACCACCGACCGCGGCCACGCCCACCGCGTGGTTGACCGGCCATCCGCCCCCCACGCCGGCGGAACACAGTGTCCCGGTGGCCGAGCCGATCGATCCCGCGTGGTGGTCGTTGTTCAACGACCCCGAGCTCACGCGGCTGGTCAATCTCGTCGCGGAACAAAATCTGGATGTGCGGATCGCGACCATAAGGCTGGCGGAATCGCGCGCGCAACGCGGCACGGTGGCGTCGCGGATGTTCCCCACGCTGGATGGTAACGGGTCGTACACACGAGAAAAGCCAAGCGCCAAAGGCATTTTCAGCGCCTTCGGCTCGCCCGCCGCGTCCGGTTTCGCTTCGGGGGCCGGCGCGGGCGCATCCGCCGGCGGATCCGGTTCCAGCTCGGGTCCCGGAGGGATCAGCGGCACCAGCATCGCGCCGTTGGACCTGTATCAGGTTGGGTTCGATGCGTCATGGGAACTTGATTTGTGGGGCCGCGTGCGGCGCTCGGTGGAATCGGCGGATGCCAGCATCGATGCTTCGGCGGAAGCCCGGCGCGACACGCTGTTGAACAACCTCGCCGAACTGGTGCGCGACTATGTGCAATTGCGCGGCGTCCAGGCGGATATCGCGATCACGCAAGACAGTATCGCGATCGGGCAGGTCGTCCTCAGGCTGACGGAGTCTCGCGCGAACAGCGGGCTGACCCCGGTGCTGGATGTCACCACGGCGCGGGCGCAGGTGAGTTCGATCGAAGCAGGTCTGCCGCAACAGCAGCAACAGGAAGCGATGCTGATCAACGCGATCGGAACGTTACTGGGGCGGCAGCCGGGTGCGTTGCGCGCTGAACTGATCGCGACGGCGCCGGTGCCGCCCGTGCCGCCTCGGGTGCCGATCGGCGTGCCGTCGGAACTTGCTCGCCGGCGGCCCGACATTCGCCAGGCGGAGGCTCAGTTGCATGGCGCGACAGCGGATATCGGCGTCGCCGTCGCCGACTTCTTCCCGAAGGTGACGCTGTCGGGCAGCGTCGGCCTGCAGTCGTTGCAACCAAAGAACTTCTTTTCCCTCGCCGCCGGGCAGTACGCCTTCGGACCCAACGTGACCGTGCCGATTTTCGAGGGCGGCAAGCTGAAATCAACGCTGGAACTTCGCGAGGCGCAGCAGAAGGAAGCCGCCGTATCATATCAGAAAGTCGTATTGCAGGCGTTGCAGGAGGTCGATAACGCGCTCAGCGCTTATGGCGATGAGCAACGCCGGCACGACCGGCTGGCGGCGACGGTGCGCGACAGTCAGACCTCGCTGGAACTCTCTCGCCAACTTTATGAGCGCGGCCTGACGGATTTCCTGAAAGTGCTGGACGCGCAACGGACTCTGCTGTCGGCGCGGCAACAACTGGCGGACAGCGGAACGACGCTCTCGACCGATCTGGTGACACTCTACAAAGCACTCGGTGGTGGGTGGGAATCACAGTTTCCCGAACAAACGGCCTCACGTTAGGTCCTCCATCTTCCGCAGCAGGAACGCGCGCACGACCGGATCCGGCTCCAGCCCGATCGCCCGCCGGTAAGCGTCCGCGGCGGGACCACTCTGCCCGGCCCTGGCCAGCAACCCCGCCCGCGCGGCCCAAAAAGGCTGATACTGCGCCACCCGCGGATCGTCGGCGACCGTATCCAGCAAAGCCAGCCCCGTGTCAGGCCCGCTCGTTTCCGCGACCGCGACCGCCCGATTGATCGTCACCACCGGCGAGCCGGTCAGCCGCGCCAAAGCCTCATACAACCGTTCGATCGCGACCCAGTCGGCGCGCCCGGTCAGGCGGCGAACCACATGGGCCGACTGGACCGCCGCTTCCAATTGAAAGCGCCCGATCACCCCCATCGTCCCGGCGCGACGCAGCGTTGTCTCAGCCTCGGCGATCATGGCCTGATCCCAGGCGGCGGGATCTTGTTCCGCCAGCGGCACATATTCGCCGGCCGGACCGCGACGGGCGCCGCGCCGCGCTTCGGCGTACAGCATCAGCGCCAGCAAACCCAACGCCTCCGCCGCGCCGGGCAGCAGCGACACCAGCAGACGGCCCAGAAAGATCGCCTCCCCGGCCAGATCGCGGCGGCGGATTTCGGTGCCCGCCGGATCGGACCACCCGGCGGCGAACGCGGCGTAAATGGCGTCCAGCACGGCTTCCAACCGGTCGTGCAACTCATCCGGGTCCGGCACGCGAAACGGGATCCCGGCCAGCTTGATCCGCGACTTCGCCCGCACCAGCCGTTGCGCCATCGTCGCGGGCGAGACCAGGAACGCCGAGGCGATCGCCGCCGTGTCCAGCCCCAGAACCGTCCGCAGCATCAACGGCGCGCGCACGCCGGGTTCGATCGCCCGATGCGCGCAGACGAACATCAGCGCCAACCGCTCGTCCGGAATATCGGCGGGGTCCGCCCGCGCCGCGTCCACTTCATCCGCCAGCAGCACGACATGCGCGGTCGCGTCCCGCCGCGTTCGGCCGCGGCGAAGCTGGTCCAGTTGCTTACGCCGGGCGACCGTCGCCAGCCAGCCGCGCGGATTGTCCGGAACGCCGGACCCCGGCCACTCGGCCAGCGCGGCGGCGAAGGCGTCGGACAACGCGTCCTCCGCCCCCGCCACGTCGCCGGTGCGCGACACCAGGAACGCGAGCAGCTTGCCGTAACTGTCGCGCACCGCCGCTTCCGCGGTCTGGCGAACCGGATCAGGCATCGCCGTCTACATGGCCCAGATCGGCCGCACCTCGACCGCTCCGGTGCTCGCTCCTGGGCAACGCTCCGCCCATGACAGCGCGGCGTCCAGGTCGGGAACGTCGATCAGGTAGTAGCCGCCGAGTTGTTCTTTTGTCTCGACATACGGACCGTCGAGCACCGTCGTTTTGCCGTCGGCGACCTTCACCGTGGTCGAGGCCGACGTCGGCCGCAGCCGATTGCCGCCCTGAAGCACTCCGGCGTTGGCCATCGCCTCGGTATAGGCGCCATAAGCGGCGAGCATTTTGCCGCCCTGGGCTTCCGTCACGGCGGCCATGGCGGCTTCGTTGCCATAGATCATCAGAAGATATTGCATGGTTCGGCCTTTCATCTGTCGCGGCGGGCAGAATGCGCCGCCGGTCAGATGACGTTCAAGGCGGCGGGTTTTCGACAGGGGAGCGGAAAATTCAGGAACTGAGCGTTGCGTGTGAACGCTGTGCGACCCGAACGTTCGCTCTCCGAGCACCTTCGTGTGCGCTTCGCGAAACTTCGTGTCCGATTGCTTATTTCAGGCTGCTACCCGCGACGGCTGGGAGCCATGGCGGAAAGATCGGCTCTCCCCGCCGCCGCGCCGATGCGCTTGCGCGCCTGACGGCCGAATTCCCGCCTCGCCTGGCGATTGAGGCCGGCCAGTTGCGTCGCCGCGTTCGCCAACCAGGCCTCGGACGGCTGGTCCGTTTCCTTCGACCCGGTCGGGCACTCAGGATCCGCCATGCCGGCCGCCCCCGCCGGCGGATCGTCCGTTGCCGCTGAGGCCGGAACCCCGTCCGGCGCCCGCTCAGGCGTGCCCGGCCGGTGCCGCTTCACCCGGTCCGCGATCTGTGTCTCACACAGGTGCTCCAGCGGTTGCTCGTCCGCCACGCCCTCCACCTCGCGGGCCCGATAACGCTCCAGCCGCGTGAGATTGGCGCCGAACGCACGGTCCATGGCGACGATCGCGCTTCGCGTGGCGCGGCGCGCCGTCGGGTCCTCCACGCGCGACATGTCCTGGACGCCATCGACGATCAGTTCGTGGAAAATCACGCAATGCCCAGAGATCATCGCCTCGACGGCGTCGCGCGGCCGGAATTGCAGGATCGTCCCCGCGGCGGTCCGCGCGCGTTCGTCCTGCCGAGCCTGGGATTCGCCTGGCCGGCCGGCGAGGGCATCGGCGATGTCGCCCACGATATGGGCCAGAAGACCGGTAGGGCCGATTGGTGACTGGTCGTCCATGGGGAAACCTCGCGAACAATGTTAGTGAATGTTATTATTATTAACATTCACCACGCGTCAAGCGTTTTCGGCATCGGCGCCGCCGGGAGCACACTGTGCATCCGGCGATCGCGGGAGGAGCCCCATTGGCACCAGGATAGCACGGAAAGCGAGCTTGCACCTTCCATCCCCCGTCCCCCGTCCCCCGTCCC
>PLSZ01000494.1:4673-9953 GCA_003164305.1 Acetobacteraceae bacterium
TCGAGCCGGACCATGACGTAAATGACCGGTGCCGTCCGATCCGCGACACTATCCTGGTGCCAATGGGGCGGAGCCCCGCGGGCATCAGGATAAACCACCGAAGCGGCCAATGTTCGCCTCTTCCCGACGCGCCAGGGACTCCAAAGTCCGGACAACGTGTCCAGGCTGGGCGATCCCGGGTCAAGCCCGAGGATGACGTTCGGAGGCCCAATTTATCGCATGAATCGCCTGCGGATATGGTACAATCTCGTAGCAAGGTCCCGGCGCTCCGGTCCAAAAGGGACATGTTTGATCAGGACCGTTCAGGAGGCGGCGATGGCATCAGTGCCGTACGAGTATGCGTGCGATGAGCAAGCCGGATTCGCGATGGGCACCGCGCATGTGCGTTTCGGCTACGTGACCTCGCTGACCGGTCTCGGCATGACGACGCCATTCTCGAGGGATCTGGCGGTGTCCGTCCCGTTCAATTCCAGCGCCCCGCCGAGCTTTCAGGGCCTCCAGTACCAACCGCGCCCGTCTTTGACCACATCCACGTCCGGAGCGACCGTGGCCGGCGGCGGGGCCGTCGGCTCGGCCAAGGTCGTTGGCGTGATGGAAAAATTCAGTTGGAACGGCGGGGTCGGCGACGCGATCACGCTCAGTTTTTACGTTTCGCGAACGACCGCGACGCAGATCAAGTCGTTGCAGCAAACCAGCACGAACAACACGAGGATCTCGTCCCTCGCGTGGTGGATCGCCGACTATGATCCGCAGGCGAAAATGTGGTTCGAGCAGGCTTACCCGCTCAGCGGGTCGATCTCCGGCATTCTTCAGGGCGCTGGCGCGCCGGCGCTGAACGTGGATCTGAGCCCGGGGAGCGCGCAGGCCAGCGCGATGCAGATTTATAAGGTCGCCCTCACCGTCGGACCCGCCGCGAACCTTTCATATTCCCTGCAATTCGCCAACACGCTCAACGCGAAGGTGATCAAATCATGGGGCCTCGTGGTCGGAACCATGGCCTAACGCTCCCGCCTGGCCGCCGGCGATCGCCTCTTCCACATCCCGCAGCCGGTCCTTGCCGAACCACATCTCCTCGCCCACGAAGAACGTCGGCGACCCGAACGTCCCCCGCGCCACCGACGCCTCGGTATTCGCGATCAGCCGCGGCTTCGCCGCCGGATCCTCGGCCCTCGCGAGGATGGCCGCGCCATCCAGCCCGGACTCGTCCAGCGCCGCGCGGATCACCTCCGGCTCGTCCATTTTCTTCGGCGCTTCCCACATGTGGTGGAACACCGCCTCCACGTACCGCGCCAACGAATCGTCCAGTTCCGCCGCCGCCGCGCCCCGCATGATGCGCAGCGTGTTGACCGGAAAGAACGGGTTTCGCACGTAATTCGTGATGCCGTGCCGGCGCAGGAACCGCTCGGTCTCCAGCCGCTCGTAGTCCAGCTTGCCCCTGATCCCCGCGAACGCCTCCCCGGGGGAGCGATTGCCGGTCGCCTTGAACACCCCACCCAACAACACCGGCACGTAACGAAACCTCGCCCCGGTCCGCCGTTCGATCGCCGGAATGACCCGATGCGACAGATACGCGTTCGGACTACCGAAATCGAAATGAAACTCCACCGTCACGGTCATGGTGCGTCCCTCACCATGTTTCGCTGGCCGGCCGGACATCCAGCTCATGCGTCCACGCGTCGCGCGGCTGTCGATGCAATTGCCAGTACGTCTCCGCGATCGAGGCCGGATCCATCAGTACCCGTTCCTCGGCCGAGCCACCGCGCGCCTTGATCCGCTCCCGCACCCAGGCGGTGTCCACCCCGGCGTCGATCACCAGATGCGCGACATGGATGCCCTGAGGCCCCAGTTCCCGCGCCATGCTCTGCGCCACCGCGCGCAGCCCGAATTTGGCGCTGGCGAACGCGGCGTAACCCTTGCCGCCGCGCACGCTGGCGGTCGCGCCGGTGAAGAAGATCGAGCCCCGGCCACGCGGCAGCATCATCCGCGCCGCTTCCCGCCCCGACAGGAACCCGGCGTGGCACGCCAGTTCCCAGACTTTTCGGAATACCCGCTCGGTGGTGTCCAGCAGCGGAAAGTTCACGTTGGCGCCGATGTTGAACACGGCGACCTCCAGCGGCGCGGCGGCATCCGCTTCGGCCATGAAGGCGGCGACGTCGGCTTCCTTCCGGGCATCCAGCGTCCGGCCCGCGCAGCGTCCGCCGGCGGCCTCGATCTCCGCCACCAGCGGCGCCAGTTTCTCGCCATTCCGGCGGCCGGCGTGGATCAGATAAAATTCGCGAGCGAACCGCCGGGCGATCGCAGCGCCGATGTAATCGCCGGCCCCTACGACCGCGACCGAGGCGTGACGGGGTTCAGGCATGGCGCGGGCTCCTCCGAATGGGTATCATGATAATAGTTACTCCATCGGCGATGTCGAGCCCTTGACGGACCGCTTCAGGCCATTAACTATCATCATGATACTTACTTCGAGGGCCAGCCCCCATGCGCCACAAAAGCCTGAAACCCATGCAGTGCCCGATCGCGCGCGGCCTGGAGCATGTCGGCGAGTGGTGGACGATCCTGATCCTGCGCGACGCGTTCCGCGGCTTCCGCCGCTTCGATGAGTTCCGCGACAGTCTGTCCATCGCCCCCACCATGCTGACAAAACGCCTGAACACGCTGGTGGAGTCAGGCTTTCTGGCGCGCCACCAATACAGCGAGCACCCGCCCAGGGATGAATATGTGCTGACGGAGAGGGGCAGGGATTTCCGGCCGGTGCTGCTGGCGATGATGGCGTTCGGCAACCGGCATTTCCCGCCGGACCGGCAAACCGTGCGCATCGTCAATCAGGACACCGGCGCCCCCGTCGATCCGATCCTCGTCGATCCGGCGACCGGCCAGCGAGTCGATGGGCCCGGCTACACCGTCGTGACAACCCCGTTGGAGCAACGCGCATGAGCGCCCTCACCCAGATCGCCACCGCGCCCGAGACCGCGATCTCCCCCGTCGCGCCGGCGACCACGATTTCCAGCATCACCTCGGTGACCGCGCCAGCGATGAACGCCCGCACCAGCCGCCTGCTGCAAGGGCCGATCGTGCCGATCATGCTCGCGATGGCCTGGCCGAACATTCTGGTCATGCTGGCGCAGGCCTCCACCGGGCTGATCGAGACCTGGTTCGTTTCCCGTCTGGGCATCGACGCGCTGACCGGCATGGCGCTGGTCTTTCCCGGCTTCATGATGATGCAGATGCTGTCGGGCGGCGCGATGGGCGGCGGCATTGCCTCGGCCATCGCCCGGGCGTTGGGCGGCGGGCGAAAGCATGACGCCGACGCACTGGTCTGGCATGCGCTGATCATCAACCTCACGTTGGGGCTGATCTTCAGCGCGTTGGTGCTGACGTTCGGGCGATCGCTGTATCTGGCTCTGGGTGGTCACGGCGAATCGGTCGAAGCGGCTTTGCGCTATTCCAACGTCGTGTTCATCGCGACGCCGGTGGTGTGGCTGTTGAACGCGTTGGCCAGCATCATCCGCGGTACCGGGAACATGATGGTGCCCGCGCTGGCGGTGATTCTGGGCGTCGCGCTGTTGATCCCGCTGTCCCCCACGCTGATTTTCGGTCTGGGCCCGATCCCCGCCATGGGCGTGACGGGTGCCGGCATCGCGGTGATGGCGACCACCTGCCTGTCGGCCCTGGCGTTGGGCGTCTACGTGTTCGGCGGCTGGAGTCTGGTCCGTCCAGGCGCGTTCCGCCCGCGGTGGAAAATGTTCGCGGATATCCTGCGGGTTGGCGCCGTGGCCTCGGTCAGCACCTTGCAGACGACGTTCACGATCGGCCTGCTGACGGCACTGGTCGGACTGGCGGGGGGGCCCGACGCGGTCGCCGGCTATGGCACCGGCGCGCGCCTGGAATTCCTGCTGGTGCCTTTGGTGTTCGGTCTGGGCGCTCCGCTGGTGGCTCTGGTCGGCACGAACATCGGCGCTGGGCAGCGCGACCGGGCGTTGCGCGTGGCCCTGACCGGCGGCGCCATCGCGTTCGGCCTGTGCGAGGCCGTCGGCCTCGCCGCCGCGATCTGGCCGGAAGCGTGGCTGGGATTGTTCGGCCACGACCCCGGCATGCTGGCGGCGGGCGTGGTCTATTTGCACTACGCCGGCCCGGCGTACGGGTTCTTCGGCCTGGGCTTATCGCTGTATTTCGCCTCGCAGGGCGCGGGGCGCCTGGCATGGCCGCTGTTCGCCGGCTTCCTGCGGATGGGAATCGCGGTCGGTGGCGGGTGGGCCGCGTGGTTCGCCACCCACGACCTGCGCGCCGTGTTCGCCGTGCTGAGTCTGGCGCTGTTCGTTTACGGCAGCGTGCTGGTGTCCGCGATCAAGGCTGGCGTGTGGTTCCGCCGGGCCACGTGATCAAACGCACCGGCGGGTTATCACGGCTCCACGCATCCGTCGTCACCGGGCCTGACCCCATGCGCGCTAAAATAGCGGCCCCGATGAGGTGGCGCGCCGTTTCCCCGTCATGGCCGGGCTCGACCCGGCCATCTCTGGCCGCGCAATGTGCGCGCTTCGAGAGATCACCGGGTCGAGCCCGGGGATGACGATCAGTGGCAGTGGGCGTGCGTTTTCCCCCGCGACGGCGCTTATGTTAGCGCCTATGGGGCCTGACCCGGTGATCGCCGCGCATGCCGCTGAAGATGGCCGGATCGAGCCAGCCATAATGAGGTTGGACCCACTCTAAGCCGCCGGTTTTTGCTTCAGCAGATCGCGAATTTCCTCCAGCAGCACTTCAGTTTTGCTCGGCGGCGGAGCGGCGGCGCCGAGGTTGCGCAGGTTCAGCCGGGACACGAACTTCACCACCCAGAAGATCACGAACGCCATGATCAGGAACTGGATGATGGCGTTGATGAACAGGCCGATATTCACGGTCGGCGCTCCGGCGGTCTTCGCCAGGTCCAATGTATCGTAGTGCTTGCCGTTCAGCGGAAAGAAGATATTGCTGAAATCGACGCCGCCCAGAAAGACGCCGATGATCGGGTTGAGCACGTCCTTCACGAGGCTGGTGACGACCCCGCCGAACGCCGCGCCAATGATCACGCCGACCGCCAGATCGACGACGTTGCCGCGCGCGATAAACTCCTTGAATTCCTTGGCTAAGCTCATGGAAATTAAGTAAGCAGATGGCCCGGAATGAACAAGAGCTAATTGCCTCCCAACAAAAGCTTGCCCCCTTCGGGACTTTCCGGTGTAATAAGGAACTGCGTTTAACAGCCCGGCTTTGGCGGGGCGGCGCGGAGGCAACCTTTAACCC
>PLSZ01000426.1 GCA_003164305.1 Acetobacteraceae bacterium
CTGCACAACATCATGCCGCTGATCTCCGCCCCCGAGCACGGCACCGTGTTCGGCCTGACCGGTCAGCGCGGCCCGACCGCGCAGGAGCTGAAGGCGCTGCAAGATGGCTGCGAAGGCGAGATGAACATGATGCGGCACTGCCGCCAGTGTCGCGCCGACGCGGTCGGTCTGCTGGGTGAGGACCGCAGCGCCGAGTTCACCACCGACAAGATCATGGCGATGGAAGTCGATTATGACATCGACACCCGCCGCGCCTATCAGGAGCAGGTCGAGGTCGAACGTCAGGCGAAGGTCGCCGCGAAGCAGGCCGAACTCGGCACGCTGGCCGGCGAGATGAGCGACGTGAAGATCCTGATCGCGGTGGCGACCAAAGGTGGCGGCCGGGTCAACGAACACTTCGGCCATGCCAAGGAGTTCCAGGTCTACGAGCTCAGCACGTCGGGCGCGAAATTCGTCGGTCACCGGCGCGTGGACCTGTATTGCCAGGGCGGTTTCGGCGACGAGGACAGCCTGGAAGGCGTCATCCGCGCCATTAACGACTGCGCCGCCGTGTTCGTCGCGAAGATCGGCGGTTGCCCGAAGGACGATCTGCGCAAGGCCGGCATCGATCCGGTCGATCAATACGCGCACGAATTCATCGAGCAATCCGCGATCGCGTATTTCAAGGACTACCTCGCCCGTATCCGGAACGGCGAAATCGAGCACATCGCGCGTGGCGACGCCGATATTCGCCAGGGCGCGTTCATCGCCGGATGAAGTCAACTGAAAGGAACTAGCATGGCCTACAAGATCATCGCCTCGCAATGCACGTCCTGCACGGCCTGCGAGGCCGAGTGCCCGAATGTCGCGATTTCCGAGAAGAACGGCACCTTCATCATCAATCCGAAGAAATGCACCGAGTGCATCGGCTACTTCGACATCCCGCAATGTGTCGCGGTGTGTCCGGTCGATAACACCTGTGTCATCGACAACAATTTCCCGCGCTATCAGCCGCGGGCCTGAGGGACGAACGATGAACCTGACAATGACCCCGGCGGCGGAGAAATTCATCCGCCGGATGCTGCGTTTCGATGGTGGGCCTGGCGCCGGATTTCGCCTGAAGGTCAGTCCCGGCGGCTGCTCCGGCCTGGCGGCGGATTTCAGCGTCGAAAAGGCGCCCGCGCCCGGCGAGCAGGCGTTCACCGTGAACGGTGTCACGCTGTTCCTGCCGGCGGAAAGTCGTTTGTTGCTCGACGGCGTGACGATTGATTTCGGCGAGACCCCGTTGCAATCCGGCTTTGTTTTCAACAGCCCGAATCAGGTGGCCTGCGGTGTCTCCAAGCCCGTTTTGGTGTCGCTCGACACCGTTCTGGGCCGGTCGTAGATCGTGACGACACCGGCGAGCGCGCAAAAAGTGGAGGGGTTGTTTCCTCCGCTCGACGCCGCCGCGCTCGCCGGCGCTTTGTTGGGCCGCGATCTTCCGCCGGCGGCCGAAGACGCGCTGCGCCTCGCCGGGCTGGCGTATCAGACCGACGCGGAAGCGGAGCGATATCTGCTTCACGCGAAAACACTGGCGCCGGATCATCCGGCGGTGCTGGTTGGATTTTATCGCTACTATTTTTATAAAAACCGTTTGGAAGAAGCGCTGGTGATCGCGCGGCTGTGCCTGTTGAAAGCCGCGCGCGACAACGCGCTCGATCCAGATTGGCGCCGTGTCGAGGCCGAGGATGCGAATTTTGGCAGTTACGACGCGGTGCTGCCGCGGTTTTATCTGTTTACCTTAAAAGCCTACGCGTATTTGAAGTTGCGGCTCGGCGATCTGGAAGAAGGCCGCGACGCGGCCGCCAAGACATTGGCTCTCGATCCGACCGACAAGGTTGGTGCCAGTGTGCTGCTCGATGTCCTGGCGCGGCTGGGTTCCGACGATGAGTGACATCGACGAAGCCATCGACTGGCTCGGTAAAACGGTTTCCTGCGAGAGTTGCGCGCATCAGGCCCTGTTAGACGACGGTCGTTGCCGGCCGAAGCACGCGTGCATCCACGATCGTTACGCGCGCCGCATCGGCCGTTTCCTGAACTGGAACCCGGCGCTGGCCAACGATTACCTCGGTCATCCGCATTTCGAGGTGCGGGCGATCGCCGCGAAATTCGCCGACGTGTTCCGGCTCCCCGCGCTGCTGATCGATCCCGAGGAGACGGTGCGCTGGAACGCCGTGTTGCGGCTGCCGTACCGGTACTTACTCCGCCTGCGCGAGGATCCGCATCGCGAGGTGCGTATTCGCGTCGCCGCGAGGCTGCTGCCGTCCGATCTCGTCACGATGATGCACGATTCCGATTATTACGTCCGCCTGGTGGTCGCCCGCCGCATCGAGCCCACGCTGTTGCCGCGCCTGATCGACGACCCCGAGGTCCAGGTGCGTGTCATGCTGGCGCAACGGATAGACGAATCGTTCCTGTTACGGCTGGCCTCCGATCGCGATCCGGCTGTGCGCCTGGAAGCGGTGCGCCGGTTGCCGGTCGGGTTGCTGGCGCTACGCCGCGATGAACCGCACTGGCGGGTTCGTTACGAAATCGCCAGCCGCATCGACATCGATTTGCTCGGCCGCTTCGACGAAGACCCCGACCCAATGGTTCGTGAGGTCGCCGCCTCTCGTCGCGACGGCACCGGATTGGACGATACACCGAAGGAGGGCGTGCGATGACGAAAATCAGCCGCGATAGCGAAGTCGTCGAACTGAACGCGCCGCCCTTCTTCAACTACGGCGATAAAGTGCGGGCGAAGCGGATGATCCGCAATGATGGCACCTACGCCGGCCGCGAAATCGGCGATGTGCTGGTGAACAAGGGCGAGGAAGGTTACGTCGTCAGCATCGGCACCTTCCTGCAACAATTCTACATCTACGGCGTGGAGTTTTTCGTCAGCGGCAATCGCGTCGGCATGAAGCGCAAGGAACTGGACCCGGTGCGAGTCGAGGAAGAACTCGAACTCGACATGGATGAGGTCATGACATGAGCGATTCCGCACAGCCGCGATTTCAATGGGGCCAACCCGTGTGGAGCGTCGCCGATCTGTTCAACGACGGATCCTATCCCGGTCAGGCGGAAGGTGCGCTGCTGGTCGCAACCGGCGATCGCGGCGAAGTCGTGCAGGTTGGCGCGCATGTCGAAACGAACACCACCGTCTATCTCGTCGAATTCAGTGAAAGCCGTGTCGTTGGCTGCCTCGAGGATGAGATCGCGGCGCAACCCCCCGGCAGCGCAACCGAAAGTGAAACGCCATGAAAATCATGTTGCGCCGGAACGCCGAAGGCCAACTCTCGGCCTATGTGCAGAAGAAGGATCTCGAAGAGCCGGTGGTGTCGCAGGAGAACCCCGGCATGTGGGGCGGCCTGATCACGCTGGCCAATGGCTGGCGCCTGCGGCTGCCGGAGATGGCGGCCGACACAAGGCTGCCGATCACCGTTGAAGCCCGCAAACTTGGAGAGTGAGCCATGCCGTTGGACGCGAGCGAACTGGCGGTGATCGATACGTTGCTGGCCGATTCCGCCACACCGACGCTCGTGGCCGATTTACGGCGGCGTTTTCCCGGGATGACCGTTACCCAATGCGATCCTTCGGACATCGATCTGGAAACGCCTTTCCGCGTTCTGGCCGGCGTCTCGCTTTATTTGGTCGATGGCATGGATCATTGCTGGCGGCTGACCACTGACGCGACGCGCGCCACCGGCCTCGTGGTGGTGGCGACATGAGCGGAACCTGGATTACCCTGTCGGACCCCGACATCACCACCGCCGAACTGCACGCCGTCGCCGGCGTGTTGCAATCGCCGTTGCTGTCCGGCGGTCCCGTTGTCGCGGAGTTCGAAACGGCGTTCGCCGCTTACCTTGGCCGGCGCTACGCCGTCGCCGTCGCCAGCGGAACGATCGGTTTGTTGCTGGCCCTTAAGGCGTCGGGAATCGGACCTGGCGCTGAGGTTATCGCGACTCCCTACTCCTGGCGCGAGACGACGCACGCGATCGCTCTCGCGGGCGCCACACCGGTGTTCGCCGATATCGATTACTGGACCGGCGTGCTGGTGCCCGAGAAAGCCGAAGCCCGCGTCACTCCGCGCACACGTTGCATCATCGCCAGCAATCCAAACGGCCACCCGGCGCCATGGATGGCGCTGCGGGAGCTCGCGGATCGCCGCGGTCTGGTGTTGTTGGAGGACTCCACGGAGGCATTGGGCTCTGTCTACCACGGTGCCTGTGTCGGCAGCTTCGGCGATTGTTCGGTGTTCGACTTTTCCCAGCCGGGACCTCTGGTTTGTGGCGAAGGCGGCATGGTGGTGACGGACGACGCCAACCTCGCTTACGCGCTGCGCCGGCATCGCTCGCGCCGCATCGACGAGCGGGCCTCGGTGGTGATCGGCACCGCCCCGCCGTTGCAGGCTGAAATGAGCGATCTGGCGGCTGCTCTGGGCCTGGCGCAGTTGCGACGGATCGACGAAATCCTCGCCAAACGACAATTGGTGGAATCGCTGTATTCCGAATTCATGCAGTCGTTCGAAGGCATCAAGCCGCCCTACATCGGACCCGACGTCGATGAGGTGCATTGGTTCGTCTACGTCGTGCATCTGGGCACCCGCTTCACCCGTTCCGGCCGCGACGCGATCGTCGAGGACATGCGCACCGAACAAGTCGAAGCCGCGCCCTATTCCCAACCGTTGCACCTGCAACCTTTCTACTTCGACCTCGGCTTTCGCCGTGGCGACTTCCTGGTGACCGAGAAGGTCGCCGACCGCGCGCTGGCGCTGCCGTTCCACACCCACCTGAGCAAAGATCAGGTGGAATTCATCGTCGGCACCATGAAGGACGCGTCGGTCAACGTCGGCGCGGGTGCCGCGATCTTTTAGTCATGGAGAGAACACGATGCCTTTGCTGACCATTCTGCCCGCCGGAAAGACCATCGAGGCGACCGAGGGCTCGACCATTCTCGAAGCGCTGCTGAGCGCCGGCGAGAAAATCACCGAACCCTGCACTGAAGCGAAATGCGGCGCCTGCCACATTTTCGTGCTGGAGGGCCGCAAATCCGTATCCAAAGCGCAGCGGCTGGAGAACGAACGCCTCGACGCGATTATTGGGGTTGGTTCGAAGTCGCGCCTCGCCTGTCAAACGCGGCTTGGCGCCGAGAATGTCACGATCGAATTGCCGAGCCTGTAACGGAAAGGATGCTTCCAATGGACGATACTAAAGTTGTGATCCATGTGCGGTTCGCGCCAAACGGCGACGTGACCGACATTGGCGAGCGGCCCGCCGCGGTTGCGCCGCAAGCCTGGTACAACAAATTGAGCGTGCGGGCGGCCGATGATTACGAGCCGCTGATCGGCGGCCGCGGCGTGTTCCGCCTGACGCGCGACGCGGTCACCGCGATCCAGCAAGCGGCCTCCTGACCCGACAACAAGGACAACGCAAATGAGCGCGGCCATTCGTTCCGCTTTGGCTAACGGCACCCTGGTTCCCTATATCGGGCCGGGGGTGCTGGCTTTGACGGGCGCCGCCTGTCCGCTGCCGGCGTCGATGGAAGCGCTCGCCGGCCGGCTGACCGCGACCACCAGCGTGCCGCATAAATTGCGCGGCAACCTGACCGGTGCCGCGCAGTTCATCGAGAACTTCAAACATCGCAAGACCGTCGTCGCGCTGATGAAGGCCGCGTTCCAGGCCGAGGTCGCGCCATCCGCGTTGCATAACTTCCTGGCCGGGCAACGCGCTTTGCCGCTTTGGGTGCATGCCTGGTACGACGATCTGCCGCAACGGGCTCTGGCGCGGCGAAGCGACTGGGGCGTGGTGCAAGGCCTCAGTCAGGCGGAACATTACGGTCAATGGACACGGCATTTCCGGTTCGATGGCAGCGCGACCGGCGATCTGCAGGGTGTGGCCAACGACGCGGCGATACATCGTTCCGCCGAGGCCGCCGCGTGGCGCACCCTGCTGTATCAACCCTTCGGCTCGGTTGCGCCGGCGGCCAATTTCCTGGTGTCGGATTCCGACTTTGTCGAGATCCTGACGGAGATCGACATACAGACGCCGATCCCCGATCTGGTGAAGGAGATCCGCGCCGGCCGGCATTTTTTGTTCCTGGGTTGCCGGTTCTCGACCCAACTCGAGCGCAGCTTCGCCCATCAGATCATGAAGCGTTCATCCGACCGTCATTGGGCTGTGCTGCCGGAGCAACCGACCCGCAACGAACTGCGCTTCCTCGCGCAACACGGCATTGAGCGGATCGCCATGCCGCTCGAATCGTTTGTCGCGGAACTGGCCGGAACCGCCCAGGCGGTGGCGGCCTGAGATCTGGTATCGCGGGTCGTCTTTCTGCTCGTCCCCCGGCGGGTGGCACGCGGGGATCAAAGGCCCGAAACGGTGACACTGTCATCGTTTCGGGCCATTGCCGTTACACTGGCCGGTTCTCGTTTTCGTTCCGCACCGGACCCATCTGAGCCAAACCCTCTTCGTAGGTCAGCCACGGGTAATCGGCCTTGAAGCCAAGCGCGGCGTCGACGACCGCGTCGTGCTTGCCGGCGGTGTCGAGCTTCTTCAACGCGCCGCGCTCCAGATCGAGCAGTTCCAGCAGCTCGTTGTAAACGCCGGCCTCGTCGATCGGCAGCACGTAGAATGTGGCCTCGCCCCAGCGCAGCCGGTACTTCTTCAGCAGGTCGATGTTGTTGCAGAACAGGAAGTACTTGCCGTCCGCCGCCAGCGCGTCGCCGAGCACCTCGGCCAAGGGCTTGGCATATTCGAACGACAGCAGATAAGCGGCGAAGAACGGAATGGTCGAAGACCCCGCGTCGGCGCTGGCCAGCACCTGATCGACCGCGAGCAACGGTGGGCGCGCCTCATCGGCGATCTTCGGCGCGAATATCAGCGCGAGTTCGCCGCGGAAACCGAACCGGCCCGGATGATGCGTCGGCGCCTTCAGCACCGGGTTCTGCAACCGGCCCTCCGCCTCCAGCCGGGCGAAGCCGGTATCGTCAATCGGGCTCTTCGTCATGGTTTCAACGCTTGTCATGAGGGTTCTCCGGATCGTTGCGGACCCAGTCCGCGAGTTTCAGAAAGGCATCGTGTAGTGATTGGCGCAGTGCCGGGTCGGCGACGGTTTCCTCCAGCGCGCCCCGCATGCAAAGCATCCAGGCGTCGCGCTCTTCCGGACCGATACGCAGTCGTAAATGGCGCATGCGCAATCGCGGATGACCGCGTTCCGCCGAGTACAACGGCGGCCCGCCCATCCATTCGCCGAAATAGCGTTTTAATACCTCTTTCGTGGACGTCAGGTCGGCCTGGTGCATCTCCCTGATGCCGCGGGCCGCCGGCAGCGTATCCATCCATTGGTAGAACGCATCGACAAGCCGGTCGATGACGGGCTGGCCGCCGATCCGCGTGAAGTTCGTCAACGGCGTTGGAGAGGCGTCGTTCATCCGCCGCTCGATGGCACGAGTTGCAATTGGATCAGCGACGGCACCGCTCTTCCCAACTGGATATCGACCTTTTGCCGGACCGACTCCACGGTGAACGGCCGCGCCAACACGCCATGCGCGCCAGGGCGCGTCGCCGTTTCCCGATCGGTGCCGGCGATGATCAGGATCCTTGTCCCCGGCCACTGCTCGCGGACGGTTTCAAGCAGCCCAGGCTCCCAGGATTGGACAATGGAGATGCCGAGCAGGAGGAGGTCGGGCTGACCCTTCGCGAAGGCGTCGTTCAGCGTCGGAAGATCGTGGGTTTCGTTCTCGTCCTGCAGCATGAACTGCAAGATGGCGCGCGTGATATCGTCATCATCGACGACGAAGATGCGCTTGCTTTCCACCGCGCGCGAGGTTTCGACACCGATTTGCATGGCCCGCTCCTTTTAAAGCCGGAACTGCCCACGCAACTTTCGTACCATCGAAAAGCCGCGGGAACCCTATCGTCGAAACGCGACATTGATGGGGCGGAACGGGATCGCGTGTTCCGTTCCGCACATGCCAATCCGCCGTGTTGGGTTCCGAACAACTACGCCCGACGCGCGAAATCACCGAAAAACCGAGTGAAACAGCCAGACTTCGTGTTCCAAGGATGTTGGCACGGCGATTGCTGTTCTCTCATCGCCGGCGATCGGTCGCCAACGTTTGTGGCCGAGAAGGACGGGGAGGCGCTCGCAGTCTCGTGTGGCGCTCGGTTGAATGACGAAACATGACGCGCCGGGCGCGTCGAGGAAGGAGAACACAATGTCGTTACGACAGATCGCTTTTTACGGTAAGGGAGGCATCGGCAAGTCGACCACCTCTCAGAATACGCTCGCCGCCCTGGCTGAACTCGGCCACAAAATTCTGATCGTGGGTTGCGATCCGAAGGCCGACTCGACCCGCCTTATTCTGCACGCCAAGGCGCAGGACACCATCCTGAGCCTCGCGGCGGCCCAGGGCAGCGTCGAGGACCTGGAACTTGAGGACGTGATGAAGATCGGCTACCGCGACATCAAGTGCGTGGAGTCCGGCGGGCCGGAGCCGGGCGTCGGTTGCGCGGGCCGCGGCGTCATTACCTCGATCAACTTCCTGGAGGAGAACGGCGCTTACGATAACCTTGACTACGTGTCGTATGACGTGCTCGGCGACGTGGTCTGCGGCGGTTTCGCGATGCCGATTCGCGAAAACAAGGCGCAGGAAATTTACATCGTCATGTCCGGCGAGATGANNATGATGGCCATGTACGCGGCCAACAACATTTCCAAGGGCATTCTGAAATACGCGAACTCCGGCGGTGTGCGACTTGGCGCGTTGATTTGCAACGAGCGGCAGACCGACAAGGAACTGGAACTGGCGGAGGAGATGGCGAAGAAGCTTGGCACGCATCTCATCTATTTCGTGCCGCGCGACAACATCGT
>PLSZ01000338.1 GCA_003164305.1 Acetobacteraceae bacterium
CGTCATTGTCTTCGCCGTTTGGTATGACACCACCGCATTTACCACGAAGCGAGATAACGGCACGACGCGCACGAAGCTTCCTTCAGGTGTAGGCAGCCTCGAGCATCCGGCGAATGTGCTCCGGAATCGGGTCGGCGTCGGTGCTGGAGTCCGCTGTCGAACTGGTCGCTCCACCGGGCGGCAGCGGTTTCGGTGGGCCCGATACCTCCGGGACCTCCGGAAGGATCGCGTCCCGGCGGGCGGATTGTCGGCGGCGCACTGGACGAGGCATCCAATTATCCTTTGTCGAAGCACCGGCGCCGCGGCCCCGGAATTGCTGGAATATATGGGACGCCCCGCGCGAGGCGCCAGAGCCGCTACCCGGGCCTTGCGTTCGAGGGCGAACGCAGCCGCGCCAGGAATGAAATCAATCCTGTTGGGAATCCGTGACATTGGCGAAAAATTCGAATAACGAGACAATGTCGCGCAACCTGGGACCAATGCCATGTCAGACTCGTTCGATGCGGATTCAGCGCCTTCCACGGGAGGCGACTCGTTCGCCGAAACCTCCACCGAAGGCTGGGGATCGCGGCTCGGCGGCAGCCTGATCGCCGCGTTGATCGGGTTTATCCTGGTGCCGGCGGCGATCGTGCTGATGTACTGGAACGAAGGACGGGCGGTGGACGCGATCCGCGCGCTCAATCGTGGCGCGGCGGCGATCGTCGAGGTGAACGCGGCGGCCGTCGATCCCGGGGCAAACGGGAAACTGGTGCATGTCTCCGGCATGTTGCAGCCGACCACGCCGGCGAAGGATCCGGTGTTCGGCGTCACCGGCGACGGGCTGGCGCGGTTGGCCCGTGGCGTTGAAATGTATCAGTGGAAGGAAGAGACCAGCACGACGTCGCATCAGAACGTTGGCGGCTCCAAAACCACCGAAACGACGTATAACTACACGAAGCAGTGGTCGGCGCAGCCGATCGATTCCGGGCACTTCAAGAACCCGTCGAATCATCAGAATCCGCCGATGCGGGAGCGTTCAGCCACGTTCGATGGCACGGGCGTGAAAATCGGCGTCTGGCAGGTCGATCCGTCGGTGCTGGACAAGATCTCGGCGTTCACGCCGGTGCGCGCCCAAGGGCCGCCGCCCGCTGGCTACCAGGCATCCGGTGATGGCTATTACGAAGGCCAGAATCCTGGGCAGCCGGCGATCGGCGATGTGCGCGTGTCTTTCACCGGTGTCCCCGCGCAGACGGTTTCCGTGGCGGCGGCCGCGTCGTCCGGGGTGTTGACGGCGTTTCGCGACAAGAACGGCTACACAATCGCTCTGGCGGAGCCTGGCGTGGTCGGCGCCGATGTGCTGTTCCATGACGAGAAGAAGTCGGAAAGCACGCTCACCTGGATCCTTCNNCTGGTGGCGCTGACCTTGGCGATCCCGGTGACGCTGCTGACGATCTCGGTCGCCTGGATCGTACACCGGCCGTTGATCGGCGGGCTGCTGCTGGTTGGCGCGATCGCGGCGTTCTTCTTGTTGCGGCAACTGCATCCAAAACGAACGGGGCGCGCCGCCGCCTGAGCCGCCAAGACCCGAAGCCCTGGAAGCTTATTCCGCGGCGGAGGCCTTCATCACGCCGGATAGCACGCCGTAACAGGCGACCCAGGCCTCTTTCGTGGCGGGCGTGAAGTCCGAGCCCAATCGCTGTTCGAAAGTCCACAACAGGGCGCTCGCGACGGTGTCGTAATGCGCGTCCAGGACGCCGTAGCCGGCGTGGCGCTTGCCGAGCTCGCGCACCGCCGGAACGATTTCGTCAAGCCGGTCCAGATTGCCGACCGCGGTGACGATCATCGCGATGAGTTTACGTCCTTGCTCCTTCATATCGATCCTGAACAGCAAACGCAGCGATGGATCGAGTTCGAACAGGCGGTTGTAGAACATCTCGGCGACGGCCGGGGCGATCGGCGTGACCTTGGCGAAGCTCTCGCGCACCAAGGTTTTTTGTTCTGGGGTCATGACGGAAGCCTCGCTGGTTCATGGCGAACGTTCCTCTCATTGTATCTTTTCGCGAACTGGCGGTGGCGGCAAGTGGGGGCCGCGATGTCAGCCTGAATCTCCAGTTCGTCGAGCACGTCCGGACACCGTTCCTCATTCGCGGCACCATCGGTGCACTGGATGGGCGAGAAACCGTTGCGCTCATAAAATCGGTGGGCGGCGGCGTTCCGCTGAAACGTGTAAAGCCGGATCGGAGGTGACGCGCCGGCCAAAGCATGGGCCAGCAGACGGGAACCGATGCCCTGGCCGACAAAGGGAGGATCGAGATAAAGCTGCGAGATCCAGGTGGTTTGTTCCACATGATGCATGGCCAGGAAGCCCACGGGCTCGTCCGCCGTCAGAGCGACCGTTACGGTCTCATGCTGAAGCAGGATATCGCGAACCCAGGCGCGGACCGACGCCTCCGGGTGCGGCGACCGTGCGTACGGCAGGAACGCGGCACGCGACGCCAGGAAAATGTCGGCGATCCGGGTGGCGTCTTCGGGCCTGGCGTCGCGAAGCGCGACGATCATGGTGGGACCGCGTGTCTGTTACGATATCGGAAATTCATCGTTCGCGACCACATGAGGATCATTCGCGGGCAGGATATCCTTAATATAATCGCGGCTTTTCCACTCGGGCGCGGGAGGGGCGCGGCCGGGCGAGGGGACATGGACCGACAGGCGATCGTTGGGGATATCGTGTACCGCGCGCGGACAGTTGGAAAACAGCTCGCATTGCACGCGCACCACGAGCTTCGCCGCGTGATGCCGCGCCAGGGTTTTCGGATCGTCGAGGATCGTGGCATTGCCATTGATGCGAATACGGTAGCTCTGGCCATCGAATTTCACGAACAACAGGCCAACGTTCGGATTGCGGCTGATATTGCCCAACGTGCGATACATCGAATTGCCGTCGTACTCCGGGAACTCCAGCGTTCCTGGGCCGGTGATATGAATGAAGCCGGGCGCGCCGGAGCGCATGCTGCAATCGACATGCTCCCCGAATGAGGTGGCGATGAAGAAGAACGAGGCCTGCTCGATCATCTTCCGGTCGTCGTCCCAGAAGTCGTAACGCCGGCGATGCGCGGCGAGCGCGTCGGCGACCCGGCGGCCGTCGAACCGGTCCTGCAGCGAGCGCATGCCGTCGTGATAGAATAAGCGGGTTTCCATCGCGGTTGTTTCCCGTGCGGAGGTTTTCTGATGGCCCGAGCTTACCGCATGCTGTCCGCCGTGGAAATTTCGCGTACTTTTCCGCGACCATCAGGCCGCCATGGGTCGTGTCTTCAGCGGCGGCGATCGCAACGGTGAAGAAACCCGCGAACTTTTCGTTTCGGATATCATGCCTTAATTTGCCTGATGAAGGGGCCCCAGACGAGGGACGGAACATGGTTGCCAGCGACAGCTTCGCCGAGTTCCTGCGCGAACAGCTCGCGCCGCTCGGCCACATCACGATGCGGCGCATGTTCGGCAAGACCGGCGTGTTCCGCGATGGGCTGATGTTCGGGATGGTGACCGACGACACGCTCTATTTGCGGGTTGATGAGCACAACCGGGTGGAATTCAAGGAGGCGGAAACCGCTCCGCCGCTCAACTACCAGAAGCGGGGGCACACCATCGATCTCGCCTTCTGGCGCGCGCCGGAGCGGCTGTTCGACGAACCCGATGAGCTTGTCGCATGGGCGCGCATCGCGCTGGCGGCGGCGCGGCGGGTCGCGGCGAAGCGATCACGGTCATCGCGCGGGCGAAAATCAAAACCGTAACCGGGCGGCGGGCCGAAGCTGGATCAGCGCTCCCATCTCATTCTCGGCCTTCTCTTCATCGTCATTTTCGGCCTTGAGCCGAGAATCACTCGCGGCACGCATCGTGGCCGATTTCGACCCTTGGGGCGCGTCCACGGATGCTCGGGTCGAGCCCG
>PLSZ01000418.1 GCA_003164305.1 Acetobacteraceae bacterium
CACGGTCGCGGCCGAGGGACGCGGGGGGCTGGCGCTGTTCCGGCCGGTGCGGTGGAAGACGGTGGCGCTGCGCTCGGGCCTGTCGTCATTCACCACGATCACCTGGTATCTGTCGTGGCGGCACATGCAACTGGCCGAGACCTACGCTCTTGGTTTCACCGCGCCGCTGATCATGACCGTGCTGGCGGTGCCGATGCTGCGGGAGCGCATCAGATGGCGCCGCATCCTGTCCACGCTGACGGGGTTCGCCGGCGTGCTGGTCATGGTCAGACCGGGCGGCATCCCGTTCACTCCCGTGGTGCTGTGGCTTTTGGCCGGGATCGTGGCGATGGCGGTGACCCGGATCATGGCGCGGCAACTTTCCCGAACTGAGACGCCCGAATGTCAGGCGTTCTGGCTGATGATTTCACACGGGCTGTCCGGGCTGGGGATGCTTTGGGTGACGCCGGTGACGGACTGCGGCGATGTCACGGTGTGGGGCGCGCTGCTGTTTCTGGGCGTGTCCAGCGGGCTGGCGCATTGCGTGTTCACGCGGGCGTACGGGCTCGCGCCGGTCTCCGCTCTGGCCCCCTATGAATACACGATGCTGATCTGGGGCGGCCTGCTGGGGTTCCTGGTGTTCGGCGAGGTGCCGTCATGGACCACGCTGGCGGGCGCGGCGATCGTGGCGTTGGCGGGATTGTATAATCTGCACCGGGAGCGTGTGCGCCGCGCGCGCGACACTGGAGCGTGAGGCTGACGCCAGACCGGGCCGCCGGACGCTCAGGGCTGCTCCAGGCCACGCGCGGCCAACGCCCGCGACGCTGCCTCGCTTTTGAGGAAGGCCAGCAGGGCCCGCCCGGCCTTCGGACGCCGCGCGGCGGTGGGAATGGCGGCGGCGTAGACCGTATAATTCTGGATTTCGGCCGGCAGCGGGCCGACGAAGGTCAGGCCGCGCACCTCCCGCAATTCACTGATTTGTTGCAGACCCAGCACCGCTTCTCCATCATCGACGCGGGACGCCACCAGACCGCCGGGCACCAGCACCGCCTTGTATTTGATGGCGGCGGCGATGCCCAACTGGTCGAACAGTTTGGCGAGGTAGATGCCGCTGGAGCCGCCGGACGCGGGGTCGATGTAGGCATAGGACGGCGTCGCCAGCATGGTCTGTTTGAACGCCTCGACCGAACTGATGTCGGGCGGCGGCGTGCCCGCCTTCATCACCACGCCGATGCCGGATTTCGCCACTGGCGTCACCGTGTCGGCCATCACCTTGCCCTGCGCCGCCAGCGAGTCGAGCATCGCGGTGGGCAGGATGACCAGATCGGCTTCCTCACCGCGGACGATGCGCGCGGCGACGCCGCCGGCGGTGTCGTTGGCAATGGCCAGCGTGTCGTGAGACTCGGCCTCGTAGGTCCGGGCCAGCTCCAGCAACGCCGGCTTGAACGCGCCGGCGGTCAACACGCTGACCTCCGCCGCCTCGGTTTTGGGCGCGATCAGCAGCGTCGCGAGGGCGACGAGGGCGGGGAGCACCGGAAGGGTCCGAGAAAAGACGCGGGCAAGAGGGCGGCGCAGCGGGCGGGCAACGGGCCGGGGAACAGGGTGGCGAACGGCCTTTGCAAGGTAACCGCGGACGATGCCTGGGCGGCGGAACGTGGTGGGCATACGAACGCGTCCTTTCGAGCGCCGCGAGTTCAGGCGGCGGCCGGCGTTAATGCGCAGCTTGCCCGTGCGGTTGCAAACGTTTGAGATGACCGCGGTCGCGAGTCACGGGCCACCATGAATCACTGAAGCAGCGGAAACCCGAGAGTCTGGGAAGAATCTGAATGACCACGAATCAACCCGCGGCACCGGCCGAGGATATCGTCCGCCGGCAACTCGATGCCTACAACGCGCGAGATATCGAGGCGTTCATGGCGGAGTGGGCGGAGGACGCTCAGTATTACGCGTTTCCCTCGACGTTGCTCGCCAGCGGCGCGGCGGCGATCCGCGCGCGGCATGTCGAGCGCTTCCGGGAGGCCGGTCTGCATGGAGAACTGCTTCAGCGCATCGTGCTCGGCGCCCTGGTGGTAGACCAGGAACGGGTGAGCCGGATGTTTCCGAAAGGTCCCGGCAAAGTCGATGTCGTTGCGATCTACGAAGTCGAGAACGGCAAGATCGCCAAAGCGTGGTTCAGGATCGGGGAGCCGATCCTGGACGCGCGGTGACGGGCTCTCAGCTCGCTGGAGGTTCGCGGATCGCCAGTACGACCCGGCGATGGCCCGGCGACAGCCGCGAAAACAGGTCCAGCAATTGCTTCCAGGGCCGGTATTTGTGGTTGAGCAGGCGCATGCCGCGGTCGAACCCCTCGGGGCCGGTGATTTCGGCGCGCGCGTCGATCCATGGGCCGGTGACGGTGCCTCGCGCGCCACAGGCGGCGACTTTGACGCCCGGGTCGCGCCGGATGCGCTTCGCCTTGCCGGAGTCGGCGGTGGTGTAGACATAGAGCGTGCCCGCGTCGGGGGCCCCGGCGGGCGCGGCGGCGAACCAGACCGGGGTCCGAACCCCCGCGCCGGATTTTCGGAACGTTTCGAGGCTCAGATAGCGTTCGCCGTGCGGATCGGTCAGTGCGGGCATGAGGGTCCGTTTTGGTTGGTAACCAGTTCGATC
This sequence comes from Acetobacteraceae bacterium, assembly GCA_003164305.1. The sequence goes on from PLSZ01000418.1 coordinate 2,629, forward strand.
GCGGCGCGGGCCGCCCGATGGTATCTGATAGCGGATGATGGATTTCGCAATGATACCGCACGGCGCGCGACAAAGCGATCACCCATTGATAGTTTCATCTGCTACTATTTCGCGGCAACGGACCAGGTGCGCGCCGCTTTCAGGCGCTCCGTGATAAGCCCGCCGCGACCATCGGCGCTAAAACAGAAACTGCCCCGTCGATTGCCCGCCTCCCGCGGGGGTTCGTGTTTCGTTAAGACTCGCGGCGTAAACATGTGCGTCCCGTCAGGCGTCGGTACCGCGCCAGGCCTTTTAAGACGGATGAAGGGGATGCAGATGGATGGAGGGGATGCGCGGTTGCTGGAGCCGGTGACCGAACGGATCATTGGGTGTGCGTTCAGGGTTGCCAATGCGCTCGGTCATGGGTTCACTGAAAAGGTCTATGAGAACGCGCTCGCCCACGAGATGCTAAAATGCGGGCTCCGCTTCGTCCAGCAACGGGGCATCGTCGTCTTTTACGACGGCGTGATCGTTGGTGAATTTACCGCCGACCTCCTGATCGAGGACCAGGTCATCGTCGAACTGAAGGTGGTCGGCGGGCTGAGCGATGCGCACATCCCGCAATGCCGGAACTACCTGCGCGCCACCGGCAAGCCGCTATGCCTGCTGATCAACTTCGGCCGGCCCAAAATCGAAATCCGCCGCGTCACCGCCCAGGCCTGATCGCGACAACCATCCCCTTTATCCCCGCTTATCCCCTTCATCCGCCTTGAAAAGCTTTTCTTAAGGCGGATGAAGGGGATAAAGGGGATGCGCGGTTGTTAGGCCGGTGACCGAACGGATTATTGGGTGTGCTTCAAGGTTATTTCACGCCACCCGAGACGGCGACGCGCGAGATCCCGTACGCTTCCATTCTCTCATCCTACCAGCCTCCCCGGCCACTGACCCACCGGACCCGCGGCCATGACACGGCGTGCCAGCCGGCCTCTCGTCTCCCGATCAATGCGCGCCGGCGCCGCTCGCCTGGCCCTTGCGGGTGAACAGGATGACCAGCGCGGCCAGCATCAGCATGGCGCCCAGTACCGCGAACGCGTCGCTGTAGCCCATGATCAGCGCCTGGCGTTTCACCGCGTTGCCCAGGGCGACGATGGCCTGACCGCGGGCGGCGGACGGATCGGTCATGCCGTGCGCTTCGAAGTAATTGGTCATCAGCGCGATCCGGTCGCGCACCGCGGCGCTATAAAGATCGACCGAAGAGCCGATGATGTTGGAATGGAACTGCTCGCGCCTGGTCACCAGCGTGCCCAGAAGCGCCGTGCCGAAGGCGCCGCCGAGGTTGCGCATCATGTTGTAGATGCCTGACGCGCCGGCCGACTCGAACCGCGCGATGCCGATCATCGCGATGCCGGTCATCGGTCCCAGCACCAGCGCCTGGCCCGCCGCGCGGACGATGTTGGGAATGAAGAACTGGTCGCCGGCATAGTCGGCCGACATGTGGATGTTCAGCAGGAAGCTGCCGCCGAACACGCTCAGGCCGAGGATCACCAGGAACCGCACGTCCATCCGCCCCATCAGCATCGGCACGAACGGAATGATCAGCAGTTGCGGCAGCCCGGTCCAGGCCATCACCTCGCCGATTTGTTCGGAATTGTAGCCTTGTGCCTGGCCAAGATATTCCGGCAGCAGATAAACCGAGCCGTAGAGCGCGAAGCCGACCAGCGCGCCCGCCATCGTCCCCAGCCCAAAGTTGCGCCGCGTCAGCAGCCGCAGATTGACCGCCGGGTTTTTCACCGTGAGCTCGATCCAGATGAACAGCGCCAGCGACACCGCGGCGATCACAGCGAGGCGGACGATGTAAGGTGAGCCGAACCAATCGTCCTTGTTGCCTTCCTCCAGCACCGTTTGCAGCGCGCCGAGGCCGATCGCCATCGTCGCGATGCCGAACCAATCGCCTTCCTTCAACAGGCCCAGGTTCATCGGCTGACGCTCCAGCGTCACGAACAAGGTGGCGATCATGGCGACGCCGGGCACCAGGTTGATGAAGAAGATGTATTGCCAACCGTAGTTCTCGGTCAGGAAGCCGCCGATGGTCGGGCCGATGGCGGGGGCGAACGTCGCGGTGATGGCGAACATCGCCATGCCGATCGGCCGTTGCGCGACCGAAAGTTTGGTGAGCACCAGCGTGAACGCCATCGGGATCAGCACGCCGCCGGTAAAGCCCTGAATGGCACGCAACGCGATCATCTGCTGCAAATTACCGGCGAACGCGCAGGCCATCGAGAACGTCAGGAACAGCGTGGCGTTGACCAGCAGGAAGCGGCGGAACGAAAACACCCGGCTGAGATAATCCGTCAGCGGAATGACGATGATCTCGCCGATCAGATAGGCGGTNNTGTTCAGCACCGCCATGAAGGCGCCAAGCAACCCGGCCATCACGGTGATCCAGGTTTTCAGGCTGGCTTTGGGCTGGGGGCGTGTCTCGGCGTTGAGGGAGATGGTCGAGGCTGACATCGCGGGTGGTCCTTTTGGGTTCGTCACGGCGTCGGATCGGGGGCTTGGCGGCGCTCGACGCGATGATGCGGACAGCGAGGCTCGCGGGGAGCGATCCTCGGGTCGAGCCCGAAGATGACGGCTCACGAGTCCGAGGATGACGATCAATGGCGATCCGGATTTAGTTCGTTTCGCCTTTGGTATCGACGATCGGCGTCACCGACATGCCGGGCCGCAACATGCCGGCCAACTTGTCGCCCGGATCCAGCGTGATCTTCACCGGAATGCGCTGCACGATCTTGGTGAAGTTGCCGGTCGCGTTGTCGGGCGGCAGCAAAGCGAATTCCTGACCGCTTGCCGGAGCGACGCTGTCGACATGGCCTTTCACCGCGGTGCCGGGAAACGTATCGACATCGATCGTCACCGGCTGGCCGGCGCGCACGCCGGTCAACTGCGTTTCCTTGAAGTTGGCCACGACGTAAACGCCATCCACCGGCACCACGGCCATCAACTGTGTGCCCGCCGTGACGTATTGTCCGGTCCGCAATGTTCGGTTGCCGACCACGCCGTCCACCGGCGCCACGATCGTCGTGTAACTCAGGTTCAGCACGGCCTGATCGCGCACCGCCTGGTCATGCGCCAGCAGTGCATCGGCCTTGGCCAGTTGCGCCCGCAGGATGCCGGTCTGCCGCTCGGCCGCCAGCACCGCGGACTGGTCGCGCTGCAGCAACGATTCGGCGACCCGCAGTTTCGACACCGCCTGCTGCTCATTCTGCACGCTGCCGGCACCTGTCCGGGCGAGGCTGATGTAACGGTCGTTGTCCTGCTGGGTGTAGGTGAGGCTCGCCCGATCCACCGCGACGGTGGCCCGCGCCTGCGCGATCACCGCCTGCTGCTGGTCCAGGCTGGCCGAGACATTGTCGATCTCCGCCTGAGCCGCCGCCACATCCGCGTTCGCCTGCGCCACCGCCACCCGGTAATCCCGATCGTCGATCCGGGCCAGCGGCTGGCCCGCCTTCACCGTTTGGTTGTCCGCGACAAGCACCTCGCCGAGATAGCCGGAGACCTTGGGCGCGATGACCGTGGTGTCCGCCTTCACGTACGCATCGTCGGTGGAGACCTCAAACCGGCCGGTGGTCCAATAAGAATGGCCGAAATCGGCCGCGGCGGCGATCGCGATCAGGCCCACGCCGGCGAACAGCAGCGGCCGCCAACCGATCCGGCGGCGAGGCGCGGCGGGAAGGCGCACCTTGTCCTCGCCATCGCGTGGGGACGGAAAATCGCGCGCCGCGGGCTCGATCTTGTCCTCGACGGCGAAATCCAGTGTTTTGGCGATATGGGTCATGGCTTGGGCTCCGGCTTTCATTGACCGGAGTTTTAAGCTTGCGCGCCGCTGTAGTTAATCCGGGAATTGGGGACAACATTTGTGCGTCGATCACACAAATGGACGGAGAACCCGCGAAAACGGCCGGATAACGCGATTACACCAGCCAGACCGTCTCGTGCTCGCCCCAGACGCGCTCGTCGGCGAGGCGGGCGCCCACGATGGAGAACCGCTCAACCAGGAAATCGATCACCACGCGGGTGCGCGGCGGCAAATGACGGCGGGAGGGATACACCAGGAACGCCTTGGTCCGCTCGGTCGGGTAGTCCGCCAGCAGGCGATACAGCCGGCCGCCGAGGATGTCGTCGAGGACCTGGGGCTCGGGCAGCAACGCGATGCCGTGGCCGGTCAGGGCGGCCTGGCGCACCACCTCGGTATTGTTGGCGCTGAACGAACTGGTGACCTCCACGACATGCGGCCCCCCTTCTCCCCCAAACCGCCAGGTCATCCCTCCTGGGCCGGAATCCAGGGCGATGCAGTTGTGGCCCAGAAGGCCCTCGGGCGTGGCGGGCGCGCCGCGACGCTCCAGATAGGAGGGCGAAGCGACCAGCGCGCGGCCGAACTCGCCAACCGAGCGCGCGACCAGGGATGTGTCGGTCGGCTGGCCCAGTCGCATGGCGAGGTCGAGGCGGTCCTCGATGAGGTCGCCGAATTGCTCGCGGATCACGAACTCCACCGCCAGGCCAGGATGGCGCTCGAGCAGATTGCGCAGCGCCGGCGTGACGAGGCGGGCGACACCGGAGGTCACGCCGACGCGAACCCGCCCGGTCGGCACGGTGCGCTGGTTGCCGAGCGTGTCTTCCAGGTCGGTGGCGGCGTCGATGATGTGGCGCGCGTGTCCCAGCAGGTCCTGGCCGTCTTCCGTCAGGCTCAGGTGGCGCGTGGTGCGGTGGAACAGCCGAACCTTGAAGTGTTCCTCCAATTGCCCGACCAGGCGGGTGACCGCCGAGGGCGTGGTATTGGCTTCGCGCGCGACGGCGGAAAACGATCCGGTTTCGACGATGCGAACGAAAGTGCTCAAGGCGCGTAGCATGTCCATAATGGCGTGGTTTACGGCATGGGCGAGCGGGTGGGGAAGAGCGGCGAGCGGGACGGTCCCCCGCGCACCGGCCATGGCTGAGGGCGCGGGTAGCAACCCGTGGCACCGTCAGCGTTGATCGGCGAAAACAGACGGTCTGGCTGGTCGGCCGGCTCAGGCTGATGACCCGAGAACCTCGACGACGGCATCGACGAACCGGCTGGCGGTGATCAGCGCGACACGCGCTTCCCGGGCGGAAATCGGGGTCGCGGAGGCGCCGACAGCGTAATCCGCTATTGTCTTGAACTGGTAGGCGGTCCCGAGGAAGGTCGTAAGTTCTCGGCCGATGCGCGGTTGGGTCTTCGCCAGGCGGGCGAACTCGCTCCGGACGCCGCGGTGGGTTTTGGCCACTTTGCCGGTTTGCTCGAAGATGAGGGCTTCGGCGGCGTGGAAGACTGCGAGATAGGCTTCACGCGCCGCGATGAGGGATCGGTAACCTGGCGATCTGAGCCGCGTCGGCCAGTGTGATGCGCGCTCTCGCGATATAGTCGGCGGTTTCAGGCTTCACAAATCGCGCCCTTCCTCGCGCAGTTCGTNNGTTCGTGCATGAAGCCCGTGCGATCCCGATACGCGCCGGCGGGAAACGGCGTGGCGGAGATGACCGCGCCAGTGTCGAACAGTATCTCCGTGCTGACGTCCGCCAGATGCGCGCTTTCCTCGGCGAAGGCGCCGGGATTTTTGATGAAGACGGCGATGTCGTAGTCGGAATCGGGATGGTGATCACCGCGAGCACGCGAGCCGTAGAGGACGGCTCGCTCCAGCCGGGGGCCGTAGGCTTCGGTCAGGGCCGCCCGGAAACGGGTGAGAACCGGGTCGTCGGGGATTGAATGGTTCATGGTTTCCGACGAACATATCCTATCGCCCGCGATCTGTCGCGGTTGTCGCAGGGAGGATTGCACGGCAGATTCATACACCTGGAAATCGCAATCATAAAAGGTGCGGATTTAGTTCCATTAATCTTGAATTGCGCACCAGACACGAACCGGATTCACGAGCATGCCGATCTACCCCAACTGAGAACGTCATGGCGATGTCAGACGGTCAGTTCCTCCAACGGATCGCGTCGAGGAGGGCCTGAGCGCCACGCCATCAAGCGCCACACCCTTGCTCCCTTAATAACTCCTCCACCGCGTCCGCCGGCACGTCGCTCGACGTGAACGCCTCGCCGATCCCGTGCACCAGGACGAAATGCAAAGCCCCATCACGCATTTTCTTGTCCCGCCGCATGTGGCCGAGCAGCGTCGCCGCCGAGAACCGCCGGTTCAACGAGCGCAAATCCGCCGCCATCCCAACCGCCGCGACATGCGACACCACGCGATCCACATCCTCCATCGAACAATGGCCGAGTTTCTCGGACAGCCGGAACGCCAGCCCCAACCCGATCGCCACGCCCTCGCCGTGCAGCAAGCCGCCATCGTAGCCGTACTCGGCCTCCAGCGCGTGCCCGAACGTATGCCCAAGGTTCAGCAACGCGCGGCCGTCGTTGGGCTTTTCCTCACGCTCGTCGTCGCCCACCACCGCGGCCTTGAAGGCGCAGGCCCGTTCGATCGCCTCGGCCTGCGCCGCGCGGTCGCCGCCCACGACGGCGGGTCCGTGCCGCTCGCACCAGGCGAAGAACGCGGCGTCGCCGATCAGCCCGGCCTTGGCGATCTCGGCGTACCCGGCGCGCAGTTCGCGCGGCGGCAGCGTGGCGAGGGACCCGGTGTCCGCCAGCACGATCCTCGGCTGATAGAACGCGCCGACCAGGTTCTTGCCGCGTTTGGTGTTGACGCCGGTCTTGCCGCCGACGGAGCTGTCCACCTGCGACAGCAACGTCGTCGGGATCTGCGCGAACGGCAGCCCGCGTAACGTCGTCGCGGCGGCGAAACCGGCCAGGTCTCCCACCACGCCGCCGCCCAGAGCAATCACCGCGGTGCGGCGCTCGACCCGCGCTTCCAGCAACTGATCGACCACGGACAGGTACGATTCGACGGTTTTTGTCGCCTCGCCGGCGGGCACAATCACGCTGCTGGTCTGGAACCCATTCTCCCGCAGGCTGTCCAGCACGGTCCGCATGTGCAGCCGCGCGACATTGGCGTCGGACACCACGACGGCTCGTTTCTGCGGCAGTACCGGCGCCAGCAGCGCGCCGGCGCGGGCCAGCAGGCCGTCGCCGATCACGACGTCATAGCGTGTGCTGGACAGTACCACCGGCAGACGGCGCGGCGGCGCATGGGCGGTCAGGGCGTCGAGCACCTGGGTTGTCGTGATCTCGGGCATTTCATCTCCACAATCGACGATGACGTCGGCTTCCGCGTAAATCGGGTGACGTCGCGCCATCAGGAGAGCCAGTGTAGCCGTGTGATCCTGATTGGCCAGCAGCGGACGGTTCTCCCGGGTCGCCACGCGCCGCACCAGGGTCGGCAGGTCGCACCGCAGCCAGATCGAGATCGCCTGGTCCCGGGTCGCCGCGCGGGTGTCGGGGTCCATGAACGCGCCTCCGCCATAGGCCAGCACGGCGGGCGGTCCGGCGAGCAGCCGGCGGATCACTTTTTTCTCGCCGTCCCGAAAATACGCCTCGCCATAGCGGGCGAACAACTCGGGAATGGTGCAGCCGGCGGCCAGCTCGATCTCGGCGTCCGCGTCCAGGAACGGCAGCCCGAGGCGCGCCGCCAGCCGCCGGCCGATGGAGGTTTTGCCGGCCCCCATCAGCCCGACCAGCACGATGCGACGCCCCTGAAGCGAATCGGGGAGCGCCGGAAGCTCGCGCAGCGTGGCGGTGTTGCGTGTCATGCGCGGTGAGGCTAGCACAACGCTCGTTCGGCGGACCAGGTGGGTTACGTTGTGGTTGTTGCGCGCGGGTCGCCGGACATCAAGAGGAGTGACGCCGCGTGAGGGGCCGGATTCTGCTGATCGTGCTGGTGATTGTGCTCCTCGCTCTGGTGGGCGGACTAGGATATCTGGGACTGAACCCGCCCAATCCGACGGCGAAGCAGGTCGAGAAAACCTTGCCGAACGATAAATTTCAGGCGCGTTAGCGCGCGTTCCCTGGCGACCGCCGGAACGACGGGGAGCGTTGGGCTTCCGACCCATCCGCCTCAGGATAAGCGCCGGGCAGAGCACGATCTTCGCTTTATCGAGAGCACGACTGTCGCTTTATCGAGAGCACGAGCTTCGCTTTATCGCCATCCCCGGCCCGCCTCATCGTCATCCTGAACCCGCTTTATCGTCATCCTCGGTCTTGAACCGAGGATCGCTCGCAACATGCGCCGTGGCCGATTTTCGACCCTCGGGGCGCGTCCACGGATGCTCGGGTCGAGCCCGAGCAGGACGGGGGTAGTAGTGTCGATCTTGCCTCGCGCTTATCCTGAAGCCTATGCGGCTCCGCCCCATGGGGCGATAAGGCGACGACCAACAATAAACGAGTCGCCTGGCGAACCATCGTGTATCGTCAACCCCGGGCGTATATCGTCATCCCCGGGGATGACGGGGGTAGGACGGTGACCCGACGCGATCATTGTTGAGCGTCGCCAAAGT
>PLSZ01000215.1 GCA_003164305.1 Acetobacteraceae bacterium
TGCCGGAGCCGGATTCGCCGACGAGTCCGACGATCTCGCCTTTGCCGATCAGCAGGTTCACCCGATCCAGCACGCGGGCGATACCGGCTTCCGTTTCGAATGAGACTGAGAAGTCGCGGATCGCGAGCAGGTCGCCGCGCGTCTTGTTGGCGTCGCGTGAGGAAATCCTGAACATGCCGGAGTCTATCATCTCGCGGATGAAAGCCCACAGGCCTCTCGATGCTCGCGTGGCGGTCAATGACACCCGCTTTTGCCGGAAAATTATGCGGCACGGTTTGGGGTGGCGCTTTACAGAGGCGATTGCCTATGAAACTGTCTTATCAACGGCGTGAATGACAGGCGCGAAGCTCGAGGAACCGTCCCCTGACGACGACAGGAGATCGGACCATGAAGACGACGCGCATTCCGCTGACTCCGACCTTCGGCGTGGAAATCGCCGGGCTTGATCTGTCCGCGCCGATCGATCTGGCGCTGGCGCAAGACCTGCGGGAGGCTTACCGCCGGCACCGCCTGCTGCTGGTGCGCGGCATGCTGCCCGCCGCCGAGGATCAGGCGCGGTTCGGCCGCGTCTTCGGTGAGATTCGCATCCGCGAGCACAACCTGGTCAAGCCCGCCTCCGACTCGATGCAGCATGTGTCGAACGTGCGGGCGGACGGCGTGTTCGGCCGCGGCGATCTGAGTTTCCACATGGATCAGTTGTTTTTTCAGGAGCCGCTGAGCGGCCTGATCCTGTGCGCCGTCGAAATGCCCGAGACCGGCGGCGACACCTGTTTCTGCGACACCTCGGAAGCGCTGGCGGCGATGCCGCGTGCCCTGCGGGAGCGTATCGAGGGGCTGACCTGCCGTACCAGCCGCGCTTACGACGACGAAACCGCGCGGCGGTTCAACGTCAGCAACGCGCCGCACACGATCGTTTCCTCGACCCATGAAATGGTCTGGACCGAACCCGGGACCGGACGCCGGGTGCTGTGGTGCGGCCGCCCCGAACTGACAAAGATCGTAGGCCTGGACACGGCGGCGAGCGACGCGCTGGTCCGGGAGGTGCTGAGTTATGTCGATGCCTGCTCCGCCGTTTATCGTCACAAGTGGCGGCCCGGCGATCTGATCGTATGGAACAACCGCACGTTGTTCCACGCGCGGACGCCGTACGATGAGAGCCAACCCCGGACTTTGCGCCGCACCCCTTTGCTCGACCTCGTCGCCGCCTGATCTGGGCCGCCGGGCACGGGAATTGCAAGGTCATCGCTTACCGAAGCGGATACGGGAGAGTGCCGGGTGACACCAGAATCGAACATCGCGCACGCCTTCAAACCGAGCACGAAACGGCGCGCATTGATTAAGGGATTGCTCGCGATCGGCGCCGGTGGCGCGTCGCTGCTGCGGTTCGCCGAAGCGCTGGCCGATGCCTCCGCCGCCGATGTCGCGTCGATCACGATCCTGTCGCAACCTGGATCGATCCCCGATCTGCTGCGCCAGGCCACGTTTCCGCCGTTCGCCAAGGATTATCCGAAAACCGAAGTGAAGCTGGAGATCGCCACCAACGCGGTCGGCTATCCGCGCATGTTAACGCAACGGAACAATCCGGCGATCAGCGGCGGCATGTTCAATGATGTGTTCACCCAGCGCGGCCGTTCCGACGGGATGTGGATCAAGATGGATCCCGCGTTCACCCCGAACCAAAAGAAGCTGGCGGAGGGTTTAAGTACGCCCGGCGGCCTCGGCTTTCCGTTCCAGTTGCAGCCCTTCGGCATCATGTACAACCCCGATCGCGTCGAGGAGCCGAAATCCTGGAACGATCTGTGGAGCGATAAGCTCGTTGGCAAGGTGGTGATGTGGGATGCGTATTACGACGCTTACATCATGGCGTCCTATATCGCCGGCAAAGGCATGAGCGTCGAGGAAGGGGTTAAATTATGGGCCCCGCACAAGGCCAACATCGGCGCCTGGGTCAACTCGCCAGTGGTGTCCGAAGATCTGGTGTCGCGCGGCGAAATGCTGATGGCGCCGCACTGGGGCGCCAACACGATGCAGGCGATCGCCACGGGTAAGAAGGTCGCGTTCACGCTGCCGAAAGAGGGCGGCGTGCAATGGACCGGGCACGCGGAAGCCTGTGTCGGCTTCCCTTCCGGCGTGACTGAACTGACGCAGCGCTATCTGGATATCTGGCTGTCCGACGAATGTCAGATGACATGGATCACCAAAGGGTTCTTCTCGCCCGCGAGTTCCGCCGTTTCGGTTCCGGAAGAGCTGAAAAGCAATCCGGCGATTGTCTCGGCGGAGCAGGCGATGAAGCGGTTGATCCGGCCGGACTTCGTGACGATCGGTCCGGAAATGCCCAGGCTGACAGGGATGATTCAAAGGACGTTGAAGGGATAAGGGGTTGTCGTCCGCGACTTCCACAGGCGAGCTTCTTTCGACGAACGCGCCAGTCCTTCGGGCAGTCCGATCCTGGCGTTCCCCGCGCATGCTGTTGCTGCTGACGCCCGGCCTGGTGTTCATCGGCGCGGCGTTGATCTGGCCCTTGCTGATCATGCTGCGGGTATCTTTCCTGCAACGATTTCCTGGGCCTGTGGTCTACACGATCGCGAAATACGCCGCGCTGCTGGACGATAATTATTTCATTGATATTACGTTACGAACCTTTGGGTTGGGGCTGGTGGTGACGGTGGCGACAGCGGTCATCGGCTATCCGGTGGCGTGGTACCTGGCGCGATCGCCGTCTCGGTGGCGGCACCTGGTATTTCTTGGCGTGGTTTATCCTCTGCTGGTCAGCGTCGTCGTGCGCACCGTCGGATGGACGATCTTGCTTGGCACTCAGGGCGTCATCAACAAGCTGCTGATCTCTCTGGGCATCATTCACGATCCACTGGTGTTGATGGAAAGCTTCTGGTCCGTCGCCGTCGGCCTGGTGCACGTGCTGCTGCCCTTCATGATCCTGTCGATCGCCGCGGTACTGGGCCGCATCGATAAATCCTACAGTGAGGCCGCGTATACCCTCGGCGCCACGCCCATGCGCAATTTTGTCACGGTCACGCTGCCACTTTCGATTGAGGGACTGGCCGCCGGATCGGTGATCGTGTTCTGCCTGACGATCGGCACCTACATCACGCCGGTCTGGCTAGGACGAGGCCACGTCACGGTCCTGGCCATTTCCATCTTCGATGAGATGGTCACTTTGGTCGATTGGCCGACCGGCGCCGCTCTGGGCATGTTGCTGACGGTGGCGACGTTGCTGTTGCTGGCCGCTTACGGCGTTTTCCTCAGCCGTTACACGAAGCGCTGACGATGCGAGCGAACATTCTGACGATTTACGTCATCGGGGTCCTGCTGTTCCTCGCCGCGCCGGTGTTGATCGTCATCCCCTCGGCGTTCGGACAGGAAGCAACCCTGGCGTTTCCGCCGATCGGTTTCACATTGAAATGGTTTAGCAACATTCTCGCGCATCCCGAGTTGATCTCGGCGTTCGGCAACAGCGTGGCGATCGCGCTGATGGCGACCGCTGTGTCGCTGGTCGTCGGCACCATGACCGTCCTGGCACTGCGCCGTTACGAGTTTCCGGGCCGCGAGGCGTTGCGGATGCTGTTTCTGGCACCTTTGGTCTGCCCAGCGATCGTGCTGGCGACGGCGGTGGCGATGGTGCTGTCGCCATTGGGATTGATCCGCACGTTCACTGGTCTGGTGGTTGCCCACACCCTGGTCACGTTGCCCTACATCGTTCGCACCGTGGGCGCTTCGCTCGCGGGTCTCGATGTCGCGCTGGAGGAGGCCGCTTTGACGTTGGGCGCCAATCCCTGGCAGCGGTTTCGCACGATCACGCTGCCGCTGCTGGGTTCCGGCCTGCTCGTCGGCGCCACGTTCTCGCTGATCATTTCGTTCGACGAGTTCACGCTGTCCTTGTTCATCGTCGGCAACGGCATGATGACCCTGCCGCTCGAGATGTTCAATTATGTCGAGTTCTCGATCGACCCGACCATCGCCGCGGTCTCGACGATCCTCGTGCTGATTACCACAGCGGCGATCCTGCTGATCGAGAAACTCGGCGGTCTCGGCCGCCAGTTCGGCCAGTCCGCGAGCGGAGGAGCACGATGAACGCCGACATGGTCCGTGCCGAGGAACCGGTCTTCTCGATGAACGCCCGCGCGGCGGAACGCGCGGTCGCGGTCAGCCTGCGCGCGGTCAGCAAATCTTATGGCGCGTTCCCGGCTGTGGCCGGGGTCGATCTGGACATCGCCCCCGGCGAGATGGTCAGTCTGCTGGGACCCAGCGGCTGCGGTAAAACAACGACATTGCGCATGATCGCCGGCCTGGAAGAGGCCGACGCCGGAGAGATCACCATCGCCGGCCGCCGCATCAACGAAACGCCGCCCTGGCGACGAAATATCGGCATGGTGTTTCAGAACTACGCGTTGTTCCCGCATAAAACCGTCGCCGAGAACATCGCTTACGGCCTCGTCATGCGGAAAGTGAAACGAGAGGAAATCGCCCGTCGCGTCGCCGCCGTGATGGCGCAGGTGCACCTGAGTGGCCTGGAACATCGTCGTCCGGCGCAACTTTCCGGCGGCCAGTCGCAGCGGGTCGCGATCGCGCGCGCCAT
>PLSZ01000633.1 GCA_003164305.1 Acetobacteraceae bacterium
CATTCAAGAAAGTAATTTTCACCACAGAGGCATAGAGCACACAGAGAATTGGAAAAATTATTATTCCTCGGTGTGCTCTGTGCCTCTGTGGTGATTCAATCTTTCTTGCTGAGTGACAGGGGTTCGGCCGCGGGATTTCGCATTGCGGCGGGCGCGGGTTCCACGCCTTCGGGCTGAGGGACTGACCCTGGAGCCATCACGTCGAACCGTCTAGGCTCCCGGTAAGACGGAGGAAAACGACCATGAATCGACGCGGCTTTCTGGCCGCCGCCGCCAGCACGCTGGCGCGGCCGGCGCTTGGCGGCACCGCGAAAACCCTGAGTTGCGTGCCGCAGAACGCGTTAAACAGCATCGACCCGATCTGGACCAGCGCGCAGATCGCCCGCAACATGGGTTTCATGGTGTTCGACATGCTGTACGGCCGGGATGAGAACAACATCCCTCGCCCGCAGATGGTCGAATCCGGCATCGCCGACGATGGCGCGAAGCGCTGGACGTTGCGCCTGCGCGACGGTCTGCGCTGGCATGACGGCGCGCCAGTCCTCAGCCGGGATTGCGCCGCTTCGTTACGCCGCTGGATGCGCCGCGATCAAAGCGGCGTCACCTTGGCGCAACGGCTCGACGCGATTGAAACCCCCAACGATCGCACGCTGGTGTTCCGGTTGAACAAACCATTCGTGCATCTACCGACATTGCTGTCGCACTTCATCATTCCCCCCGTGATGATGCCGGAACGTTTGGCTCAGGTTGACGCGTTTAAGCAAATTCCGGAGGCGATCGGCAGCGGTCCCTTTAAATGGCTGGCCAACGAACACATTCAGGGCAGTTTCGCCGCGTTCGCGCGCAACGACGCCTATGTGCCGCGCGACGAACCGCCAAGCTACATGGCCGGCGGTCATCGCGTGCTGGTCGATCGGGTCGAATGGAAAATGATCCCCGACGGCGCAACCGCCGCGAACGCCTTGATGACCGGCGAGGTCGACTGGATTGAAATCCCGCTGCCCGATCTGCTGCCGATGTTACGCCGCGCGCCCGGCGTGAAAACGGGCATCCTGGACACCTTCGGGCAAATTCACTTCCTGCGCCCCAATCATCTGCAACCGCCAACCAACAATCCGTTGATCCGCCAGGCGATGCTGGCCGCGATCGATCAACGCGAAATAATGACCGCCGTGATGGGCGGCGATCCCGACAACGCGATGACCGGCATTGGTTTTTTGGTGTCGGGCAAAAAACAGGTCGACAGCGCGGGCATGGAACAACTGCGCGGCCGCCGCCCTCCCGCCGAGGTCAGGGCGATGCTCGACAAAGCCGGCTACGGCGGTGAGCCATTGGCGATGCTGCATGCGACGGATCACACGTTTTATAACCCATCCTCGCTGATCACCGCGTCGCTGTTGCGAGAGGCCGGCTTCACGGTTGACGATCAGCCAATGGACTGGGGCACGGTGCAGGCCCGCCGCACCAGCAAGGAACCGTTGGATAAAGGCGGCTGGTCGTTCTTCAACAGCGTCATGCCGCTGCCGGATTANNCGAGACCATTTATGAAGACTGGCTCGGCGCCACCAACGCGGACGAGCAGACGCGCCTGGAACGCGACTACCAACTGCGCGCGTTCGACGTGCTGCCGTACATTCCGCTTGGCGGCTACCGGCAAACATCGGCCTGGCGAGACAATTTGCAGGGCGTCCTCAAAGGACCTTCAATTGTGTTCTGGAATGTCAGCAAGAATTAACGGAGGTTTCCAATGCAACGACNNCTGTCGTTCGTGCCGCAATCGCCGCTGGCCAGCCTCGATCCGGTATGGACCAGCGCGATGACCACGCGAAACATCGGCTTTCAGATTTACGACGTGCTGTTCGGCCGCGATGAGTGGATGAACCCAAAGCCGCAGATGCTGGCTGGCTACACCATCGAAGACGACGGCAAGCGTTGGGTCATGACCTTGCGCGATAACCAATGGTTTCATGATGGCGACAAAGTTCTGGCACGAGACTGCGCCGCGTCGTTGCGCCGCTGGATGGTACGCGATCCGGCCGGTGCCACGCTGTCGGCGCGGCTCGACGCGATCGAAACCCCCGACGACCGCACCATCGTGCTGCGCCTGAATCACAAAGCCCCCTGGTTGCCCAAGGCATTGTCAAAGTTTCAGACCGCGGCGGTGATGGTGCCGGAACGGCTGGCCAAGACCGATCCGTTCAAACAAATGCCGGAAGCGATCGGCAGCGGACCGTTTCGATTCCTGAAGGACGAATACGTGATCGGCAGCCACGCCGCTTTGGTGCCGTTCGAGCGTTATGTACCACGCGACGAAAAGCCGAGCTTCACCTCCGGCGGTCACAAAGTCCTCGTCGATCGCATGGAATGGAAGATGATTCCCGACGCCTCGACGGCGGTGAACGCGCTGGTGACCGGCGAGGTCGATTGGCTGGAAATGGCGCTGCCCGATCTGCTGTCGGTGTTGCGCGCCGCCCCCAACGTGAAAACCGGCCGCATCGACGATTATGGTTTCATCAGTCAGTTGCGGCCCAATCACGTGATCGATCCGACCAACAACGTGAAACTCCGGCGAGCGATTCGCGCGTCGATCAGCCAACGCGAGGTGATGGACGCGATGATGGGCGCCGATCCCGCCAGCGCGATCGTGCCAATGGGCTATCTGGCGACCGGCAATCCCGAGGTCGATATGGCCGGCATGGAAGAGATCACGAAAAAGCGTTCCCCTGAGGAAATCAAATCGCTGTTCGCCGATGCCGGTTACCACGGCGAACGCCTCGTGATGCTGCACACCACCGACCAACCATTTTACGATATCGCGACTCTGGTGGTGTTGGATGCGTTAAAGCGCGCCGGCGTCAATGTCGAAGACCAGGCAATGGACTGGGGTACCACGCTGCAACGCCGGGCCAGCAAGGAACCATTGGACAAAGGCGGCTGGTCGCTGTTCGTCAGCGTCACCCCGGTGCCGGAATATCGCGATCCGCTGCTTGGTTCATTGCTGCGCGGCAACGGCAAGGACGCCTGGATCGGCTGGCCCAACATGCCCGAGATGGAGACCGCCTATAACGCCTGGCTCGACGCCGACACCGAGGCCGAACAGACACGCCTGGAGCGGCGAATTCAATTGATCGCCATCGACCAGGTTCCGTTCATTCCGCTCGGCCGCTATCTGCCGACGATCGCCTGGAGCAAATCGATCACCGACCCCGGCAAGGGACCGGCGCCGACATTCTGGAATGTGAGTAAGTCATGAGTTTCGGGTTAGGTCGGCGTGGCCCGAGCGCTCTCACACACCGTCCATCGTCATAGTCGGGCCTCGACCCGACTATCTGTCGCCGCACATCCAGCGGTAACGGCGGAAGAATGGAGTCGCCCCACTGCCGCCTCAACATAATCGCCGGGCAGGCTCGAACTCACTCTCCGGCGTCATGCTCGGGCTCGACCCGAGCATCTGTGGACGCGCCCCGAGGGCCGAAATCACCCTCCGCGCGTGATGCGAGCGATCCTCGCCTCAAGGGCGAGGATGACGATAAACTAAAGATCGCGCCCTGCCGGGCGCTTAACCTGGTGCATATGGCGTCTCTTGCTACCCCCGGACCCCATACCAAGGATGCGGCAACCCCGGCGTCTTCACCCGCAACGTATAAACCGACGTGCTCGCGGTAAACAGCAACGTCCGCAAATCGTCGCCACCGAACGCGATATTGGCGCACACCTCGGGCGTCTCGATGATCCCGATCAACTGACCGTCCGGCGCGTAAACCCACGTCCCCGTCGTCCCCGTGCAGAAGACCCGGCCCGCCTGATCCACCTTCATCCCGTCCGGCACGCCGTTGTTCCCATCGTGCGACATGTCGGCGAAAATCCGCCGCCGAACCATGTTGCAATTCTCATCCAATTCGATCGCATGAATATACTGAGTCCACCGCGTGTTCGCGACATACAGCGTCCGCTCGTCCGGCGACAGCGCGAGCCCGTTCGGATACTCGAACGGCGCCAGTTCGCTGACCGAGCCATCAGGCGCGACCTTATAGATCATCGCGTTCTGCACCTCGCGCTCCGCCACCGGCACGCGCAACGCCGGATCGGTGAACAGCAGCGTACCGTTCGAGTGGCAGATCACGTCATTCGGCCGGTTCAGCCGTTTGCCCTCGAACTTGTCAACCAACGTGACCACGGTTCCATCCGGCTCGGTCCGCGTCACCCGCCTGCCATCGCCCTCGCAGTTGATCAGCCGCCCTTGAAGATCGAAGGTCAGCCCGTTACCGCCTTGCGTTTCGCGGATCTTCTCGTACGGCTGACCGAGCGTGACCCGAAACAAACCGTTGCCGCGAACATCGACGAAGTAAAAGAATCCATCCGGATGCCACAACGGTCCCTCGGTGAACACGAAACCGCTGGCGACTTTCTCGAACGACGAGGTGTCGTCCAGGATATCCGACAGACTTTCCATAACCGCCTCCTTCTGCTTATTGGGCCGCTTCCAAACTGGCCAACGGCCGTCCCTTGGTTTCCGGCAGCATGCACAGCGCGACGATCATCACCGCGAAGCCGCAGCCGCTGAACACCACGATCGCGTTGCCCAGACCGAACCGCGCCGCCAGAAACCCGACCAACGCCGGAAAGATCGCGCCGATGCCGCGTCCGGCGTTGTAGCAGAATCCTTGCGCCACACCGCGCACCGCCGTCGGAAACAGCTCCGTCATGTACGAACCCATCGGCGAGAACATCATCAGATTGATGTACCCCAACACGAACCCGACCGGCAGGATCACGTCATTCGACAGCGGCGCCAGCATGTAGATCGCGGTCATCACCACCGATCCGAGCACCGAAACGAAAAACGTGTTCCGCCGCCCGATCGCGTCCGCCAGATACGCGCCCGACAGGAACCCGAAAAACGCCCCAAGGATCAGCACGAACAGATACGACCCGGTGCCCACCGACGTCATATGCCGCTCCGTCTTCAGGAACGTCGGCAAAAACGTCGTCAGAGCGTAACTACTGCCCTGCGCGCCGGTCACCATCATCGCGACCCGCCACGTCGTGGACAAGTAAGGCGGCTTCAACGCCGCGAAAATATGTCCCCAACCGACCGGTTCGCGCCGCTCGGCCGAGAGTTCCGGCTCCTTGACGAACCGCCGGATCCAGAACACCAGCAACGCCGGCGCCAGCCCGATCCAGAACATCGCCCGCCACGCGGTCGCCTCCGGCATGATCGCGAAGAACAACGTGAACAGCAGCGCCGCGGTGCCCCAGCCAACGGCCCATCCGGTCTGCACCAGGCCCACGGCGCGGCCGCGATACTGGTCGCGGATCACTTCGCCCATCAGCACCGCGCCGGCGGCCCACTCGCCGCCGAACCCCAGCCCCTGCAACGCCCGCAGCACGAACAACTGATTGAAGTCCTGCGCGAAGCCGCACAAAAACGTAAACAGAGCGTACCAAAGAATGGCGATCTGCAAAACGCGAACCCGGCCGATCCGGTCCGCCAGCGCGCCCGCGATCCAGCCGCCGAACGCCGAGACCAGCAGCGTGATCGTCGCCAGCATCCCCGCCTCACCGGTGGTGATATGCCACAAGCCCAGCAGCGACGGGATCACAAATGAAAAGATTTGCACATCCAGCGCGTCCAGCGACCAGCCGCCAAAACAAGCAATCATGGTGCGCCGCTCGCGCGCGGTCAGGTCCCTGATCCAGCCGAACATCGTCATTTCCTCCCCGCCTCTCCG
This sequence comes from Acetobacteraceae bacterium, assembly GCA_003164305.1. The sequence goes on from PLSZ01000633.1 coordinate 5,733, forward strand.
GGCGGGCTCCGACTCAACCGCGTGGCCGCCGATTAATCAACCCCGGGTCGATTTCCACCAACAGCGGCGAGTGATCCGACAACCCGCTGACCCGCTCCAGATGCGAGTAACGAATTTCCCCGATGCTTCGCGCCAGCCGCGCCGAGGCAAACGCGTGATCGATCCGAAATCCATTGCCGCGATGGCTGTACCACGAGAACTCGCGCCCCTCCGGAAACCGGTCGCGCCACACATCGCGAAACCCCGCCGCCTGGATCTGGTCCAGAAACAGCGCCGTCACATCGGTCGCACCCGTCTCGTCCACATAAGCGCGGCAGGTATTGAAGTCGCCCAACGCCAGCGCCCGCCCTCCGGCATGCGGCGTGGAGGCTTCGATCAGCGCCTCCCAATACGGGATCTTCGCCTTCAAATTCGGCATGTAAATGCCGAACACCCGCACCCGGTCGATCGTCACCGCCAGCATCCGCCACGGTTCCGGCACCATCTCCGTCACATGCCCCACCATCCTGGGTTTTTTCCGGGTAGCGATCAGCACGCCGTTGCGAATCCCCGGCGGCTCGACCGGACTGAGCCAGACATAGCCCTGCTCACGCAGCACCGCGCGCAGCCGTTGGCCCGCTTCCCCGGAACGATACTCGGTCAGAACCAAAACGTCCGCCGCGTGCGCCGCCAGAGCCTCCGCGATCCGCGGCAGCCGCGCCCCGCCGCCCGCGCGAATGTTCCACGTCAGAACGCGCGACGGCGCGGCCGTCAGGACACCCCGGGACGGCCCGCCAATCCCTCCTCATGCAGAAACGCCCGTGTCTCTTCCACGGCTTTCGCCAACCCCACTCGATGCACCACGACGCCCTCGGGGAACGCCGACATCAACCGGCTCGGCGCGGCGCGATCCAGCAGCACGAACACGCCACGATCCGACGCCCGCCGGATCAGCCGCCCGAACGCCTGACGCAACCGCGACCGAGCGATCCGATCATCCCACCCTTTCGGATCGCCGTGCGACAAATGCACCCGCCGTTCCCGATGCAAAATGTCCGGCCGCGGCCACGGCACCTTCTCGAACACCACCAGCCGCAGCGCGCGCCCCGGCACATCGACGCCGTCGCGCATCGCATCCGTTCCGAGCAAACAACTATCTTCCTCCGCCCGGAAGATATCGACCAAAGTCGCGTTGCCCATCGCGTCGATATGCTGTGCGTAAAGCGGGATATTTCGAGACTCCAGCTCCGGGGCTATCTTCGCGTGCACCGCGCGCAGCCGGTTGATCGCCGTGAACAGGCCCAATCCGCCACCGCCCGCGGCGATGAACAGCGCCCGGAACGCGCTCGCCAACTGCCCGATGTCTCCCGCCGCCAGATCCGTCACCACCAGAACCCGCGTCTGCTGCCCATAATCGAACGGCGAGGCCACCGCGGCCCGGATCGCCGGCGATGGCAAATGCGGCGCGCCCACCCTGGCCTCCGCCGCGGCCCAGGCATGTTCCGGATCGCCGGCACCCGCGTCCCGCAAGGTCGCCGACGTGACCAGCACCCCCTGCGCCGGCGCAGCCAGGGTCATCGCGAACGGCACCGTCGGATCGAGCCAATGCCGATGCAGTCCCACATCGAAATCCCGGTTGCCGTCGCGCCGGTCCAGCCGGAAGAACGCCACGTAAGCCGGCCTGTGACCGGGTTCTCCCTCCGGCTCGGCCAGTTCCGTCAGCATCGACCGCCATGCCCGCGCCGGCTGGATCGCGCGCCGGTCCAACGATCGGGCGATCGCCTCGATGCGGGTGCGGGTGGTGGCGTCCATGTCTTCCGCCTCATCCTCCGCCCGCGCGAGCAACCGGGCCCGCAACGTTTCCAACGGCTCCGCCAACCGGCCCAAAGCGCGCGCCAGCCGATCGGCCGCCTCGGCCACGTCTTCGTTCAGCGGCCGCACGTCGCACTCGACCGTGCCATACGGATTGTGCCGCGCCGGTGGCCCATCGTCGGCGGACGTCCGCGCCAGCACCTGCTTGCGCACCAGCCGCAGAAACATCTCGGTCGGATTGGCCTGCCGGGGCTCCACGCCTTCGAACTCCGGCCCTTCATCGGTCAGCCGCGCGGTCCAGCCCGGCCCAGGCAACGCACGGGCCGCCTGGAGGATCGCGTCCAGCGGCGCCGCCAGATTGGGACGATCCGCGACCAGATCCTCGACCCGCCGCGACAGGCCGCGGGCGCGCGACCGGCCGCCCTCGGCGCCCAGCAGCCAGCGGCGCAGCTCCGCGGTTTCCGCGCCCGACAGTTCGGCGGCGAAGGCGCCGTCGGCGGCGTCGAAAACGTGGTGGCCCTCGTCGAACACGTAGCGCACCGGCA
>PLSZ01000117.1 GCA_003164305.1 Acetobacteraceae bacterium
CTCGATGAGCCGACCAATCATCTGGACATCGACGCCCGCGAGGCTCTGGTCAGGGCGCTGGCGGATTTCGAAGGCGCGGTGCTGCTGATCACGCACGACCCGCATCTCGTGGAGCTGGTCGCGGATCGTTTGTGGCTGGTCGCGGATGGTTCGGTGCGTTCCTTCGATGGCGACCTCGACGATTATCGCGCGTTGCTCGCGGAAAGGGCGCGGCCCGTCGCGAAAGCCGAGCTGGTGGGCCGCAAGGATGACCGACGCGAACGCGCGGCGGCGCGCGCGACGCTGGCGCCGTTGCGGAAGCAGGCGAAAGACGCCGAAGCGTTGCTGGCTGAATTGACCGCCGAACGTGCCGCGATCGAGGCGAAGTTGGCGGATCCGGCTTTGTATTCGCCAGGACGCGCCGGCGACATCGCGGCCGCGACCGCGCGTCTGGCGGCGATCCGCCGGGAGTCGGAAGCGGCGGAATCCGCGTGGCTCGCGGCGGAGGAAGCGCTGGAGGCGGCGTCCTGACGGAGCCTTGCGAATCTCGAACGCGCGGAGTTCCGATCGCCGAACATCGCTCTCCCATCGGGACTTTTCCATCCCATGGGCGGGAATCCCGAACCGCGAATTTTCCGTTCGCGCGATGGATTTATCGAAACTTTCACGATTGATAGACGTTACCTGAGTTGCCGGCATGTATTCATGGACAGAAGGAAAAATCCTTAAATTGTCACGTCCGGGGCTTGCGCCGGCTCATAACATGGGTTATGGGCATCTATGCTTGACTTAACGGTAGCGGATTCGTCGGGTTCGCGTTGCGGTCCTCAGGCGGAATCTTTCTTTTTTAAGGTTTCCGCACGGATTGGCGCCTGACAGGACACAGCCACAAAAAAATGAGACGCGTTGATACCATCCGTGCGCGCCGCGAGGCCCCGCATGGGTCCGTGTTAACCCAGAGCTATCGAAATACTGGGGGCCTTGCGAATCTCGACAGCGCGTGTCGATCAATATCGCGCGAATTCGAATTCTGACCGGGTGATCGACTTGACCGAACAGTTAAAACCTCCCGCTGATCAAGGCCATCGTATGAGCCTGGCGCGCGAACAACCGCAATCTTCCACGACCGCGCCGCCCATGGATGATGCCGAACAGGCAATGCGCCGCGCTCTGGGCCTGTATGGCGATCAGCCGCGGCCGCGTCCCGACACCGACCGCGCGGAGCCCGCGCAACGCTCCGGTGGCGGTTTCATGCCCGGTGGCGGTTTCACGCAAGGAGTACACCGTCGGCGTTTCGTGCAGGACGGTGAAGTTCCGGTTACCGTCGTGCATCCCGGCGGCGGACAGGCCGGACCGACCTCCAGCCGGTTGCAGCGGGTGGAAGCGGCTCTGGCCGTGGAGACAGCGGCGCGCGATCGGGCCGAGCGGGCCCTGCATGAAGCGCAGGCGGCCGTCCAGGCGTTACAGACCAAGATGGGTCATAACGATCTGGCGAAAGACGAAGCCGTCGCCGCCGCGAAACGCCTGCAGGATGAACTCGTTTCATTGAGAGAAGAATTATCCGCCGGCGCCGAACAACTGAAGGAAGCGGAAGCCCGGGCCCACGACGCCGAAGATGAACCGCGGACGTTACGCGCCGAACTCGCCGAAGAACGCCGCGCCCGCAAGCTGGCGGAACGGCTGTTGCGCGAGGCCTCCGACGAGCCGGCGCTGATGGCGCTCGACGCGGCGCCCGAGCCCGCTTCGGTGCACACGCATCGCCCCGGCGCGACGGTGGAGCGGATTCCCGCCCGCCGTGGCCGTCCCCCCGCCGTGCGTGCCGAACCCGAAGTCGAACCCGAGCCCGTCAAATGGTGGCTACTTCCCGCCAAGACGACAGCGAAACGGCGCCAGTAATCGCGGGAGCTCAACCGCCTTTTTCCCAGCCTTTTGGCCCCTGCTTCCAATAAGTCAAAGCGTGTCCGGCGTCCTTCGCGGCGCGCCACCGGTCTCGCGCCGCGGCGACTTTCTCCGCGTCGGTGCCGTCGAACAGGTCGAACACCCGGTCGAACCCGTCGCGGCGATCGGTGTCCGCGCCGTCCACCAGAAACAAGAACCGCGCTCCGTTCGCGGCCTCCGGCTCAGTGCTGAGCCAGACAGGCTGCAGATCGGCATCGCCATCCGCCGCCGTGCCGTGAGGCAACCAGGGGGGCTCCGGGCAGGCCCACAACGCGGTGTCCAACGCCTTGAGGCGGGCCGCGTCGGGGCATAGCACCAGTGCCCGCTGGCCCGATTGCAAGGTGCGCCCCAACAGCCGCGCCAGAGCCTCGGCCACGCCGGTGCGGGTCAGATGGTAGAAGCCGGTCTCGACCACCTATCCCTCGTAATGCTCCGCCACCAGGCGATCCAGCAGCCGCACGCCGAACGCCGTCGCGCCCTTCGGCGTGCACGGTCCGTCCTTGCTGCTCCAGGCCATGCCGGCGATGTCCAGATGCGCCCATGGCTTTTTATTCACAAACCGTTGGATGAACTGGGCGGCGGTAATGGAACCGGCGGGCCGGCCGCCGATGTTTTTCATGTCGGCGATGTCGGAGCGAATTTGCTTGTCGTACGCATCGTCCAGCGGCATGCGCCAGACCTTCTCCCCGCTCGCGATCCCCGCCGCGGTCAGCTTTTGACTCAGTCCGTCATCGTTACTGAAAAGTCCCGCGTGTTCATGACCGAGACCAATAATGATCGCGCCGGTCAATGTCGCCAGATCGACCATGATTTTTGGATCGTACTTTTCTTGCGCGTACCAAATGACATCGGCCAGTACAAGGCGTCCTTCGGCGTCGGTATTGATGACCTCGATCGTCTGTCCCGAGTAACTTTTCACCACGTCGCCGGGCCGCTGCGCGCTGCCGGACGGCATGTTCTCAACCAGCCCGACCAACCCGACCGCGTCGACTTTCGCCTTACGGCCGGCCAACGCCGCCATCAGGCCGACGACGGTGCCCGCGCCCGCCATGTCCCACTTCATGTCCTCCATGCCGCCGGCGGGTTTGATGCTGATGCCGCCGGTGTCGAAGGTCACGCCCTTGCCGATGAACGCCACCGGCTTCTCCCTGGTCTTCTTGCCGTTGCCCGCGCCGTTCCATTGCATGACCACCATGCGCGGCTCATTCACGCTGCCCTGTGCCACGCCCAGAAGAGCGCCGAACCCCAACTTTTGCATTTCCTTTGGGCCGAACACATCGACCTTCAGCCCAAGCGACGTCAACTTCTTGCAGCGTTCCGCCATTTCCGCCGGATTCAGAACATTCGGCGGCTCGCTGACCAGGTCGCGGGTGAGGAACACGCCCTCGGCCACCGCTTTATTACGGTCCCACGCGGCGCGCGCCTTGGCGGCGTCGCCAGTCAGGATCGAGAGCTTTGTGAGTTTCGGCTTGTCATCGGCCTTTTCCTTGGTGCGGTAGCGATCGAACCGATAGGCCTTCAACACGGCGCCCAACGCCACGTCGGCGGCCTGCGCCGGCGTCAGCGTGCCGGTGGCGACCGCGGCACCGGCCTCGCGCGATAACGCCGCCACCGCGGCGCCGCCGGCTTCATTCAGGATGCGATCCGTCAGTTCGGCCGGCTTGCCCAGTCCGACAACGATCACGCGGGAGAGGCCGGCGCCAGGCGCCAGGATGCTGACGCTCTTGCCTTTGGCGGCTTTGAAGTCGGCGACTTCCAGCGCGCGGGCGATCGCCCCGCCCGTCGCCTCATCGGCTTGTTGCCACAACCCGGATGGCTTTTCGCCTTCATGCGCGAGCAGCACCAGCGCGCCGGATTTGGGCAATGACGGCCTGACGAAGGCGATGTCGAGCATGATCCTGTGACCCCCCTGAGTTCCGCCGGCGACAATAGCCCGGTGACGGGGGCTTTGCCATGGCCGGAGAGGCGGCTATTCGCACATCGATGACAGAGATTTTGCCCGCCAACCCGGACGGTATCGTGCGCGCGGCGGAATTGTTGCGCGCCGGTTCGCTCGTCGCGTTCGGAACCGAAACGGTTTACGGGCTGGGTGGCGACGCGACCAACGCGACCGCCGTGGCGAGCATTTTCGCCGCCAAGGGACGCCCCAGGTTTAACCCGCTGATCAGTCATTACCCCGCCGACGTCGCGGCGTTCGAAGACGTTGTCGCAAGCTCCGTCGCGCGTCGTCTGGCCGATGCCTTCTGGCCGGGGCCGCTCACTTTGGTGCTGCCGAGAAAGGCCGGTTCACATGTGTCGCTGATCGCGGCGGCGGGATTGGACACGCTGGCGGTACGGATTCCGGCGCAACGCGACGCGCTGCTGTTGCTGGCGGCGGTGAACCGCCCGGTCGCCGCGCCGTCGGCCAATCGCTCGGGACAGGTCAGCCCGACCACGGCGGCGCATGTGCTGGAGGGTTTGCGAGGACGGATCGCGGCGGTACTCGACAGTGGTCCGTGCGCTGTCGGCGTGGAATCCACGGTGCTCGATTTAAGTGGCGCGCGGCCGGTTTTGCTGCGGCCAGGCGGGGTAACCGCGGAAGCGATCGAGGCGATCGTCGGGCCGATTGAAACCGGGGCTCCTCCAGCCGCGACGGATGTCGTGCGATCGCCGGGCCAGTTGGCCTCGCATTACGCGCCGTCGTTGCCGGTGCGGATGGATGCGCGCGATGTCGCGCCGGACGAGGCGTTGCTGGCGTTCGGACCGCCCTGTCAGGGTGCCGGCCTGGTCTATCAACTCAGCGAAACCGCCGAACTGGTGCAGGCCGCCGCGCGGTTGTTCGATGGGTTGCGCTGGTTGGACGCGGAGGGCACGCGCCGGGGCCTGCACAATATCGCTGTCATGCCGGTACCGGAACGAGGCCTCGGCCGAGCGCTTAATGACCGGCTGCGCCGCGCCGCCGCCCCGCGCGGCTGAGGTTTGCGAACCGAGCGCATCCGGCGGAAGATCGGCGGAGAAGCAGGATGGAGGAAACAATGCGCCTGAAAGATAAAGTCGCCATTATCAGCGGTGGCGCGCATGGCATGGGCGAGTGCGAGGCACGGCTGTTCGCGCGCGAGGGCGCGACGGTGGTCATCGCCGACGTGATCAGCGAAGGGGAGGCGGTGGCCGCCGACATCGGCGCCGGCCAGGGCCGCGCCCGTTTCATTCGCTGCGACGTCACGTCGGAAACAGACTGGAAGCATGTCATCACCGAAACGATGCGGGAATTCGGCCGGCTGGATATCCTGGTCAACAATGCCGGTATCAGCGGCAGTTCGGTGGGCGATCACGACGATCTGGCGGGCTGGAAGAAGTTGCTGGACATCAACGCGACCGGCGTTTTCCTCGGCACGAAACTGGCGGCGGCGGAGATGGTGAAGGCGGGCCGCGGTTCGATCGTGAACATTTCCTCGATCATGGGGTTCGTCGCGAACGCCGAGGGACATCCTGGATATTCGGCGTCGAAAGGCGCCGTGCGGCTTTACACCAAAGCCGCGGCCTGCCGGTACGGGCCGCATGGCGTGCGGGTGAACTCGGTCCATCCGGGGTATCTGCCGCCGATGTTGAACGCGACCAACCAGGGGCTGCGGGCGTCGAAGATCGAGGCGACGCCGTTGCGCCGGTTGGGCGAAGCGATCGATGTCGCCAACGGCGTGCTGTTCCTGGCCTCGGACGATGCGTCGTTCATCACGGGAACGGAACTGGTGATCGACGGCGGCTTCCTGGCGCAGTGAAGGCACGTCGGTCGCGATGGTCCGGTTCGTCCGGACCATCGCCATCGGGCTTCAAGGAATAATACCAGGCGTCCGAAACACTGACTCTCGATCGCCCTGATCGTCATGG
>PLSZ01000378.1 GCA_003164305.1 Acetobacteraceae bacterium
GGCGGGGGAGGTTTTAGGAGGAAGCCGTGTACTCTTTCGTGTCCGAACGCGGGCTGCTACCATCTTCCCATGCTCGAACTCGTCAAAGTTGACGATACATTGGGAGTGCCCCCGGCTCTACCGGGGAGCAGCAGAAGTTTGACGTTTCCATCGCTATGCCCCGGTTATCCATTGATGAAACTCCGGATCGCGCGGCACGAAAAGTGCCAAATTAATGTTAATGATCCGTATCGGTATTTCCGGTTGCCGGGTTCTGGGTTGGGGGGCTTTGTGAATGATCGCGGTGCGGCTGAATTTCTAGATTTTTCAGCCAATCATCGTTGGGCCAGATGGAACGAGCCAGATTGGCAACATCCTCGGGGTTAGCGCACTTCGATGCAATTTGCTCAAAAACCGCCTTATTGAGTTCCGCACGGAGTGAACCAGGGAAGCGACCTTTATCGACCATTGTTTGCACACGCGTAAGGAATTGAGGACCCATGTTATCGTTGTACAAATACTTGAGTAACTCGGCTCGATCTCTGGCCATATCCGGCGTACGACTGTCTACTACTATGTCTGCCAGTTTATTAAATAAGGCCTGGTCTGATTGTTTTTGTGCAAGTTTGAGCCCATCCGCTCCCTGTTGATGCTGCAACTTCAATGCTGCCTCACCTTGCTTAAGTTGTAGTTTCAAAGCGTCCTCTGCCTGTTTTTCTTGAACCTTGAGTGCTGTCTTTCGCTGGCTTCGCAGGGTAAAAACCAGGATGGCCAACGTGCCAAGACTGACCACGGGAGTAATCCAACCAACCCATGTGTCTACCCGTGCTTTGCTGGTGTCTTGCTTTAGTTTCTCAATCTCGAGTTTGAGCTTGTCGAGTTCCTTGTCCTTTTTTTCCTGGTCAAGACCGGCGGACTTGAATTGCTCAGCCGGCGTTAAGCCCGGAGTGGCTTGAACTGGTGATGGACCAGATATACCTGGAGGCTGAGATGGAATTGCGTGTCCAGCAGAGTCTGAGTGCACCCCGTTAACCGGTGCTGAACTGCTCTGCGAAACCGCATCCTTTGGCAAGGCAACGCCTGCACTGAACAGTGCACACAGAAGAAGACACCTACGCATCGAGGATATAGGCTGCACCACTGTCGTCCTCCAATGCTTTCCAGATATACAGGGATACGTTAAGCAGCACATTCAGCTATCGCATTCTGAGCTTTGCAAGGGCGCACAGCATTGCGGAGTCAATCCGAAGTCGCGTCCTTATCCTTCGCCAGCCGTGTCAGCGTCCGCGTTGACGGCATCACCTTTTCGCCCTCCCAGCGCGCGACAACCTACTGCTTCGTCCCCATCCGGACAGCCAGTTCCTCCTTGGTCAGCCCAGCATTTGCCCGAACCTGGATCAACGCCGCGGCGAGCGCGAACTCGCCCTCAAGCGCCTCATGGTCCCGCCGATAATCCGGCTCTTTCATCCAGCGCTTATGCAGATCGCGAACGTCGGTCACGGCAGCAACTCCTCGGCTAGCCCAGCGTTTGGCCAGAGTTTACGAACCCGCCAAATGCAGGCGGCGCTCAAGATGATCGGACGATCCTTACTGAACTTCCTCGACCAAAACCTCATTGATCGCCGCCAGAACCTGTTTCACGTCCTCCCCGGACGCATCGGCATCGAAATCGCCGTGGACAATTCGATTTCGAAGCTCCGACAGTCCCCGCAGCTTCCGTCCGGTCTCGGGGCCAAGAAGCCCTTCCATCTCCAACTTCTGGACAACCTGACCAGGAGTTCTGATCTTATGGGGCCCCGCCTCCTTGACGCGATTCAGCACTGCCTCGAGAATTGACCAGGACAAGACAAACGCCGCGCGATGATGGCCGGTCGCCGCCAGTTACTCAACTTCGACGACTTGCTGTTTCAAGGTCTCCAGGCGCGGAACTGGAATGACGATCAGGTCCTCCGGCTTTTCCACCGCGTAAATGATATTGAGATTCCAGTCTTTATGACCGGCGATCATTTCGTGAACATTCGCGAGCGGTTGTTCCCCAAGCGAACGCTGTCGATGTATGATTTCGATGATAACGTTCTCGCCGTCCTTTTGGGCGATCGCGTCTGGACGGTAAGAGCCCAGGAAATCCGGCAAGGTTTCTGGCCCAGGCTTGACGACGAAGGAGAAGCCACGCTCTTCATAGGCGGCCCGCAGCCGGTCCAGTATGCCGGACCTGGTCGCCACGTTGCCGTCCTCGCGCGGGGATGCCACTTACAGGTTCCTCAAGCTTAAATCGTCATCGACACGGATGTAGACGACCGGCGCCGTTGTCCGCAAGGCGTCTTCCAGTATATCTGAGGCATTGGCGGACGACCGCTGAATCCCCGGTTCGAACTTTTGCACCAGCACCCGCTCGACGACCTGATCGTCAGGATAGGCGACATTGGTCATGCCATCCAGTATCGGTTTCACGATATTGCCCACATCGCCCGCCATGTCACCCGGGGGAAAATAGAAGATGGTCACCGCCACAGGCCGGTTGTCCAGAAACGACCAATCGACAGTTTCCTGAACGCGACTGTGTGCGGAGGCCTTTACTGTCGCTTTCCAACGCTCCTTGGAGCGCGCACTCGCCTGATGCGATACCGGAGCGCCCTCGAGGAAGAATTCCAGCGGGAATAACGTTACCTGATCGCTCAAATGCGCCTTGCCGATCTCGCGTTGCGACGCCCGCTCTGTAAAGCCGCCCGCTTTCCATCCGGTTAATTCCGGCCCCCATCCCCCAAAAAACCCAACGCGTCCGCCACCCCAAAATCCCCCGGCAGCCCCCCCTTCGGAAACAGCCGCGTCACGTGCCCCATCTTTCGCCCAGGCCGTGCCTCGGCTTTGCCGTACAGATGCGGAATGAACCCCGGCGTCGCCAGAACCCGAGGCCACAACGCCGTCTCCTCCGGCCCCACCAAATTCTTCATCACCGCGTCCGAGTGCCGCGTCGCCGGCGGCAGAGGCAACCCCGCGATCGCCCGAATATGCAACTCGAACTGACTCATCGGACACGCGTCGATCGTCCAATGTCCCGAGTTATGCGGCCTGGGCGCGATCTCATTCACCATCACCTTGCCGTCGGCGCCGACGAACATCTCCACCGCCAACAGCCCGACCAGATCCAGCCCCTCCGCGATCCGCGCGGCGATCCCTTGCGCCGTCTCGCTGATCGTCACCGGCACCCGGGCCGGCGCCAGAGTCACATCCAGAATGTGATCGCGATGCCGGTTCTCCACCGTATCGAACGCCGACAGCGCGCCATCATCGCCACGCCCGACGATCACGCTGATTTCCATCGCGTAATCGATGAACCCCTCCAGGATCAGCGGCTTCGGCATCAACCGCTCGAACGCCGGCGCCAGATCGTCAACCGACCGCAGCATCGCCTGGCCCTTGCCGTCATAGCCTTCCCGGGTCGTCTTCAGCACCGACGGCAGGCCCAACTCCACGACCGCCGCCTCAAGCTCCGCCAAAGACGCCACCGCCCGCCACGGCGCCGTCGCGACGCCCAGACGATTGACGAAGCTCTTCTCGACGATACGGTCCTGGCTGACCCGCAGGATGGAAGGCGCCGGACGCACCGGCTTCAGAGAGGCCAGCAAATCCAGCCCCTCGGCGCTGACGTTCTCGAACTCGAAGCTGATGACATCGACCGCGTCCGCGAACGCCCGCAGCGACCCCGGATCCGTATAATCGCTGATCGTCACCCCCTGCGACACCTGAGCCGCCGGGCTGTCGTGCTCCCGCGTCAGAATGTGGCAGCGATAGCCCAGACGAGCGGCCGCCAAGGCCGACATACGCCCAAGCTGCCCGCCGCCGACAAGGCCGATGGTCGCGTTGGGCGGCAGGGGAAACCGGCTCAACCGTCAGGATCCGCCGGTTGGCTCATCGGCCGGCTCGATCGAGACCGCTTCGGTCTGCCGCGCCCGCCAGGCATCCAGCCGCTCCGCCAAAGCCGGGTCGGTCCCAGCGAGGATCGCCGCCGCCAGCAACGCCGCGTTCACCGCGCCCGCCCGCCCGATCGCCAGAGTGGCAACCGGAATGCCCGCCGGCATCTGAACGATCGACAGCAGGCTGTCCATGCCCTTCAGCGCGTGCGACTCGACCGGCACGCCGAGCACCGGCAACGGAGTCCACGCCGCCGCCATCCCCGGCAGATGCGCGGCCCCTCCGGCCCCGGCGATGATCACCCGCAGCCCGCGGTCGCGCGCGGTCCGGGCATACTCCCGCAGCCGGTCCGGCGTGCGGTGCGCCGAGACGACGCGGCACTCATGCGGCACGCCCAGGGCGGTCAGCGTCGCCGCCGCGTGCGACATCGTGGTCCAGTCCGACTGGCTGCCCATGATGACGCCAACCCGCGCCAGCGCGATACCGGAGGGCGCGATCGTGGAGGGAACCCCCGCGGCGGGGACGTCGGTCGGAGACACCAGCGGCCCGGTCAGGCGATGTTGTCCGGGATCAGCCGGCTTTCCAGCCAGCCGACCTCATCGCGCAGCATCAGCTTGCGCTTCTTCAGGCGCTGCAAATGCAACTGATCCACCGCGCCCTGTTCGGCCAACCGGGCGATCACGGTGTCCAGGTCGCGATGCTCGCTCCGCAGTTCGTGGAGCTTGCGCAGCAGGGAGTCTCTGTCAACTAACATGGCCATGGTTTAACACGAAAAAAACCCGGCGACAGAGGGTCTTTGAAGGAGATTTCACTGGCGCCCGGCGTGGCGGCGGCGCTACCGTGGGTTGCCGTCAACGATACGGCGTTGATCGTGTGGATGGCGGCGAAGCAACCGACACTGATCGGAGAGAAATCGCCCATGAGCCTGTATTCCCGACTGGACGCTTTGAAAGAGCGCCACGCTTCGCTTGAAAATCGTCTGTTCGACGAAGACCACCGGCCACTTCCTGACACGGAAACCGTCGCCAGGTTGAAGGTCGAAAAACTACAGATCAAGGACGAGATGGAGCGAATACGCTCCTCGTTGCACTGAACGGTCGCCAAAGGCCGTTCCCGGACCCGTTCTCCCGCCCATTCCCCCTGGGGCCGCTCAGGCGGCTTCGTCTTCCTCGGGAGGCGGCGGGAGCGGCACGGCCCGACCCTCGCGCTCCAGCCGCTCATTGGCGGAGAGCACGGCGGCATTCAGATCGGTCTGGCTGCACAGACCCAGAATCACTGGATCCCGCGGCTTGATGTTGGTACTGTTCCAGTGGGTTTTGCCGCGTACCTTCTCAATCGTCTCCTTGGTGGTGCCCAGAAGCTTGCCGACCTGCGCCTCGGTCAATTGCGGAAAATTGCGCAGCAGGAAGGCGATGCCGTCGGGCCGGTCGTTGCGCTTGGCCACCGGCGTGTAACGCGAGCCTTTGGCGCGCTTCGGCACCGGCAACGCCGTCGGGGCCAGTTTCAGGCGCCCGTTCGGGTCAGCCTCGCACAGGCGAATATTCTCGGCGGTGACCTGACCGTTGGCGATGGGGTCGTAGCCGACAATGCCTTGCGCGACCTCACCATCGGCGATCGCCTGGATCTCCAGCGGATGCATGCCGCAGAAGTCGGCGATCTGCGTGAAGGTCAGGGCGGTCTTTTCGATCAGCCACACGGCGGTGGCCTTGGGCATCAGCGGCAGGGTCATTGCGGATCACTTTCCTGGACCGGCCGGGGCGGAGGTATACCCGGAACCCGGCGGAGCCGGGGGATATGGCAAGCTGTCAGGGGTGGGTCAAGGCCAGAAGCGCGTATTTCGGGAGTATTCGGCAGCCGCCGGGGTTTGCCCGGACCCCGCGAGAGGCGCGCCCCGACAGGCACCAGGATAAGCTACCGGGAAGCGAAGGTTCGCCTCTCCCGTCATCCTCGGGCCTGCCCCGAGGATCTCTCGACACGCCCTGGATGTCGAAAGTCGGACAACCTGTCTGGGCTGGCCGATACCCGGATCGAGCCCGACGATGACGTTCCGGCGAAGGTTTTCGCCTTCGCCGGCTCCTGTCCTGATGCCTGTGGGGCGGAGCCCCATCGCCTTCCGACCACCCGAAACACCGGCCTCAGAGCCTGATATCCGCCTCGACCGTCACCGCATGGCCCGTGCTCGCCACCGCGTCCCGCAGCGCCGCGAGCGCGGCCAGACCGCACGCCGTATCCTGTTCGCCGTTACCGCCGCTCAGCCCGACGCCGCCGACGACCTCGCCATCGACCACGACCGGGAAGCCGCCGACGAACACCGCGAATTTCCCGTCGAAGCTCCACTGGATACCGAACGCCTCATTCCCCGGCAGAGCCGGCCCACCGGGGGAGCGGTTGAACAGATGCGTGGACCGTTTGTGCCCGGCCGCCGTGAACGCCTTGTTCCAGGCGATCTGCGGGCCGGTGATGCGAGCGCCGTCCATGCGCTCCAGCAGCAGCGGGTGTCCGCCTTCATCGACGATGCACACTGTCTCCGGCACGCCGAGTTCCGCCGCCTTCGCCAGCGCCGCCCGAGCCATCAGGCGCGCCTCCTCCAGTTCCAGCCGGATCGCCGGTTTCATGCGCTTATCTCCCCGGGGTGCTCGCGCGCGGCAGCCACGACACGCTAACGTCGCCGTTGACGAAGGTCTGGCATGCCATGCGGTAGCCGTTGGCGAAGTCCGCCTCGGTCAAATGCCGGCGTTCCTTCGGCTTGATCGCGTCGGTGTGCTCCAGGCCGCTTTCGATCCGGCATTTGCAGGTGCCGCACAATCCGCCGCCGCACTTGAACGGAATACCGCCCTGCTCCCGCAACGACAGCCGCAGGAGATTGCTGTTCTCCGGCGCCGTCACGGTCTTCATTCCGTTGGTGACGAACGTGACCGTGATCCGGGCTGGCGGCGTTTCCGCGTCGCTCATGCGACCTTCCGCAGCGTCGTATCCAGGCCGCCGAAGCGGGTCAGCGACCGCAGCCGCGCGCGCGCCGCCTCCACGGAAGCGAAATGTTCGAGGAACTTCGACGGGATGTCGTTGATCCGTTCGGGCGGCGTCTCATCGATCACGCGGATTTTCACCTCGCGCAGCAGCTCGGCGATGACGAAGCTGGCTTTCGTTTGACCCCCGAAACTGTATTCATACGCCTCGCACGATCGCAGCCCGTCGCCGGGTTCGGTGCGATATTGGCCCGGACGGCTGGTGAGGATGACGAACATCTAAGTCTCACCGGTGGTGGCGGCGGCGTTCAGGGCGTTGTCCTGCGTCAACTCGATGTCGTGGGTGATCCACAACTGGCACATCAGGCGAAATCCGCCATCGATCCGCCGGCCCAGACGTTTGGTTTCTTTCCAGTTGGGCGCGGGGAGATTGTCGCCACCCGCCAACACCTGGCAGGCGCATTTGCCGCACTTGCCCATGCCGCAGCCGAACGTCAGATGCGGAAACGGGAATTTCCGGATGCCGACGCGAACGACCAGGTTGCTGTTCTCCGCGACATCGTCGCTGAACGTCTGGCCGAGTTTGTGGAACACCACGCGGGGCATGCTTCGTCTCCGCGAATGGGAAGGCGATCGTCCAGGCGTTCAGGTCCTCGGACGATCGCGGTCTGAAGGCGAGGTCGCGTCAGGCGGCGAGATCGAGTTCTCGCAACGGCAGGTCGGCCTCGACGTAGTCGTGATACAGCGCGGTCGTGTAGAGCAGCCGCATTTGCGCGCCGACCTCGCAGATTTTCAGGCAGCGCTGTTGCAGGTCCGGCGTGTCGGCGTGCGCCAGCACGATCTGGTAGCCGCGCTCCCCGTGGATTTCGTCGGACACAATATGCAGATCGAAGAACTCGACTTCTTCATCGGTGAACTTGTACTTCTCGCGTAACGTCGGCGTCTGGCGGCGGTAGATCGAGGGGACCTGCGATTCCAGCCCGACGACCAGGCCGGCGATGGCGACGATCGGATCTTCGCGCATCGCGACGGCATAGCACCAGCTTTGCAGGCCGCGGGTCGTCGGCGACATGTTGTCCGGATCCTTCACGCGGGCCCCGGTGGTGCCGCAGGATTCCGCGAAACGGATGAGCAGATCGGTATGGCGGTCGCCGCCGATCTCTTCCTCATACATGTTGCTGAGCATGAAGTCCTTGGCTTCGGTCAGGTGCGCCGGCAGACGCGCGTAGACGTAAGCGAGGTATTCGGCGAAGGGGCCGACGTAGTGGTAATGATTTTCGGCCCAGCGCGCGAGGTGCGTGTGGCTGAGGCGGCCCTCGGCCCAGGCGATGCTGAACGGCGATTTGTTGGCGCTTTTGCCCTTGATGGCGTTTTCCAGGGCGGCTCGGAAGGTAACCTGGTCCATCAGTTCGGGCATGGGGGAACTCCTGTTTTGTTTCGGCGCCGGTCGGTGGTCGGATTTTGTATACAATCCTGGGGCCGTGTCAAGCGACGTTCTCGTCGTGGCGGCCTCACGCCGTCGCGGCGGGTAAGCCCGCCAGACGGTCGTGCAGAGAGCCGGCGTTGATGACGTGGCGATACGCCAGCAGCGACGCCATTTCGGCGTCTCCCGCGATGACCGCGCGCAGGATGCTGGCGTGCTCGGCCCAGGAGACGCGGGCGAATTCGAGTCCGACGCCACGAAACAGGGGGGCTGAGCGGTCCCGCAGCGTCCGCATCAAATCCGCCAGCACCCGATTATGTCCGGCCTGGGCCAAATTGCCGTGAAACAGGTCGTTGAGGCGTTGCACCTCCGCGATGCTCTGGGTTTCGACGGCGGCGGTGCCCTCGTCGAGGACGGCCTGTAGTTGGGCCAGGACGGTCGGGTCGCGGCGGCGCGCCGCCAGACGGGCGTTGGCGGCTTCCAATGTCGCGCGTACCTCCAGCAATTCCTCGGCCTCGCGCGGCGAGAGTGAGGCGACGACGGCGCCGCGGCGGGCGGTCACCTCGATCAGGCCTTCCGAGGCCAGGGTGCGGATGGCTTCGCGAATGGGATTGCGGGAGACGCCGAATTCCTCGGCCAGGCGGTCCTCGATCAGACGGTCGCCCGGTTTGAACTGGCCGGCCAGGATCGCCGCGCGGATTTCCTCGGCGACCTTGTCGCGCAGTGGCGAATGCATGGCGCCGAGGCGGTCGCGGGCCTCTGGAGGGGCGGTTCGCGTTCGGACCAGAGAGTCGACTGAAGCGGTCACGTGAGACGGACTCCGGCAAAACAAGCGTATACAAAAAACCAAATCGAGCGGCGGAATGGGCGATTTCCGACCGTCATCATGGCTGATTCGCCAGGAGAACGCAATGCATCCATACGAAAGCGGTCGCGTTCACTCAATTTCGTATACAATGCGGGTCGTCCCGCCTCCCGGCGGTGCCGAGGCCATTTTCGGCAGATGTTGGGTCCGGCCAGGATGGGACTCCGGAATGTCCGTCGGCGGGCAGCGACGGCGTCGTGCCGTTTGTCCCTGGGTCGGTTATAAGATCCGGCGAGGCAAAGGAGGCCCAACATGGCGGAAGAGGAAGACGTCCCGGTTCGCAAACGGACCCGGCTGGAAAAGCTGGTGCTCGATACCTTGGGGATTGAAGAATTACGGGATTACATCGGCGAACTGCGCGACGAGATCGCGCGGGTCGAAGCCGACATCGGGAGGAAGAACAGTCACAAGACCGCCGCCGACGCGTTCTTTCGCAAGCCCTGATCAGGCACCTGGCGAAGCCAGATCACGACGTCACGAGCGGGGTTGAGTAAACGACCGTGCCTGGAATATCGCCGCTGAATGACCGCGAGTGGACCGGGTGCGGCCGCCACTCGACGGCGGGCGCGCCGGATCCCCGGACAAAATGGGGAATCGCAAGGCAATCACAAAACGCGAGAACCCGACCTCCGGGGGGTGTCCCCCCGGAGATGCAACGGGATCAGCCGTTACGCCGCTTTCGCGGCCTCCGCCGTGTCGTTGGCGATCGCGGGCCGCGCTTGCGGCGCACCAGCGTTCACCTCGATGCGGCGGGGTTTCAGCGCCTCGGGCACGACGCGCTTCAGGCCGACATGCAGCAGGCCGTTGTTCAGGTCCGCGCCATCGACCACGATATGGTCTGCGAGAACGAACCGCCGCTCAAACGCGCGGCCGGCGATGCCGCGATACAGCACCTCATTCTTCTGCGTGTCAGGGGCGGGACGGCCGGAAATCACCAGGGTGTTTTCCTTGACCACGAGGTCGAGTTCCTCGGGCCGGAAGCCGGCGACCGCCATGGTCAGGCGATAGGACTCATCGCCCAGTTTTTCGATGTTGTAGGGGGGATAGCCGGTTGTCTCGGTGGCGGACGCGGTGTCCGCGAGACGAGCGAGGCGGTCGAAACCGATCGCGGTACGGAACAAGGGTGCGAAGTCGAACGTCGTCATGACAAAACCTCCAAAGGAGCAAACTGTCTGTATTTGAACCGCCCATGTGGGCCGGTCCGGTGTGGTCGCGTCCGGAACCCCCGAGGGGCATTCCGAACAACCCCGATTTGGTGACGCGAAACCCGGCTTCAAGAGGGCATCGGTCAAACCGGGCCGTAAAGTCCTCTCGCGCGGGCCTTGACTTTTATCAGCCCCACCAGAACATCGAGCATCGGCGTCGGAACCCCCGCCATGCGCGCCATTTCCAGCGGCACGCCGTATAACGCTTCGATCTCCATCGGCCGGTTCGCGCTCAGATCCTGTAAGATACTGGGGCGGTGCGCGAGGTTTTTGTTGGTCTCGGCGATGGCGGGAATGTCGAGGTCCAGCGTGATGCCCATGGCGGCGGCGATGGCGATCGCCTCGCGCAGGACCTGACCGGAACAGGCGATCAGGGCGTCCTCGGTGTGTGTGTCCAGCACCGGCGTTTCAGTCAGCACGCACATCGGGCCGGCGCTGAGATTGAACGCGAGCTTGCGCCAGATCAGGGCGCGAATGTCCTCGGTCAGGGTGACGGGCAGCGCGGCGGCGCGGAAGGCGGCCGCCAGCGCCTCGAGCCTTGGTGTGATGGCATGCGATGGCTCCCCGAACACCGTGCCCGATCCGGCGCCCGTCAGCAGCCGCACGACGCCGGGCGAGGGGACCGAGCAGGCCGGCCAGAACACGCCGCCGATCGCCCGGTCCGGCGTGACCGTTTTTCCGAGAGCGCCGTTGGGGTCGAGTAACGGTAGCGCGCGGCCATCCTGGGGGCCGCCATGGGCGTGGAAATACCACCAGGGGATGCCGTTCATGATGAAGGCGACCGCCGTGTCGGGGCCGAGCAGCGGCGCGATGGTCGCGGCGACCTCCGGCAGCGCGGGCGCTTTGACGGTGACGAGAACGACGTCCTGGGGGCCAAGATCGGCGGGATTGTCGCTGGCGGGGATGCGGACGGTCAGCCTGTCGTCCGGCATCTCGACGGTCAGCCCGTTGGCGCGAATGGCGGCGAGATGGGCGCCGCGGGCGACGACGGACACCTCGGAGCCGCCGCGCGACAACGTGCCGGCGAGATAGCCGCCAACCGATCCGGCACCGAACACACAAATCCGCATCAGGGAGTCTCCGACGATCTTGGGTGGCGGAGTTTGTTGGGGATTGCTGAGCGGGGCAATGTGGGGGTGCACGCTTGAACGGAATCAGGCGTCCGGATCGCTCGTGACCGCGCGGAGACGTTCCGCCGCTTCCGGCGCGCTCGCCGAGGCGAGCAAGGCGGCCCAATCGCCGGGTGGGTTGCCTCGGGCCAGCATACCGGAAAAAACCACGTAAGGATCGGTCGAGGCACCGGCCTTTCTGAGCGTGTCACGATCGTTGAACCAGGTGTAGACAATAATTCGAGAGGCGGAGTCAGCCCGGAAGAACAGGCGGAAACGGTTTGCCCCGAACTTCGCACGAAACCAGTGCCGATTTTGTGCGCCCAGAGTATTGCCATGGCGATATTCGGCGGAGAGCGGGTCGCGTGGTACCCGGTCCAGCATGAGCGCCAATACCGCTGCCAACAGCCTGACGTTGGCGTTGCCCGGCGAACCGTCGGGATCGGCTCGCCGTGCGCGGACGGCGGCCGCGATCAGCTTCTCAAATTGGTCGAGAAACAAGGGATGCGCGAACAGTGTCCAGCCGTGGCGTTGTAGCATGACGCTACAGTTCGACGTCGCCCTTGATCGGCGCATCGAGATCGACGGTGACGCCCGCGGTCAATCGCTCGGCCTGGGCGATGAGTGCCTCGGTCAGCGGGACAAGCGCTTCAGGCCGGCTCGCGATGTCGCGGGCCAGCAGGTCGAGAAATGGCGCCAGCGCGGGGTCCGCCGCCTCGTCGTCGGCTGGATGGACGGTGACGGTGCCGTTCTCGATTCTGAACGCGATACGCGCGCCATAGCCGACGCCCAGCGCCTGGCGCACGGTTTTCGGGATCGTGGTCTGACCTTTGGCGGTGATGGTGCGGATTTCCTCGACGACCATGGGAGCCTCCTGAGCGCTTCAATGTAAGGCGATCACATTACTATTGCCAGGAGTTTCTCCAGTTTCCAGCGGCGGCCTTAACGGGTGCCTCGACCGTTCTTGACTTGAAAGCACGCGTCGCCGCGCGCATGTTCTGCCCCGAAATCAGGTCAAAGGGTGAGGCGCATGTCGGCAGCCATAGAACCTACCTTCCTGGACCAGGTCATCAATCATGACGGCGTGGTCGAGCCAGACCAACTCAGCAAAGCGTTGCGGATCACCAAAGGCGAACTGGCCGCGGCATCCGGGCTGTCCCGGGATGCCGTGTCGAAGGCGCGACGGCTCCAGGCTCCGGCGACCCAGGCTCGGTTGCGCGAGGTGACCGAGATCATCAACCGCATCCTGCCCTGGTGCGGCTCGGTGCCGCAGGCGTTCGCGTGGTACCGGTCGCAGCCGATCCCCGCCTTCGGCGACCAGACCGCCGAGGACCTGGTTCGCGCCGGGCGTTCGGAGCACCTGAAGAGCTACCTCGCCGGGATCGCGGTCGGCGGATACGCGTGAGGCTGACCGGCTTCGTTTACCGGGCGCACAATCCACTCTGGGCTTTCGCACCGGTTTCCGGACAAGGAGCCGCCATCGCCGGCGGCCGCTTCAACCCCGTGGGCGTGCCGGCGCTCTACACCGCCCTGAGGTTTGAGACCGCGTGGCTGGAGGCGCAGCAGGCGTTTCCGTTCAAGGCACAACCCATGACATTGTGCGCCTATGAGGTGGACTGCGAAGACGTCCTCGACCTGACTGATACGGCCGTCATGGCGGCGAATGGGATCACCGCGGCGGACCTCGCGTGCCCCTGGAAGGCTCTATCGACCCGCGGGATCAAACCGCCCTCCTGGGCTCTCGCCGAGCGCCTGGCGGCGGACGGAACGGCGGGCGTCGTCGTGCCCAGCTTCGCCAAGGGAGCGGTGGCCGCGGACATCAACGTCGTGTTCTGGAATTGGGCGCCGGTCCCGCCGCATCAGGTCCGGGTGATCGACGACGATCAAAGACTGCCGAGGGACGGGCGTTCCTGGCAGTAAAGTCGAGTGTTTAGGCGCGGATTGCTGGGCCGGAACGCTGCCCTGCCGGAAATCTGTCGAGCGAAATCAATACGAAAAATGGAAACAACACCGTCGGGGCACTCCCTTCCCAAATTCGCGCCTGGTCACATTTCACCCACGCACGGTCCCGGAGGGCGCGAGCGAGCCGAAACCCCCTACCCAAGGAAAGCGCAACGGCATAAGTTGGTTCAAACCGCGTTACAAGTGGAGAGGTGGGATGGCGCTGTTAACGACACCGGAATTACTTCGAATGTTCACCAGTCACGTTGCGGCGTCCACTAAGGTAGACGTGGCCGTCGCTTGGTTGGGGCCGTCGAGGGCACTAGATATGCTTGCCAGCAAGACAGCGGACGGAACACTACAAACTCGCGTCGCGGTCAGCCTTTATGGGAATGCCACCAGCCCCATCGCGCTGCGATCACTGCAAGGTGCGAAGGCTCAGCTGAGGGTTGGCGATCATCCAACAGGCGTCTTTCATCCCAAGTTCTATCTCTTTCGAGGACCGCATCGAAATGTCTGTTGGATTGGAAGCGCAAATCTTACCCTGGGCGGATTCTCTGACAATTTCGAATTAATTCATGAATTCATTGACGATGGGGTCGGTTTGCGGTGGTTCGAGAGCGTGTGGGCGAGACTCCCATCCGATTCAAAAGAATCAATCGATATTTACGAAAAAAACTGGGTACGTCCGCCGCCGAAGGCACGCGTGAGTGACGAGGCAACTCAGCTTTGGCAAGGTGATCGTCCTGAACTTCTTACAGGCGCTGCAAACTGGAACCAATACGTCGATGCACTCCGTAAATGCGATGCATATTGGCGGGCCGAAAGCGAAGAGAATTTTCCTACTAATTTTTCCGTCCTCGGCGACGAATGGAGCTGGGCTGACACTATTGCTCACGGGGGTAATTTAGCGAGGCGCAGCAGCTGGGATAATCTATCACTGGAAGAAAAAAGGATCCTTCTGGGAATTGAGACCAAAGATGCACCCGGCGCGTGGGGGCTCTTGGGCAACATGAATGGAGCGGCAAGAGCCCGTGGCTTATTCTATTCAGATCGTTCGATTCGTAAGCAAATTAGGGCAACACTGCAGCCGGTGATTGATGCCAACAATCAGGACGAGTTTCGTCGTGCAGCGTCACAGACGATAAGTAGCATAACGCAGCTACAGGGTTTCGGACCCGCTATAGCTACACGCCTAATCGCTCTCGCTCGCCCCGATATGGGTATGTCCGTAAACGGCGGCTCGGCGCCTATGCTGTCTTAGTTAACAGGGCTCCCCGAAGCAGCAAGGATTCTTGCTAATGCAGATAATTATCCACGGCTTTTACAATGGATCTACGCGCAACCGTGGTATAACGTTGTTGAGCCGGAAGGGGCCTTTGAGCAAATCATTTGGTCCATGAGAGCAGCGCTGATCGATAGTTTTGTCTATAAGCCCGTGTAATCAAGGTCCTAATTGTGAAATG
>PLSZ01000407.1 GCA_003164305.1 Acetobacteraceae bacterium
GCGTGGTCGCGGGCTTTGTCGGGGTGGCCCAGGGCAAGCCAGAGTTCGGCGAGGGATGGGCCGTACGTGGCGCGTTCGGCCGAGAGCGCGGCGGCCTCGGCCTCCGCGGTGCGGCCGAGGTGGGCGAGCGACAGGCCGCGCTCAGCTTCGGCGTCGGCGTCGGACAGACCGACATCGCGGGCCATCCGGATCGCGTGCTCGAACGCCGCGATGGCGGGTTCGTGCCGGGTGTTAGCCTGGTGCCAGATGCCGAGCAGGCGCCAGAGGTCGCGTTCGAAGAAGCGTTGCCCCAGCATATGGCAACGGTCGATGGCGGCGCTGAGATCGGCTTCGGTAAGCGTGCCTTCGCGAAATCGCAGCCCCGCTTCGGTTCGCAGGCTGTTGGCTTCCTGTTGGCCGTCGCGCCGTTGCCAGTCAGGCCGAGCGGTCATCTCGGACCACAGCAATCGCGCGCCCGTCACTTCGCCCTCATTGTTGAGATTGCTGGCCCGGAACAGGTCGCACCAGAGCACGTGCTGATCGTTGCCCGCCGCCGCCGCGACGTCACGCGACAGCGCCAGGACCCGATCGCTCCGGGCAAGTTCGTTACGGTCGCGCAGGGTGACGCAATGGTTTCTGAGTCTGATCGCCAGGTTGGTGCTGACGCCTCCCGTGATATCGTCCCGGATTGAGAACACTTCTTGTGCGTCTGCTTCCGCTTGGCGCTGAACAGCTTTCAGGGCGCTCGCTGCCTCAGCCGCCACAAACCCAGGATCTGTCACGCCCGCCGGGGGCGAGGCCCAGCCGGCCGGGAATAGTGGGCGCAGGAGTGCCAGCAGTTCGTGATGTCGTTCGAGGCGGTGCAGGGCATGGCGCATGCCGCCCACCACCACATTCCACGCCTCCGGCAACTTTCCCGCGAGGTTCAACGCCTGGGCGACCTGAATCCGGTCCGCCATCTCCGCCAGCGAGGTCACCTTGCCGAAATCCGGCACGGTCCGCGCGGCGAAATGGTCGGCGACGCGCTGGCCGGCGGCCGCGCGCGAAGCCGCGTCCAGATGGCCGATCGCATAGCCGCGCACCACCGGATGCAGGTCGAACGTCGCGTGATCGCGGTCCCATTGCAGCAGCCCACGCGTCTCCAGGTCGGCGAGCGTGTCGCTCAACCATGATGAAGCGGCGCGTAGTTCCGGCGACTCGCGCCACGTGGCCAGCGCGGATTGAAACGTGGCGAAGGTCGCGCCGGCGGTTTCATATTGGCGCTGGAGGGTCTGTTCGCGCCTGGCAATCTGATCTTCGAGACGGGCACGCTCCTTCCTGTCTTTCGTGCTTCTCAGTTGCTCTCGTAAGTGGTCAAGTTCAAAATCCCAGTCCTCCTCCGGCGGCGTCGGCTCCCGCACCGCCTTCGGCGGGTCTGGCCGGGCGGGGTTCAGTGCCTCCAGCACATCCAGCCCCACCGCGTTCGCCAGCATGCCCATGCGCGCCAGCAACTCCCGTGCCTTGGGTTCCAGCGCATCGAAGGCGAGTTTCAGGATGTTGTTGCGCCGGTTGGTGAGGCTCGGATCGGCGATATTCACCGCCGCGCCGCCACGCGCGTCGGCTTCCCAGCGTTCGAAATCCATCGCCGTCCAGGGCGCGTGCCGGATCAGACCGGCGACGAAACCGACCAGCAGCGGGTGACAGGCGAACGCGTCGGTCAAGTAACGACGCATGCGAGCGCCGTCGCCTTTGACCCCGGCGCGGCGGAGCATCGCTTCGGCGTCCTCCGGCGCCAGGCCGCGCAGCGCGACATGTGCCACGCCCGGCACATCCGTTCCCCAGGGACACCATGCGTGCGGCATCAGCCGCGACGAGATCAGCAGTTTTGACGGCCCGCGGGCGGGCAGCAGGCGCAGCAGGTCGTCGTCGGCTGGCCGGATGCAGTCGGTCGGCTTGCGGTCTTTCAGCCCGGTATCGCCCTCGATCTCGTCATCCCGGGCCTGCGCGGCGTCGGAGCGGTGATAGGCGGCCAACACCCGCTCCAACCCGTCCAGCACCAGCAGCCAGGGTTTCTCGCGCAGGCGCGCGTTCAATTCACTGGTGACCGCGTCTTCCGTGCGCGCGGCGAGCGTCTCCGGCGCCTGCCCGGTCAGGTAAGCCAGCGCGGTGACCTTGAAATCCCGCATATCGGCGCCGCGCTCGTAGAAGCTGTACCAAAGTCGTCCGGCCCAATCGACGCCAAGCGCCGGGGCGCGATGGTTGACCCACTGCCAGGTCAACATGCTCTTGCCCATGCCGCCGATCGCCTCCACCACCATCACCGGGTCAGCGGACCGCGCCCACGCATCAAGAGTCGCCAACTCCTGGGCGCGGCCCTCGAAGGCGTGGCCGGGCGTGTAGGGTGGTTTGGCGTGGAACGCCGGCGGCTTCGGCAATGTGGCCGGTTCCGTCACGGGTGCGACGATCGCCGGTGACCCCACGACCGGCGGCGTCTCCAGTTCCCGCTTCAGCCGCGCGAGGGTCTGGATTACCTTGCCCTTCAACTCGGCGGCATCGGTGAATGTCGCGATAATGCGGCCCGGATGCTGCGCGCGCGTGCGAAACGCATCCAATTTGTCAGCCCAGGGAGCTTCCTTTCGCGCCTCTCGGGGGGAGACCGGCACATCCTCGCCCATCAGGAAGATGCACAGCGGCAGACCACGCGCCTCGGCCCGTCGGAATTCAAGTTCCGTGACCGACAGGCCATCCGGGTTCAGCGCCGGGTCGTCGATGACCTGGCCATAGCGGTAATTGCTGATCAGCACGACGTAGGCGTCGGCGTCCTCCACCATGGCGAGCGAACTGGTGATGATCCCACGCGATGGATTGGCGGTATCGGTCTCCATGATCAGCGGCAACATGCCCTGACCGATGATCGCATCGCGCACCGCCTGCCGGTGATCGATCAGATCCCGGAAGTTGCTCGACACCATGACCTTGAAGACGTTGCCAGCCATTACCGCTTCGCTTCTTCGCCGATATGAGCAGCGTGCGACATGTCACGGCGCGCGTCCATCGGCGAGCGTCGTCTCACGCCGTCTGAGGCATCAGCCGCCTGACGCCGCTCGCCACGCCGCCGGCACGCACCCGCGCCAGGTCGCAATTGATCTGCATCCGTAACCACGCATCCGCCGAGCCGCCGAATGCTTTTTCCAGCCGCACCGCCATCTCGGCGGACACCGCGCTGCGCCCGGAGATCACGTTATACAATTGCTGACGCGTTACCCCGAGCCCAGCCGCCGTCGCGGCGACCGACAGCCCGAGGTCGTCGATATTGTCCCGGATCAACGCGCCGGGATGCGGCTGGTTCTTCATCGCCATGGCTCTCCCCTTTGCATCAATGATAATCTACCAAATCGACGTCCGTTGCCCGCCCTTCGGCGAATCGAAAGACGACCCGCCAGTTGTTCGCACGCACCGTCACAGCCCAATATCCTTTCAGATCGCCTTTCAACCCGTGCAACCGGAATGTGTGGATATCCATGTCCTCGACTTTGTCGGCCGCATCCGGCGCCGCGAGGATCAGCCGAAGCCGTCTGACCTGATCCGCCGGTAGATTGCTCCGGTCGTCATCCTCGAACAAACGCTTCAGGCCGCGGTGGCGGAAACCGTCGATCGTCGAAGATAAATGTAAAGTGTAAATTTACTCTTGTCAACAACGCCTCTCCCGCCAACCCTGAAAATCCTCCACACTCCCCCGCATGACCAACATCGCTCCCGGCGGCAAAGCCATCTATGGCGCGTCCCTTGGCATTCTCATGCTACAGGCCCGCTTCCCCCGTATTCCTGGCGACATGGGCAACGCGCTGACCTGGCCGTTCCCGGTGCTGTATCGCGTCGTCCAGGGTGCCACGCCCGAGCGGGTGGTGCTCAACGCGGCCCGGGGATTGTTGCCTGACTTTCTGGCGGCGGCGGCGGAGCTGGTGGATCAGGGGGCGGAGGCGATCACCACCAATTGCGGCTTCCTGGCTTTATTCCAAAAAGAGCTCGCGGCGCATGTCCGGGTCCCCGTCGCCACCAGTTCGCTGATCCAGGTGCCCTGGGTGCAGGCGACACTGCCGCCCGGCAAGCGTGTCGGCGTCATCACCGTGTCGGCGAAATCGTTGACGCCGAAGCATCTGGAGGCGGCCGGCGTTCCGCTCGATGTGCCGGTCATTGGCACCGAGGGCGGCCGGGAGTTCTTCCGCACGTTGATCCTGGGCGAGAAGGACGACCTGGATGTATCGCTGGCGGAACAGGATATCCTGGACGCCGGGCGGGCACTGGTCGCGCGGCACGACGATATCGGTGCGATCGTGTTGGAGTGTACCAACATGCCGCCCTATGCCGCGGCGCTGCGCGACGCGTTAGGGCTGCCGGTGTTCGATATTTACTCGATGATTACCTGGTTTCACGCCGGGCTGCGGCCCCGGGCATTTATGTAGGGCGGAAGAGCGCAGCGTCATCCGCCGCTTTGTACCGCATTGGCGGATGACGCTGCGCTCTTCCGCCCTACGCCTCTACGACCCCGGGGCTTTCGGCCTGGAGACCAGGCGGTCGCAGAGGGCGAGGAACTGGTCGACGCGGCTGTCCCAGCCGGAGCTTGCGGCAATCTTGTTCCCGGTTTGGATTAGACGTTCCCGTAGCGGATCATCCTGGAACAGACGTAGAATAGCGGCCGAAATCTGCGCCGGCTGGTCGCCGTCCACCACCAGACCATTGACCCCATCGGTCACCGCATCGACGCTGCCGCCGGNNAGTCGGGCATCTCGCGATTGGCCATGATGAAGGTGTCGGCCAGGGCGTAGTGGTCGATCAGCTCGGCGTCGGCAACCGCACCGGCAAACACCACCGCGTCGCGCACGCCGTGTGCCGCCGCGAGCCGCTCCAACTCCGCACGATAGGTGCCGTCACCCACCAGGAGGTAGCGAATATCGGGCAGCACGCGCAGCACCGCCGGCAGGCTCTCGATCACACGGTCCATGCCTTTGCGCGCATAGAGCCGCCCGACCGTGAGCAACACGCGCTTGCCGGTCAGGCCATAGCGCGCCATCAGGTCGGCGCGCCGCGGCCGTGTGGTGAAGCGCTGCAGATCGACGCCGTTGGAGATCAGCGCGATCTTGTCCCGCGGCACGTCCATCGTCGTTGCCAATGCTTCGACGGTGAAACGACTGACGGCGACGATGGCATCCGCCTCGGCCAGGGCGCGGCGGCGGCGACGGCCATCGACATCGTAGGCCATGCGGCTGCTGATTTCCTCGCCGTGCACGTAGATGATGCTGCGCAGGCCGA
>PLSZ01000532.1 GCA_003164305.1 Acetobacteraceae bacterium
GCCGCGGCGCTCGGCGAGGAACAAAGCGGACGGGTTGGCGACCTCGGCGAGGCCCACGTCGGTCATCTCGAACACACCGATCTCGTCGGTGGCGCCGTAGCGGTTCTTCACGGCGCGGAGAATACGGAACTGGTGGCCGCGGTCGCCTTCGAAATACAGCACCGCGTCGACCATGTGCTCCAGCACGCGCGGCCCGGCGATGCCGCCTTCCTTGGTGACGTGGCCGACCAGCACGAGGGCGAAATTGTTCGCCTTGGCGGCGCGGATCAGCTCGAACGAGCACGCCCGCACCTGCGACACGGTCCCCGGCGCGCTGTCGATGGCGTCGAGCCACATGGTCTGGATCGAGTCGATGACCACCAGCGTGGCGTCTTTCGCCCGTTCGATGCTGGCGACGATGTCGCGCACGTTGATCGATGCCGCGAGTTCGATCGGGCAATCGGCGACACCCAGGCGGCGAGCCCGCAGGCGGACCTGCTCGATGGCTTCCTCGCCGGTGATGTAGAGGACGCGTTTTCCCGACTTCGCCAGCCGCGCGGCGGTTTGCAGCAGCAGCGTGGATTTGCCGATACCCGGATCGCCGCCGACCAGCACCGCCGAGGACGGCACGAGCCCGCCGCCAAGCACACGGTCGAGTTCCTCGATCCCCGTGGCGGCGCGCGGCGGAGGCGCGGTTTCGCCGTGCAACCCGACAAAGTTGACGCTGGAGGTGGCGGGCGCTTTCGCCGAGGCGCCGGGACGCGGGGTGATGGTCTCTGGCTCGACAGTGTTCCACTCGCCGCAGGTCTCGCAGCGGCCGGCCCATTTGGGGGTGACGGCGCCACAGGCCTGGCAGACGAAACGGGTGGTGGGCTTGGGCAAGGGGACTCCGAGGGGCGGCGCAGTCATATAAGACGTCTCGCGTTAGCACGGGAAGTCTCCGAGCGGAGCCTGGCTTTCGGTTATGCTTTGGGTCACCGCCAAAATGGTCGCGCCTGATGGGTGCTGCCACGGCGATTCGCTTCTGGTATACGCAGATAATGTGATCAACCAAATGAACGAGATATTGCGCTTCGCGTGGGAGCCGCGGTTCAGCAAATAAATGCTCAGGAGCAGCGGCTCCCAGGTTATCCGATGTTACTCGGTGTCAATTTTATCGCGGCCACACAATGGACCAGGTGGTATCTCCCGTTGCGGAAGTCGTACCCCCCTGCTAGAAAGATTATAATTTTGCTGGCAGAGTTGGCGGCTTGGTCCTTTCGTTTCGACGAGGTACGGCTGTCCCAGTGACCGATGCACCGGGGGGATCGCCGTGGCTGAAAACGAAAGCGCTTTGGGAAGACTTCTAAGCGCGCTGCGATCTCAACGCGTCTATGTACCCAGCACGTTGACCTTTCCGCAACTTAAGGTGGACCCCATCGGTTGTACAGGAATCGGGGTGACTTAAGAGAGAGTCCCACCGCGTTTCCAATGCCCCTCCCGATCCGAGGGGATGCCTGAGGGACAGTATAGACTATGTTCTATACTTGTCAATACATTATTACTTCCTTTTCCTGTTGATGTGCCTGTGAGTATGTGGGCAACGCCGGAGCGTCGCGCAGCGATGCGGAAGCGTTGTCCACATACTCGCAGGCAGCCCCTTCGAACTTTTCGCGCGGCGTCTGATATTCCAACGACTGATGCGGACGCACGTCATTGTAAAACGCCAACCATTCGCCGAGGCTCCGTTCGCCGGGTTCGTAGAACGTCTGCTATTCAGTTGGTGGCGTTGACGGCGCGACGAGAAAATGCGGCAGGTGTGGCTATCGCCCGAAGATAGGCCCGAGCCATTGCTCCCGGATGCTTCACAGAGGCTCGGCCTGCCGCAACACCTTATCGTGGAATCCTGGCGGCAAGCTGTTCGGTCTCAAACCGCTCGCTATCTCCCCAACCGGAGTTCGAACACAATCACCGATAATCGGAGGATGTAAGATTGTTCCAGACCAGGTCCTTGTGCTCCTCGGACAGGGTGACGGCTCGCCGCACCGACATCGCGAGGCGATGCGCCTCCTCCTTCGTCAGGGATCCGAGCGGATTCCTGGGAAGCCGCATCGCGGAGACGACCGCGCCATGGGAGAAACCGCAGAGTTGGCGAAGTTCGACGTAGCTGTCGTGATCCAGAAACTCATTGCGATCAGCCAATAGCTGATGGTGCGGTAGCCACAACGGCTTGCTGTTTATCCTCAGAAACAACCTCCGAGCATCACATACGCATATGTGCCATTTAGGCTTCTTCGGTTCCGTTCTCGGGTCGAAAATCTCAATGACCAGCCCGATGCGCGGCACTCTTAAAAAACCGCGACTCTCGCCGTCTCCGCAAGGTCCGTTGCCTTCTCATCGCGATCAGGATCATCCTCGTCGAGCAGGTCCTCGTATTTCATTCGACCGCCATTGGCCTCGACATAGGCCTTCTCGTCATGGGTCATCCGCACGAGATCGTCGAAGGTGCGACCAACCACCTGCTCCAAGCCATGTGCCAGGGCTTCAATGTCGCTTTCCGACAAAAGCCGAAGGTTCGCTTCCCTGTCCGGGATCACGCGCCACGACCGCTGGATCTTGAACGGAAGCGGCCCGTTCATCTCCAGCGCCAGCATTTCGAGGGGGTTGTCGGTAAGCAACCCATATATGCATTGGGGAAGCGGTCCATAACGATCCGCCTGGTAGTCGTCGCCACTGATCGGACGCCCATATTTGTTCAAATGGTACTTGTCCGCGTAGAAGGCCGCCTTAACCACATGGTAAATGTCGATCCCCGGGTTGGCGTTCGCCAACCAGAGGATCGTCTCGAGGGCCTTGGCTGTTTTGGTTGCGTACCTGGCCACGATCATATTACGTCACCATCCGCTGACGCCCGAGATATTAGCGTGGGCGACAGGATTAACAAGTTCCATGTCTGTTCTATTTTTCTGGAGTCGACAGCGCTTGCCTCAGACAGGCCATCAGTGCCCCGTCCCCGAACCAGCGCGCTGTACTCTCGGCGTGATCGCGGCCGAACGCCCCGTCTTCGCGACGGCTTTGGCCCGCGGCGCCCTGACCGACCCGGACCACCGGACCCGTGGTGGCGGAATCGACTTCGGCAAACTGGCGCGCGACCGTGCCACTCTCGGTCTGACCGAGGACGGTCCGGATTGGACCGAAGCATTGGACGATTCCGCCCTTGGTCGCCGCGTTCTTGAACCGGACCCGGGGTAAAGCTGGCTCACGCGTTGGTGATCCCGCCATCGATCGTGATGGTCTGCCCGGTGATATACGACGCGTCCGGCGAACACAGAAACCGGATCACCGAGGCCACCTCGGCCGGCTGGCCATACCGCCGCAATGGGATTTCCCGCTTGTACGCCTCCCCCCGCTCCGCGATCGTGACCTCCGCCATGCGGGTTTCGATCAGACCGGGGGCGACCGCGTTGACCAGCACCTCTGGCGCCAGCCGCCGCGACAGCGACCGGGTCAACCCGACGACCCCCGCCTTGGCGGCCGCGTATGGCGGATACGCGGCGCTGCCGCGCCGATACGCGACCGAACTGGTCAGCACGATATGCGCCGGTTCCCGCCTGTCGAATCGCGTTGAGAAAGCGACCGCCATGTCATACGCGCTGGTCAGGTTGACCCCGATCGCCCGATCCCAGACGGCATGATCGTCCGCCTCCATCGCGTCCTTCTCGAACAGGCCCGCGAGATGCACGAGCGCCGCGACCGGGCCGCCCGCCGCCTCGATCGCGGCCGCGCAGGCCGCCGGCGATTCCAACGCGGACCGATGGGACACCAACCGCGAGGATCCCAGTTCCATCTGAGCCCCAAGCAACCGGTCCTCGTCGATGTCCACCAACAAGACCTCGCCGCCTTGTCGCAGAAAGGCCCGCGCGGTCTCGACGCCGATGCCGCCGGCCCCGCCGGTGATCACGATGCGCTTGCCGTCAAACCCGGACATGCTCGCTGCCTCCCCACCGTATCATCGCGATCCCCGTGTCGTGCGTCCAGAGCAGAAGCGAGCCGTTGAGGTCAGCGATACGCGCTCACGCCATCGGTCAGTTCAGGCTGGCGCGCACCGGGGCGACGACGCCGTCGATCGCGCTGAGCAGTTTCAGTCCGGCCTCGGCGCCGTCACCCTGCATGCGCTTGTGTGCCACGCGTTTCATCGCCGTCAGCAGCGCGCCCAAGGCGCGGGACACCCCGGCATGCGCTCGCACCGTCGCGCCGGGGTTATGTACCATCGCGTTCACCAGATCCGCCGCCCGCGCGGCCAGCATGACCACCAGGCCATACCCCAGGGTGCGGCCATGTTCGCCGATATCGTCGAGCATGTGCCGCAGCCCTTGCGCCAGGATCACCGCCTCGCGCGGGCGATAATCCAGTCCGTGCACCGCTTCTTCCGCCGCGTGCAACGCCGCCATCAGCCGCGCGTGATGCCGTTCGGCGATCGCCCGGAACTCCGGATCCTGCGACGGCCGCCCGGCCTGGCCGCGCAGATGCAGGACCGTGGTGACCCGTTCCACCAGCGCCTGGGCGGAGATCGGCTTGCCAACCCAGGCGGTGACACCCAGATCCTGCGCATCATGGATCACCGCCGGGTCGGTTTCGGCGCTGAGCATGATCACTGGCCAGCCCTCGCCCAGTCCGGTCTTCGCCAATTCACGCAGAAAATCGAGGCCGGTCATCGGGCTCATCTGAAAATCGCAGATCACCAGATTGAAATTGCGTCCCGAGCAAAGGTCGAGCGCTTCCACCCCGCCATGCGCCTGCACCACGTCGCGGCAACCGTGGTGCTGCAGCGCGAAGCGGATCACCGACCGGATGACCGGATCGTCGTCCACGCACAAGACGCTGATAGAGGAAAGATCGATCATGGCGGATTGGCTCATGCGTCATCCAGTCCGTGTGGGGTGACGCGAAGTGTGGCCTGGATTGCTTAATGCCGGGTTAAGCAATCGCGGGTCGAGGCCCATCGCGCGCACCCATCGCCCGCCGGTTCCACACGCCGCTCCGGTATGCCAGGATGCCTTCCGAGCGGGAGGCAGAACATGGAAATTCAGGCACTCGGCTATATGGGCGTCGGCGCGTCGAACATCGACGAATGGTCCGATTTCGCGACACGCTGGCTCGGCATGCAAATGGTCGAACGCGGCAACACCGGCCGCGCGTTCCGCATGGACGACCGCAAACAACGCCTGGTGATCGACCGCACTTTGGCCGACGGCGAGCGCTATTTCGGCTGGGAGGTCGCGGACGCCGCGGCTTTGCAGTCCCTCGCCGCGCGATTGGAGCAAGCAGGCGTGCCGGTCCGGCGGGAGCCCGCTGCGCTCGCCGACCAACGTTTCGTGGGCGAGTTGATCAGTTTCGCCGATCCCGCGGGCAATCGCCTCGAGGCCTTTCACGGCGCCGACATCGCCTCCGACGCCTTCAAACCTGGGCGTTCCATCTCCGGCTTCCGCACCGGGCCATTGGGCATGGGGCACGCGGTGTTCCACGTGAAGAACATCGACGATTTGTTCGGCTTCTATCACGATCTGCTCGGCTTCGGCGTCAGCGATTACATCACGACTCCGTTCCGGGCTTATTTCATGCACGTCAACCCGCGCCATCACAGCGTGGCGCTGATCGAAACCGGCAAGCAGGACCTGCATCATCTGATGGTGGAACTGTACTCGCTGGACGACGTCGGCCAGGGCTACGACATCGCGTTGGGGGAGCCGGAGAAGATCATGACCACGTTGGGGCGCCATCCCAACGATACGGTGATGTCATATTACCTGAAATCGCCGTCCGGTTTCATGCTGGAATACGGCTGGGGCGGCAAAACCGTGACGCCGGGCGATTGGACCCCATCGGAGATTACCGTCGGTCCCAGCCTGTGGGGCCACGACCGCGCCTGGCTGCCCGACGAGCAGCGCGAGAAAGCCCGCGCGATGCGCCTGAAAGCGGCGGAGGACGGCCAGCGCGAACCGGTTCAGGTGATCAAGGGGAATTTCGCGGTGATGGACGGCGTCTGCCCCTGGTGGGACGGCGTTAAGGGGTAACTGCCATAAGCGCCAGACGGGGTCCCCCTCTCGTCTTGCCCGGGCTCGACCCGAGCATCCGTGGACGCGCGCTGAGCGTTGAAAATCGGGCACGGTGCGTGATGCGAGCGATCCTCGGCTCAAGGCCGAGGATGACGTTTTCACGAGCCGAGGATGCCAGTCTGTCGGCTCGAGCGTGGCGGGACGCGTCCCTAATCCAGCGTCTCCCGATAACTCCACGTCGCGATCACCGCGATCACCAGAGTGAACGCGACCATCGGCCATAACTCCGGCGCGATGTCGGCGATCCCGTTGCCCTTTAGCAACATCCCCCGCACGATGCGCAGGATGTGCGTGACGGGAAACAACTCCCCGGCCCACTGCGCCCACACCGGCATCCCCTTGAACGGGAACATGAATCCGGACAGCAGAAACGACGGCAGCAACGTGAACTGCGCCATCTGGATCGCCTGCATCTGATTGCGCGCGATCGTCGAGAACGTCACGCCCAGAACCAGGTTGCTGGCGATGAACAACCCCAGAGCCAAACTCAACAACGGAATCGACCCGCGCACCGGCAGGCCGAACACCACCGCCGCGATCAGCACGATCAGCACCACCTGCGCGTAGCCGATGAAGATGTACGGCACCACCTTCGCCAGCATGACCTCGATCGGCCGCACCGGCATCGCCAGCAGATTTTCCATCGTGCCGCGCTCGGTTTCCCGGGTGATCGACAAGGTTGTGACGAACAATGTGGAGATTGTCAGCACGATACAGATCAGCCCCGGAACGATATTCAACACCGTGAGCTGCTCCGGATTATACCGCGCGTGGATATCGAACCCAAACGGCGCGCTGGCGGGCGTCGATCGCAGCGACGGCGGCAGATCGCGATCCAGCGCCGACCCCAGCCTGGCCAGCGCCGCCAGAGCGTTCCCCACCGCCGTCGGATCGGTGGCATCCGCGTCCAGCAGAATGGTCGGCTGATCCCCGCGATCGACCGAGCGCTCGAAGTTCGGCGGAATGTCGATCACGAACAGCAACGAGCCGTCGGCCAGACCGTGTTCCGCCTCCGCTTCCGACGACAACAGTCTGAGATCGTAATAACCGGTATTCTTCAATGCCGCCAGCAGGCTCCGTTCGTATTTGGAATGATCCGCCGACAGCAGGCCGGCCGGCAAATGTTTCGGATCGGCGTTGATCGCGTAGCCAAACAAAAACAATTGCATCACCGGCAGCGCGATGATCATGCGCAAGGTGAACGGATCGCGCCGCACCTGGATCCATTCCTTGCGCAGCACCGCCAGGAACCGTTTGAACGAAAATCCGTTCATTTGACCGTCCCGTCCGATCGGCTCAACAAATGGATGAACACGTCTTCCAGACGCGGCGGGACTTCCCGCCAGGTCAGGCCTTCGACGTTCAACGATCGCGTCGCGCCTTCCAACGCCTCGCGGTCCATCCCGGCGATGCGCAGCACGTGGCCGAATACCGCCGCCGCCTCCACGCCCGCCACGCCGCGCAACGCGCGCGCCGCGACATCAAGGTCCGCGCCGGATGCCTCGAACACCGTCAGGCCGCCCCCTTTCGCCACCTCATCCGGTGTGCCCTGCACGACCAGCTTCCCGTCGGAAAGATAGACGATGCGGCCGCAACGCTCGGCCTCATCCATGTAGTGGGTCGAGACCAGAACGGTCATGCCGTCCGCCGCCATGTCATGGATCAGATCCCAGAACTCGCGCCGTGCCTTGGCATCGACACCCGCCGTCGGCTCATCCAACAGCAACAGCTTCGGCTTGTGCAAAACGCAGGCAGCGAGGGCCAGACGCTGCTTCCACCCGCCCGACAACTGGCCGGCCAATTGGTCGGAGCGATCCGCCAGCCCCATCCGCCGCGTGATCTCCGCCACCGCCTCGCGCCGGTTGGGAATGTCGTAGACCGCGGCGACGAAATCCAGATTCTCGAACACCGTCAGGTCCTCGTAGAAGCTGAACCGCTGCGTCATGTAGCCGACCTGAAGCCGGATCTTCGGCGCGTCGCGCGAAATATCCAGACCCAGACAGGTGCCGCCGCCGCCGTCCGGGCGCACGAGGCCGCACAGCATACGGATGGTAGTCGTCTTGCCGCTGCCGTTGGCGCCCAGAAATCCGCAGATTTCGCCACCTTTGACCGCCAACGTCAGCCCATCGACGACCTTCCGCGTGCCATAGGTCTTGTGCAGATCGTGTACGTCGATCACGAGATCGCGGGGATCGTCCGTCGCCAGATCGCGGGATTTGTCCGTCGCCGGATCGCGGGACCCGTCCGTCACCGGATCGCCGGTCATGGCGCGCGCGTCCCGATCGGCCGCACCTCCACCGGCTCGCCCGGATTGAACAGCGGCGCCTTGTCCGGCGGCGGCCGCGCCTCGACCAGAAACACCAGCTTGGACTTGCTGGATTCGCTGTAGATCAGCGGCGGCGTGTATTCCGCCTGAGGCGAAATGAACGAAACCGTCCCCGTCAGGCCGGCGCCGCACCGGTCGCAGGCGAACGCCACCGAATCGCCCTGGTGCAAGCCCGCCAGCGCCGCTTCCGGCACGAAAAATCGCACGAAGATGTTCTCCGGCGGCAACAGCGACACCACGGGAGCCCCCGCCGCCATCGTCTCTCCCGGCCGCGCCAGCACATCCGCCACGCGCGCTCCCGCCGGGGCGATCACATGCCGTTGCGCCAGCCGCCACTCCGCCATCTCCAACGCCGCCCGGAACGCCGCCACGGACGCGCGCTGCGCCTGGATCTCCCCCTCCCGGCCCATCGGCGCCTTCGCCTGGGCCAGCGCCGCCTGCATCCCCGCCACCTTCGCCTGAGCCGACAAATGATCCGCCTTCATCTGATCGACGCTCTGCTTCGACACGCCGCCCGAGGGCAACTGCGCCTCCCCCCGCGCCAGATCGATCACGGTCCGGGCCAGCGTCGCGTTGGCGTCCGCCAGATTGGCCTCGGCCTGAGCGATTTCAGTCGGCTTCGCGCTCTGCTCGAGGTTCGCCCACTGACGCTCCGCCTGCGCCAGTTGTTGGGCCGCCTGGTCCCGCGCCGCCAGATCGTCCACGTCGTCCTGGGTGAACAGCAACGCCCCCGCCGCGACCGCGTCACCGCGCGCGACCTTCACCGACGTCAGCAGCCCGGACTGGGTCGGCCCAACCTTGACGAAATCGGCCTCGGCATACCCCTGCCACATTACCGGCTGGGGTCGCCGCGCCGACCACCACCAGAACGCCGAGCCCGCCGCGGCCACCAGAAACAGCACGACGAACAGCCCCACACGCCGCGTCACGCCGCACTGTCCTTTTGCCTTTGGTACCCCCGTCGACCGCGCATTCCCAACGACCTCTTGTGATACCAGTTATTTCAGCACATATTGAAATAGCTAGCATCATATGAGAGCGAATGCCACCACCGACAACCGCCGATCAGGCCCGCGTCAACGATTGGGTGGAACGTGTCGCCGCCGCCTTCGCGCTGCATTTCGGCCTCCCCCCCATCACCGGCCGCATTTTGGGCTGGCTGCTGATCTGCGACCCGCCCGAGCAATCGGCCGGCGAAATCGCCGAGGCCATCGGTGCCAGCCGCGCCTCCCTGACCAGCAGCATGCGGCTGCTGACCGTCGGCAACCTGGTGCGCCGCCGTACCCGGCCGGGTGATCGCACAACCTGGTTCCGCATCGATGACGACGCGTGGGAAAAGGTGATCCGCCAGCGCATCGCCGGCATGGCCTCGTTACGCGAAATCACCGAGGACGCGATGGCGCTGGTCGGGCCGGACACCGAGCGTGCCTCCCGCGTGCGGGCCGCGCATGATTTCTTCGGCTGGCTGGCGGAAGCCTTCGCCGCCTCGGGCCAAACCGCGAACCGGCGTCGCTGACCGCCGCGGGAGCATATCGCGACCGAACCCTCTGGACACGCGGCGCGGCGGGCCGGAATATCGGCGCCAGACACCAGAAGGGGGAAAGTCAATGGTCAAACGACGCGGTTTCGTGGCATGCGCGATCTGCGCCGCCGTCGGTCTTGTTGGTTCGAAAACCGAGGCGGACGCTCAGGGTGCGCCGGGCTTTACCCGCAAGATGCTGCAAAAGATCGAGTATCCCGGCGATAAATACGCCTGCGTCCTGATTGAGGTAACGATCGAGCCGAACGGCATCGTCGCTCGCCACACCCATCCCGGCGTCGAATCGAGCTATCTGGCTTCCGGCGGCATCACCCTGTCGGTGAATGGCCAGCCGGATCGCGTCCTGAAGCCGGGCGACAGCTTCCAGATTGCGCCGGAGGTGCCGCACGCGGCGAAAAACGGCCCGGAGAAGAGCGTCGTCGTCGCCAGTTACACGGTCGAGAAAGACAAGCCGCTCGCCAGCCCGGCGCCGGAGTAACAGCACTCGCCCAAACGAGCACCGCCCCAAGGTCCACGGCCCCTCATCGTTATCACCGACCCCTNNCACCGACCCCTCATCGTCATCACCGGGCTTGACCCGGTGATCTGTCGCCCCACGCACATTGTGCGGCAAGAGATGGCCGGGTCGAGCCCGGCCATGACGCGGAGAGGCTGCCGAAACACGGTTGGCGTCTGGAGTCAGTCCGGCTCCCCCAACACCCGGTACATCTCCGCCAGTTGCGGGCTGATCGGCAGGTCCAGATTTTCCCCTGTCGGCAATTGCTTCGTCAGCCAGCGGTCGTACAGCGCGTGCAACGTGCCCTCCGACGCCATGCGTTCGAAGCTGCGTTTCACCAGATCGGCGAAATCCGGATCGTCGCGGCGCAACATGATCGCGTACGGCTCGAACGACAGATAGTCGCCGGCCACGACGAACTGTTTGCCATCCGGCCGGCTCGCGATCATGCCCGACAGCAGGATGTCGTCGGACGCGAACGCCGCCGCCTTGCCCGCCGCCAGCATGTCGTATGCCGCCGGCAAATCCGGCGCCTGCACGACGTCGAACGCCGGCGTGCCGCGCGCCGCCAGCCGCTTCATCACGTCGCCATTCGTGGTGCCCACGCTCGCCACCACCGTCTTGCCGCCAAGATCGCGATACGAGCCGATGCCGCTGTCCTTGCGCACCAGCAACTTTGTTCCCGCCAGGAAAAACACCGGCGAGAACGCGACGGTCTTCGCCCGCTCCGCCGTCGCCGTGGTGGAGCCGCATTCCAGATCGACCGCGCCCGAGATCACTTTGGACAACCGCTCATCCGACGCGACCGGCACGTAGATGATCCGCACGCCTTTCTGCCAGGCCGGCGCGTCCGGCTCCAGCAGATCCACGTTCAAGGCCGACGCGACGTCCTGCGCGATGCCGTGGCACAGATCGACCGACAGCCCGACCGGCTGGCGTCCTTTGTTGAGGAAGGAGAACGGCAGCGACGCTTCCCGCACGCCGATCAGGATCGTTCCGCGATCGTTGATCGTCTTCAGCGTGCCGGTCAGCAGCGCGTCCTGCGCCCAGGCGGGAGAGCAGCCCAGAAGCAGGACGGCGAAGAGAAGCCTGATCACGCCGGCTCCATCTCTTCGATCATTTCGACGCTGTCTTCATCCAGCACCAACTGGCCTTCCCACTTCGCCACCACCGCGGTCGCCAGCGAGTTGCCGATCACGTTGGTCGCCGACCGCCCCATGTCGAGGAACGTGTCGATGCCCAGGATCAGCAGCAACCCTTCCTCCGGCAACCCGAACTGGCCGAGCGTCGCCGCGATCACCACCAGCGACGCGCGCGGTACGCCCGCGACACCTTTGCTGGTCAACATCAACGTCAGCAGCATCGCGATTTGCGTGCCCAACGACAGCGGAATGTCATAAGCCTGCGCGATGAACACGCTCGCGAAGGTGCAATACATCATGGTGCCGTCGAGGTTGAACGAATAGCCCAACGGCAGCACGAAGCTGGAGATTTTTCGGGAGATCGGAAACTTCGCCAGTTGTTCCAGCATTTTCGGATACGCGGCCTCGGAGCTGGCGGTCGAGAACGCCAGCAGGAACGGCTCCCGTACCAGCGCGATCAGATGCCTCACCCTGGGGCCGAGGATCGAGAAGCCGACCGCGATCAGCACCAGCCAGAGGCAGACCAGGCCGAAGTAGAACTCCCCCATGAACTTGGCGTAGTTCAGCAGGATACCCAGTCCGTTGGTGGCGATGGTGGCGGACATGGCGCAGAAGACGGCGAGCGGCGCCAGTTTCATCACATAGCCGGTGACGGTCAGGATGATGTGCGACAGGCCCTCGATCGCTTCCAGCACCAGGCGGGCGCGCGAACCCATGGAGGCGCAGGCGACGCCGAAGAAGATGGAGAAGATGACGATCTGCAGGATTTCATTGTCCACCATCGGGCGGACCGCCGAATCGGGGAACACGTGCTTGATGAAGCCGTCCAATGTCATCGCGTGCGCGTCGATGCCCGAGCTGACTCCGGCCACGATCTTGTGCACGCCGGCGCCCGGCTGAAACAGATCGACCAGGATCAGCCCGAGGGTCAGCGAAACCAGCGAGGCGCTGACGAACCACAACATGGCTTTGCCGCCGACACGCCCGACCGCTCCCGCATCCGACATGTGGCCGATGCCGACGACGAGGGTGGAGAACACCAGCGGGCCGATGATCATTT
>PLSZ01000240.1 GCA_003164305.1 Acetobacteraceae bacterium
CTGCCCCGGGCTCGACCCGGGGGCAACGCCCCAGCGCTGCCATCCCCAAACGTTTGCCCTGACGCGGTCATGCCGGGCTCAACGTCAATGGCGCCCGGGTCAGGTTGTAGGCCAGGAAGCCCACCAGCAGCACCGCCGACTGCACCACCGCCAACGCCGCCGCCCGTCCTGGGCTGCCGTCGCCCTGCATGGCCATCGCGACGGCGATCGTCTCCGAACTTTGGCCATAGACCATGATCGTCGCCCCAAGTTCCCGGATGAAAACGACAAACAACAGCAGCCACGCGGCGATCAACGACGGCCGCGCCAATGGCAGCACGATGTGGCGCAGCATCTGGTCGCGGCTGGCACCGGCGATCCGGGCCATTTGCTCCTGGCCACCGCCAATCGCGTCCAGTTGGCCGATCAGGTTCCGGGTGGCGAAGGGCAGGCCGCGCGCCACGCATGCGACCACCACCAATCCCAGTGTGCCATACAAGGGCGTGCGCCACGTCAGCACCAGAAAGCCGAGGCCAAAGCAGATCGCCGGGATCCCGCCCGATCCCAACAGCACGGCGCGGGCGGGCCAGCGATGGCGGGAGGCACCGAAGCGCAGATAAACCGCCAGCATCGCCGCCAGCGCGACACAGATCGTCGCGCCGCCCGCGGCCACGGTCAGGCTGTTGCCGATCGCCGCGCGGGTCACGTCGTCACGCCACAGAATCGCGTCGTAATTCACCATGGTCGCCGCGCGCCACACGAACCGCCCGTTCCAGATCCGCGTCAGCGAGACCATCAACAGGATCAGCAATGGCAGCAGGGCGCCCAGGCTGAGATACACGGCCTCGAGCCCCCATGCCGCCAGTCGGGCTGGCCAGTTCAGACGGATCCGCCGTGGGCGATAGCCCCGATTCGTGGCCGCGGGGAAACGCCCTTGCTCGCTGAACCGGCGATGCCAGAGCGTCAGCGCGGCGCCACCCAGAATCGCCATGACACTGAAGGCCGCGGCCAGCCCAAGCTCGGACGAGCGTTGCGACATCGCATAGATCTCGGTCGGAACAAAGCGTATCCCGCGCGACAGGGCCAGCGCGAGCGGGACGTCGAGCAATCCCGCGCTGGCCACGAACACGATCAAGGCCGCGGTCGACAGGGCTGGCAGCAACATCGGCAGCGTGATGTGGCGCATCGTGTACCAAAAGGTCGCGCCGTGGACCCGCGCGGTGTCCTCGAACGCTCCGTCCGTGTCGCGCAGCGGCGGAATCGCCAGCAGGTAGGCATAGGGAATGTGGCACAGGGTCAGCACGAAAATCACGCCCGGCACGCTGTAAATGTCCAACCATTCCAAGGACACGTCGAAAGAGGCGCGGGTCCAGGTGATCAGGATG
The DNA here is from genome assembly GCA_003164305.1 of Acetobacteraceae bacterium. Next base: position 1,365 of record PLSZ01000240.1, read on the forward strand.
CCATCGTGCGGCGTCAGCAGCCAGATCCAGGCCATCGCTCCGGCGTAGGGGGAGAGGAAGAATGGCAGCAAATTCATCCTGCCCAGAAAGCGTCGGCCTGGCATGTCGGTGCGGATGACCAGGAAGGCCAGGGTGACGCCGCCGATCAGGCTCAGGGCCGTGGTGCAAATTCCGGCGACGACCGTATTGAACACCGCGCCCACGAACCGCGGATCGACGAGCAACCCGGCGAGGTTGCCGGGAGAGGGGTGCGGCCAGGCGCCATTCCAGACCAGGAGGCTCCGGATCGCCGTCGCCAGGATCGGGCCGGCGATCAGAAGGACGCCGATCGCGACACAGGCCGCGGGCGCCAACGTTCTTGCCCGTCGCCCTGGATCGCCGTGCACTGTTCCCGCGTCTGCCATCGGTCCGGACGTCATCCCATCTGGGCACCTCGTCCGAACGTTGGTCCGGCCGCGCGTGATGTGGTAGAGCAGCGTGGTGTAAGCACAGTTCGCCTGATCGCCAACCCATCTGACTGAGACGCCACCATGAAATTCGGACTGTTCGGCGCCGCGACGGCGCAACGCAGCGACAACCCCGACGTCGATAGCGCCGCGGGGTTCAGGGATTACATCGATTACGTGATCGAAGCGGAGTCCCTCGGCTACGCCAGCGTGTTCATCGTCGAGCATCACTTCACCGGCTTCGGCCAGGTGTCGGCGACGTTGAACCTGCTGACCTGGATCGGCGCGAAGACCTCCCGGATTCGGCTCGGCACGGCGGTGATCGTGCTGCCGTGGCACAACCCGGTATTGCTGGCCGAGCAGGCGGCGACGGTCGATCTGCTGTCCGGCGGGCGGCTGGATTTCGGCATCGGCAAAGGCTACCGGCACAACGAATTCGCCAGCTTCCGCATCCCGATGGAGGAAGGTCAGGCGCGGTTCGAGGAATCGATCGATATCATCACGAAGTCGTGGGTTTCGAACGAGCGGTTCGATTTCCGGGGAAAGTACTGGTCGTACGACGACATCATCGTGGAGCCGCCGACCGTCCAGCGGCCGCATCCGCCGTTCTGGCAGGGCGCCGGGCACGCCGACTCGATCCGCCGGGTCGCCGCGCGCGGGCATAATTTGTTGCTCGACCAGTTCGCCTCGATCGATGAAACGGTGAAGCGCTTCGGCATCTACCGTGCCGCGATGATCGAGAACGGGTTCAGCTTCGATCCGCATCAGGTCGGCGTGGCGCGGGCGTTCTTCGTCGCCGACTCCAAGGCGGAGAAGGACGCCGCGATCGAGCGCCGGATGGCCGCGCAAAAGCGGCTGCACGACATCAGCCAGCGGCCCGACCAGAACAACACCGCCAGCATCATGGCGTTCTCCGACACGCGCGAGGCGAATGAGGAAGCGACGCTGTTCGGCACACCCGACGAGATCATCGCCAAGATCCAGCGCCTGCGCGATCAGGGGGTCGAATACATTCTGCTGAATGGTGGCGGCACGTCGCTGGAAAACCTCCGCCGCTTCGCGCGCGAGGTGATGCCGGTGTTCACGGACGAGGCGAAACGGCGCGCGGCTGAGTAAAGGGCATCTGGTTTCATACCAACCGCCGTCGTCTTGGCCGGGCCCGGCCCCATAAGCATCAAGATAAGCGCCGCGAGAGGACAATGCGCCTCTTCCCGTCATCCTCGGCCGCTTCCCGTCATCCTCGGCCGAGTAAACGTCATCCTCGGCCGAGTAAACGTCATCCTCCGGCGAGNNGGCGAGTAAACGTCATCCTCGGGCTTGACCCGAGGATCTCTCGACACGCCCGGGACGTCAAAAGTCGGGCAAGGTGCCCAGGCGGGCGGATCCTCGGGTCGAGCCCGAGGATGACGACGAAAGGCCCGAGGATGACGTTCGCGGGAAGGTTTTCCCTTCGCCGGTCTCATCTTGATGCCGATGCGGCCAGGCCGGGCCATGACGTTGTGCTAACGACCTGACTCGCGTTTCAGCGACTGGGTACTGGGCCGCCGTGGCGCCGTGTCGGGCCCTCAGCGCTTGCGCGCGCGCCGCGCCGCATAACGCGCGTCACGGGCCGCCTTCTGCTCGGCCGAGCGCTCCGCGGCACGAGCGGCGTCCTCGGCCTTTTTCGCCTGCAGTTCCAGATCGGCGGCCTGCCGCTCCAACTCCCGGAGCTTCGCTTCCTCCGCGAGACGGAGCGCTTCCGCCTCCCGCGCCGCCTTACGTTCGGCCATGCGCACTTCGCGCGCCGCCTCGATCTCCGCCTGCGCCTTCCGCCGGGCGATCACCGCGGGGTCATCCGGACCAGGCCGGGCGCGGAACCGTTCCAGCAGGGCGTTTTTGGCTTGCGCCGCGGAACTCAGGCGATTGTTGAAGTCGTCGTTTTTATAAGCATTCGATTTCATGGCCGGGTTCTACGAAAAATCCTCCGAAAAGCATAGCCCCCGCGCGCATTCCAGCCATGCCCCGTAATCCGGAACGATTACTGCTTCACCCGCATGGCGCGGTTACCGGACAGGTCTTCCTCATGCGCCGCCACCACGCCCATGCCGCGCACCACGCCAAACAGCGGCATGTTCGCCGAAATCGCCTCATGATCGGACGTGCTGAACGGGTGGTCGTAATCCGTCACCACGCCGGTGACCGCGGTGCGCGGATTCTCCAGCGCCGCGCGGATCTTCGCCCCATCCGTCGATTCCGCCTGTTCGATCGCCGCTTTCAGCAGCCAGACGCTGTCATACGCCTGTGCCGCTACCTCCGGCGCCGGGATGCGCGCCATCCGGTAGGTCCGGGAATAGGCGGCGAAGAATGCCGCCCGTTTGGGCGTGTCGCCGCTTTGCAACACGGTCATCGGCATTGACGCGCCGTCGCCGTTCGCGCCCGAACCGGCGAGGAAGCTTGCCGTCGCCAGGTCCACGTTGCCAATCAGCGGCAGCTTCCAGCCCAACACGCCCATGCTGTTGGCGATCGCCTCCAGTTCGGGCCCCTGGCCGTAAACCAGAATGACACCGGCGCTCGCCTGCCTCGCGCGGGACAATTGCGTGGTCATGTCGGTGTCGCCAATGGCGAAGGTTTCGTCCGACGCCGGCGAGATATGTTCAGCGCCCAGCGCCGCGCGCAGCAGCGTTCGGAACGCCTTTCCCTGCTCGGAGCTATCAGTCAGCAATGCCGGCGCGCGCAGCTTCCTGACCGAGACAGCCTCTTGCACGATCAGAGCCGCCTGCGCCGCGTCGGTGACGCCGACCCGGAAGATGTAATTCGCCTTGAATTCGGGCAGCTGAAACTGATGCGTGATCTGGTCGCCGGTCGCCCCGGCGGTCAACACCGGAATCGCCGCCGTCTCGTAGAATCGTTGCGCTGCCAGCGCGACATCGGTGTCGCCGAAACCGATCGCCGCGACCACGTGCTCCACGCCGATCAACTGCTGCGCGGCCGCCTGACCGAACGCGACATTTCCCTGGTCGTCGCGCTCGACCAGTTCCAACGGACGCTCCAACACGCCGCCGGCCTTATTGATCTCCTGGACCGCGAGCTTCGCGCCGTTCAGCATCGCGATGCCGGTCGAGGATCCGCGTCCGGTCAGCGGTCCCGACAACCCAATCCGGATCGGTTGCGCGAACGCGGTCCCGGCCAGCGCCGCGAGGACCGTCATGGTGAGAAGAAATCTCATGAACGCGTCACCGAACTTTCATGAAGGCCCGATCCGGCGCCGGGGCTCGTGCCGGTTCGCGATCCTGTGCCGCGCCCGATAGCACACGGACCCCGTCGCACAAAATTCATCCCCTTGGACATCTCGCCCGCTTCGGCGAGCAAAGCCCGCACCGCGGCCCAGGTATCGCGCTTTTAAGCATCTCCGGCCCAGGTCCGAGGGTCGACCGTGCCCCGGGCGCGGCGCAAGGTGCGAATTGGAAACGGAAACACCGGGAGCAATCCCCAGGGGAACAATCCCGACCAAGGAGCAGGGCCATGCCGCCTGTCACCGCCTCACCGCGCCTGAAGCGCATCCAACGCACGTCGGTGGCGCTGCTGGTTCTGGGATGCGCGCTGAACTACGTCGATCGTTCCACCTTGGCGATCGCCAATCCGCTGATCCGCAAGGAACTCAATTTATCGATCGCCGACATGGGGTTGCTGCTGTCGGCGTTCCTGTGGGCTTACGCGGCGTTCCAGCTTCCCGCCGGCGCGCTCGTCGATCGCCTCGGCCCGCGCAAACTGCTCGGCGCCGGGATGTTCATCTGGTCCCTGGCGCAGGCCCTCGGCGGCATGGTCGGCGGCTTCTGGCAGTTCACCGGCGCGCGAATTTTCCTGGGCATGGGCGAGGCGCCGCAGTTCTCCGGCCTCGTCCGCGTCGTGCGCGACTGGTTCAATGTCCGCGAGCGAGGTCTGCCCACCGGCATCGGCCTCTGCGGTTCCAAACTCGGGCCCGCCATCGCGCCACCAGTGCTGACCGTGCTGATGCTGGCGTTCGGCTGGCGCTGGATGTTCATCATCATGGGCGCGGTCGGCATCGGCGTCGCGGCGCTGTGGTACGCCGTTTATCGCGAACCGCGTGAGGTCGCGCTGACCGAGGCCGAGCTGGACTACCTCACCGACGGCGAAGCGAAACAAACAGCGGACCGCGTCACCTGGGCAGACTGGAAACAATTATTCGCCTATCGCGCCACGTGGGGGATGGTCCTCGGCTTCTTCGGGGAGGTCTACATGGGCTGGGTCTATCAGGCCTGGCTGCCCGGCTACCTGGAAATCGAGCGGCACATGAGCATCGGCAAGACCGGCTGGGTCGCGTCGATCCCCTTCGCCTGCGGCGTGATCGGCAGCGTGGGAGCAGGTTGGCTGGCCGACCATCTGGCCGGGCGTGGCGTGTCGCCGATCAACAGTTGCAAGATCCCCGTGGTGATCGGCCTGGCGGGCATGGCGGCCTTCACCATCGTCACCGCGCTGACGCCAAGTACACTGGTCGCTGTCATCGCGATGTCCACCGCTTTGGCGTTCAACGGCATGGCCGGCGCGATGTGTTGGGCCCTGGCCAGCGTCGCCGCGCCGCGGCATTGCACCGCGTCGCTGGGGTCGATCCAGAATTGCGGCGGCTATATCGGCGGCGCGCTGGCTCCGACGATCACCGGGTTCATCGTGCAGGACACCGGGAGTTTCGTTCCGGCGCTGCTGTTCAGCGCGGCGTTGGGGCTGACCTGCGCGCTGGTCTACGTGTTCATGGTGCCCGGCCAACCCATCGACGTGGCGAAGTTCGGCGGCGAAGCCCACGCCGCCGCTGAATAAACCCAGGGCGTTAACGATTCGCTAACGCTCGGCGTAACGCCGGCGAAAGCGTCCCCGTGTGGAAATCCCCAGGAAATCAACTTCGGGGACCACGGCGCGATGCCGGTTCCCGCGACGGGCACGGAAGGCGTGGGACCATGAGCGAGACCGCCACACCAACCGCGGCGTCCTGGCCGAAATACGCGCTTCCCAAAGACACCACGATCAACGGCTACCGGATCGAGCGGGTGCTTGGCAGCGGCGGCTTCGGCGTGACCTATCTCGCCCGCGATCTGCTGGGACAACTCTTCGCGATCAAGGAGTACTTTCCTCGGCAATTCGCCATTCGCGAAGACCTGACCGTGGTGGCGGCCTCGGCCGAGGACACACCGTTGTTCGAGGAATGCCGCGACCGCTTCCTCCGCGAAGCCCAGGCGCTGGTCTTATTGGGCCGCCGGGCGCGGGCGGAAGACGGCATCGTGCGCGTGCAGACGTATTTCGAGGCCCATGGCACGTGCTTCATGGTGATGGACTTCATCGAGGGGAAAAGCCTCGCCTCGGTGCTACAGGGCACGCCCGGTGGGATGGAAGCCGCACCTTTGCGCGATTTGATGACGCAATTGCTGTCCAGCCTGCGCGTGGTGCACGAGGCCGGACTGATGCACCGGGACATCAAGCCCGCCAACGTGATCCTGAACGACCTGGGCCGGGCCGTGCTGATCGACTTCGGCTCCAGCCGGGAAGCGTCGTCCGATCTGAACACCGCCTATACGCAGATTTACTCCGGTGGCTACGCGCCGCCGGAGCAAATGCTGGGACTGCCGCAAGGCGCGTTTTCCGATCTCTACGCGGTCGGCGCGGTTTGCTACCAGGCGATCGGCGGCAAGGTGATGGACGCGCTGGCGCGGCGGAACGCGGTGTCCGCCGGACGACCAGACCCGATGGTGCCCGCCGCCAATTTGGGCGCGGGACGGTATCCGGCGCTGCTGCTCTCGGCGATCGACGCGGCGCTGGCGGTCGATCCGGCGGCGCGGCCCCAGACGGTCGATGCGATGCTGGCGTTGCTGGATCCCGCGGATGAGGCGACGATCGTGGTGCCATCGCGTCACGTCATATCCCCGATCGCCTCACCGGTCCCGCCTCAGGTCGCCGCGTTGGCGGGACGATCGCGTGGCGTGCTGGCCGGAGTTGCCGCGGGCGCGAGCCTCCTGGTTCTGGCGAGCGTGGGATATTTCATATTCTGGAAACCCGCCCCGCCCGCTCGAGCCGTGGTCGCCGCGTTGGCCGCGCCGCCGGCCGCGGAGGCGGGCACATGGGATGCCTCGGCGGCGCCCGCCGCCGATCCCGCGCCCATCGCGGTGTCGGCTGTCCCGCCGGAGCCTCCGCGCGATCCCGGACGTGAAGCCGGCCTGGAGCGGCAACTGGAACGCGTTTCCGTCCTGGAACAGGCGCGCGAAATCGCGGAAACCCTTCCCTGCTCGGTGTTGACCGTCAAACGAGGCGCTGACGGACCGACGGTCTCCGGCCTGGCGCCACCCGGCGAGGACCTGGAACGATTGCTCGCCAAATTGCGTGAGGATGGCGACCCGGCGGACGAGATCACCCGCGTCGATCGGTCCCATTGCGCGACGATCACCACAGTGGCCGCGCTGGTGCGGCAATCCTGGAACAGTGTGCCGCGCACTTTCGCCGTGGAACCAGCGCAACGAGACGTCACGAAAGGCGACCGGGCTCATTTCACTATTCGGACGGTTTTACCGGCGCTGATCGTCGATGTTTATCAGACCGACGGGACCGTTTACCATTTGTCCCGGCCTGTCGCCGGAAGCACCCCAGGCCGGTTTCACGCGCAGTGGACCGCGGGACATCCTGGGCCGCGTTTAATCGTCGCCATCGCGTCGGAACGACCGCTCGATCTTGGAACGCGGCCGGAGGTGGAAGACACGGCCGATTACCTGGAAGCGTTGCGCGCGCGATTGGACGCGACGACGATGGAACTGACCGCCGACGCCACGACGGTCACGGTGCGGCCGCCGACGGAAACCGAGTAACGGCCCGGCCGCGTCGCTTTCAGGCGAACGTTATCGTCAACACGGAGAAATCGTCGTCCAGCGGCCCAGGAGGGACGGCGGCACGAATGGTGTCCCAGATCTGGCGAGGGCGCGGTGCCGCGACGATCAGTTGCCGCAGGTCTTCGAGTTTCCACTCGCGTCCGCTTTGGTCGACGATTTCGAAAGCGCCATCGCTGAACAGATAAAGTCGCGACGCGGGCGGAACCGTCACGCTGCCCTCGGTCCAGTTCCCTTTCGGCAGCATACCGATCGCCGGCCCACGAAACCATAAGGGTAAGGGATCGTGTCCCGGCGGCAGCAAATACGACGGATGATGACCGGCCGAGCAAAACAGCAATGTCCGCGACGGCAGATCGTAGACGAAGTACCACACCGTCAGCATCAATTCGTTGTGTTCCTCCATCGGGAACACCGCGTTCAATCCGGCGACGACCTGAGCCGGTTCCCGGAAATCGACGCCTGGCAGCGCGCGCCGGCGCAACGCGTTGGCCACGTTCGCCGCGTGCATCGCCGAACCGATGCCATGTCCCGACACGTCCAGGACAAAACCGGTGAACGTCGTGGCGTCCAGGAACTGATAGCCGAACGCATCGCCGCCCAATTGCGCGGACGGAACGAACCACCAATCGGTACGCACCGGCCCGTCCTCGATCGGCCGCGGCAGGATCGCGCGCACATAGTCCGTGGCGCGCTTCAGTTCGGCGATGAGTTCCTCTTCCTCCGCGACCTCGCGCGGGTCTCGCCGTTCATAGCGGATGATGAACGACCCAAGCGACAGTTGGCCGCCGTTTTGAAGCCGGGTTGGCCGCGACACCCGCTCCCCGCCCACGAACGTGCCGTTGGTGGAGTTCAGGTCGGTGACCGTCGCCCATTCGCCGTCCAGATCGATCCTGCAATGACGGCGAGAGATTTCCGGGGATGCGATCGCGAGTTCGCTCGGCGCCAGACGGCCGATTGTCAGACCGGCCGGACCAACCGGCACGCGTCGCGTTTGTTCGCCCTCAGTGTACGCGAGGAAGTGACCCACCACTGGCGCCGCCGCGGGCGTACTGGCGCGTATCGTGATCGTCCGCTCGGCCGCGTCATCGTCGTCGCCACTCATGCGCATTGCCCCCATCGCTCGTGTCTTTACTACAAATGTCATGATAACGTCATCGAATTCCGCGCGCGTCCCCGCGATTTCAGCGGTCCCGAACATTGCGGCACGATGACGCCGCTGGCAGTCTCCGCGCGGTCAACAAGCCCGGGTCACCCGCCCTATCTGGAACGCCATCATGCCCATCGTGATTATCGAACTTGAAGACGGCGTTACCAAAGTCGTCATTTCCGGACGAATCGATATCGCCGGGGCGCGCGAGTTGGAAATGCCCATGGCCGTCGTCGCCGGATCGCGCCGGGCCGTCGTCGTCGATCTCTCCGGCGTCGAGTTCATGGCGTCATTGGGCCTGCGCGGCATCGTGGTGAGCGCCAAATCGATCTTCAGCAAGCGCGGCAAGATCGTGCTGCTGGCCCCTCGGCCGGAAGTGCGGGAGGTCATCACCACCACCGGAATCGATGACCTGATCCCGATCTTTCACGATGAGGCCGAAGCGATCGCCGCCGTGATCTGATCGTCACGTGTTGTCGCTGACCACCGCGGCCGAGGATCTGGACCGCCTGTATCCATGGCTTGAAGCCGAGGCCGCGATCGTGCCGAAGCCGATCCGTCACGCCATGCATGTCGCCGCGGAAGAGGCGGTGGTGAACGCCGCGAAACACGCGTTCGCGCCTGGGGAACGAGGCCGGATCAGCGTCACGTTGGATATCGCGAGCGGTTCCGCCACACTGGTGATCGAGGACACCGGCGCCGCCTTCGACCCCGTCGCCGCGCCGGTCCCGGAACGACCCGCCGCGCTGGAACCTGGCGGGCTGGGACTGATCTTGCTTCGGCATTATTGTCATGACATCCGTTATGAGCGCGCCGGCGACCGCAATCGGCTGATCCTGCGTTTCCCGCTTTAGGCCCTTGGGCGTTGCCGCGTGGCTTACCCGTTGCCCTCGTGCCCCCGCTTGTCCCGCGCCGGAGTTCGCGGCAGGGTCACGTGCCCCGACCAACGGGCCAAAACAGGGGACGTCCGATGACCGCAATTCGCCTTCCGCGCCGGCACATGCTGCGCGCCGCGCTCGCCGCGCCAGTGATTCTCGGCGCCAAAGCACGCGCCGCCGGCACGATCCATATGATCAGCCACCGCTATCCGGCGCTGGAGCATTACGCGGCGAAAATGCGCACCGCGCTGCCCGGCGTCACGGTCGATACGCAGTTGATGCCGATCGACAAGGCGATGGANNATCGTTTACGCCAGCGACACGACGTTGCAGACCTTCGTGAAGAACGGCTGGTTCCGTCCTCTGGACGATCTGTGGGCGAAGTATAAGGACGAGTTCAAACTCGGCGATTTTCCCGACGCGGTGCTGGCGCCGTATCGCATCGACGGCCACCTTTACGTCATGCCACACACCGTCAACACGATGATGTTCTTCTATCGCAAGGACCTGTTCGCCAAATCCGGCAAATCCCCACCGAAGACCATCGCCGAATACCGCGACCTGGCGAAATCCTTCAACAGCCCGATGCGCGCCGGCACGATCAATTGCCTCAAGCCCATCGACGCGGGAATCAACGAGGCACACTGGTACTTGAACGCGCTCGGCGACGGCTGGTTCGACAAAGACTGGCACCCAACATTCAACACCGCGAAAAGCGTCGCCGCGATCGAGATGTTGAAGGAGATCACGCAATACGCCCAACAAGGGTTTACCGCGGCGGCGAACGATGAGTGCACGATCGCGCTGCAGCAGGATACCGCGACGATGGGCATGCAATGGGCCACGCGAGCCAATTCCATGGACGATCCGGCGAAATCCCGCGTCGTCGGAGAGATCGACTGGGTCGCGCCGCCGCAAGGCCACGGCCGCATCGCCGGCGACGGGTTCGCGATCTCGGCTTACAGCAAGCAGGACCCGGACACATTGTTCCGGATCATCGCCACCTCCGCCGGTGAGGCCAGCATGCGAGAAGCCGCGTCGATGCTGATCCCACCCAGGAAATCGATCCTGGACGATCCGGCGATGGCGAAGGCGAACCGCTTCTACCCGGCCGCGCTGGCGTCCTACGAAAGCGGCACGCGTGCTCCGTCATTGCCCGAATTCAACGCCATCGGCGAGTTCTTCACCCGCCGCATGCTGCAAGGCGTCACCGGAGAGACGACCGTCAAACAAGCCATGGACACCGCGGCATCGGAGACCGAGACGTTCCTCAAGGGGCACGGCTATTACAAGTAGCCGCGGTAAGCAGGCCGCGTGGTGGCTGTTCCTCGCCCCAAGCGGCCTCGTCCTCGCCTGTGTCATGCTTTTCCCGTTAGGCTATGCCATATGGCTCAGCCTGCTTAATTACGATCTCGGATCGGGCAGCCGCGAGTTCATCGGACTCGGCAACTACCAGGAGTTGCTGATCGACGCGCGCTTCTGGATCACCCTGGGACGCACGATCGGGATCGTGGTGTGCGCGGTCGGGCTTGAATTCTGCCTTGGTCTGCTGATCGCGTACGGGCTTTACCGGCTGACCTTCGGCGTGCGGGTGTTAAATCTGCTGATGTTTCTGCCGAACATCGTGACACCCGTGGTGGCGGCGCTGTTCCTGCGCTGGATCTTCATCGGACGCTGGGGCCTGATCTCCGGCCTGCTCATCGGCTGGGGCATATTCCCTCCCGATTTTCTCGGCGATCCATCCTGGGCTCGGGTGACCGTCGTGCTGGCCGACGCCTGGCAGTTCACGCCGTTCATGATCCTGGTGCTCTACGCCGGCCTCAACACGGTCGATCCCAGCCAGATCGAGGCCGCGCAAATCGATGGCGCCGGTATCTGGATGTTGCTGTTTCGTATCATGCTGCCATCGATCCGGCCCTTGATCGTTTTCGTGCTGGCGATCCGCCTGATGGACGCGTTCCGCTTCTTCGACACCATCTACGTCCTGACCGGTGGCGGACCCGGCACGGCGACCGAAACGATCACACTTTACACTTACGCGCTGGCGTTTCGCCTGTTGCAGGTCGGCAAGGCCTCGGCGTTGGGCGTGCTGACGTTGCTGTTCGTCGCGTTGCTTGTGGCGACGATGATCCGTGTCGTCTATCGCCGCGAAAAGGGAGCGTTCTGATGCGCGGCCGCTTTCGCACGCAAATTCCGCTGTTCCTGCTGCTGGCGGGCTTCACCGCGATCAACCTGACGCCGATCCTGTGGGGCTTCCTGACCTCGATCAAGCAGCCGGTCGATGCGTTTTCCGTGCCACCGAAGTTCATCTTCACGCCGACCTTCGAGTTTCACTGGCAGGTCTGGGGCGAGAAAGGTTTCTGGCATTTCCTGATCAACAGCGCGGTGATTTCCGTCGGCACCGTGGTGATCTCGGTCTCGATCGGCACGATGGCCGCTTACGGCCTGTCGCGGCTGGCGACGACGACATCCCGCGGCATCCTGTTCGGAATTCTCGCGATGCGCATGTTCCCGCACATCCTGCTGGCGATCCCGTTCTTCGTGCTGGCGCGAATTCTGGGGCTGATCAACACTTATCCGGCGATGATCCTGGCGCTGGTGGCGATCAATCAGCCGTTCACCATCTGGCTGATGCGCGGCTTCTTCGTCGATGTGCCGCACGAACTTTACGAAGCGGCCGAGATCGACGGCTGCGATGCCTGGCAGGTGTTTTCCCGCGTCGCGCTGCCCGTGGTGCGTCCCGGCCTTTGGGTGACCGCGTTGTTCAGCCTGCTGCTGGCTTATAACGAGTTCCTGTTCGCTTTGGTGCTGACCGGCCCCGACACGAAAACGCTGCCTGTCGCGATCGCGGAATACGGCGGCGAGGACATCAACTATTGGTCGCTGTCCGCCGCCGCCGCGGTCGGGATCATGCTGCCGATCGTCGTCTTCATGATGGCTCTGCAACGCCATCTGGTGCGCGGCCTTGCTTTAGGCGCGGTCAAGGGCTGAACCGAACTTATACCAGCCGGCCAGGACGGTGACGTACCGCCTCACAACCGTCATCCTCGGGCCAGGCCCGAGGATGACGGTCCCAGAGGCGTCATGGTCGGGAGTCGAAGTCCTAACCGGTTGTTATTACGTGCCGCAGAACGTTTGCAACACCCGTTCTTCAGGTTCCGGCGGCAACGCGTACATTTCGAACCCGGCGCGCTCCTCGAACGGCCGCGCCAGCACCTCCAGCAGTTGCTCGAACGGAGCAAAATCCTGCCGATCGATGGCGGCGTTCAGTGCCGCCTCGACACGATGGTTGCGCGGAATGTAAGCCGGGTTCACCGCCCGCATCGCGCTCCGGATCGCGACCGGTTCGGTGGATTCTTCGCCCAGACGCCAGCGCCACCGCGCCGCCCATGCGTCGAAGCCGGCCTGCCCGACGAACAGCGCGCGGACCGGGGCGTCGGCCTCCGGGTCCGCCGCCACGTCGCACAAATGCCGGAACGTCAGGGTGAAATCCGCCGCGTTCTCCGCCATCAGTTTCAGCAGATCGTTGACCAAAGTGGTGTCGCCGTCCTGCTCGGTCGCCAACCCGATCTTGCGGCACAGGCCGCCGAAATACGCCGCCTCGAACGCGGGACTGAACGCGGTCAGCGCGTCCTGCGCGACTTCCACCGCTTTGTCCTGATCCGCGGCCAACAGCGGCAGCAGAGTTTCCGCCAGCCGCGCCAGATTCCACACCACGATGCGCGGCTGGTTGCCGTAAGCGTAACGGCCATGTTGATCGATCGAACTGAATACCGTCGCCGGATCGTAAGCATCCATGAACGCGCACGGCCCGTAATCGATCGTCTCCCCGGCCACCGAGCAATTGTCGGTATTCATCACACCATGGATGAACCCGATCAGCAGCCATCGCGCCACCAGCGCCGCCTGACGGGCAATCACCGCGTCCAGCAGCGCGCGATAGGGGTTCTCCGCCGAAGCGGCCTCGGGATAATGCCGGGCGATGACGTGATCGGCCAGCAACCGGATCGCTTCGTCGTCTCCGCGCGCGGCGAAATACTGGAACGTACCGACGCGAATGTGGCTGGAGGCGACGCGGGTCAGGACCGCTCCGGGCAGCATGGTTTCGCGCCGCACCCCCTCCCCCGTCGTCACCGCGGCCAAAGCGCGCGTCGTCGGGATACCGAGCGCCGCCATTGCCTCGCTGACGATGTATTCGCGCAGCACCGGCCCGACGGCGGCCCGCCCATCGCCGCCGCGCGACCATGGCGTCCGGCCGGAACCCTTCAACTGGATGTCGAACCGCGCCCCATCCGGCGCCACGATCTCACCCAACAGAATCGCCCGCCCGTCGCCGAGTTGCGGCGAGAAATGGCCGAACTGGTGCCCGGCATAAGCCGCGGCGAGCGGCGACGCCCCCTCCGGCACACGATTGCCCGCCAGCACTTCGACGCTCTCCGGACTGGCCACCGCTTCGGGATCGAGGCCCAGACGTTCGGCCAATGCCACGTTCACCCGCACCAGGCGCGGCGCCGCCACCGGCGTCGGCGCCAGCCGCGCGTGAAACCGCTCCGGCAAGGCCGCGTAGGTGTTGTCGAAGGAAAAGTACATGGCGATCAGTCCCCAGGTTGGTCCGCGCTACCGGTTCAATGTGGTGCGCGACCGGCGGTTTGACCACCGCTCCACTTTCACGAGACGCGCGTCAGGTCCAGCCTGAACCGCGCGAAGAAATTGGAAAAGAGGCCTGGGCAAAGTGGGGGCGGGAGACCGTCAGTGCCCGATTGTCGCGGCGCTCAGCTTAGTCGCGGTAGGGACACCCAT
>PLSZ01000457.1 GCA_003164305.1 Acetobacteraceae bacterium
TGTTCCGCGAAAGCCTGATCCCGCGCATCGCGCCGATCAGCCGCGAGTTGATTCTCAGTTATCTGGCCGAGCGTGTGCTCGATCAGCCGAAGTCGTACTAAGGAAGGAAACCAAAAATGCCAGTGCTCCGTTCATCCGATCGCCAGACCAAGGTGCAGCCGCCGGCGAATTTCACCGGCGTCGTGTTCTCCGACGAGATCGTGCAAGGCTCCGCGCCGTCGCGGATGCGCGCTTCGGTCGTGTCGTTCACGCCCGGCGGCCGCACCGCCTGGCACACGCATCCGGTTGGGCAGACGTTGTACTGCCTGTCCGGCGCCGGCCGCATTCAGTTCGAGGGCCAGCAGGTGCAGGAAATCCGCGCCGGTGACACCGTGATCATTCCGCCGAACACCCGCCATTGGCACGGCGCCGCGCCAGATAAATTGTTCTCGCATCTCGCGATGTCGGAACAGACCGACAAAGGCGAGGGCACCGCGTGGTTTGAACACGTAACGGACGCGGATTATAACGCGGCCCCCGCGCCGATCACCTGAAACGGTCCGGCCTGGCGCGGTGTTCCCACGCCAGGCCGCCCGCTCAGGGCGTTTCGATTAACGCCACGACACGATCGATAAACAGCCGCGCGGTCGCTTTGGCAGTCGCCGCTTGTTCCACCGGGATAAATGCGTCCGGCCGGTCTCATAATCCGCCACCGACTTCATGTCATAAGCCTGAGTCAGGAAACGGCGCAATTCGACCGGAACGTCGCTGTTGTCCTTTGTTAACAAAAGGAACTGACTTCGTACGCCTCGATGTGTCTTCGCCTCATGGCCGGTTCATAAATGAAGGCCCGCGCGGCATGGAACGCGCCCAGATACGCACCGCGCCCGGCTTCATCCCCCAACCCAATTCGCAAAATCGCCTCGGCGTTCGCCAGACAGCGCCAGGCCTTTTCGAGAAATTGCTCGGCTTCCGAGGTCAAATCTCGATGCCGTCCCGGCGGATCGCTCCCATCAATGGGGACCGGTCTCCCCATGTGCCCGCCCGGAGGGGCATCGCATGCACAAAGGCGCCGGTTTCG
This sequence comes from Acetobacteraceae bacterium, assembly GCA_003164305.1. The sequence goes on from PLSZ01000457.1 coordinate 1,061, forward strand.
TCCAGCAAATCGGTTTCGATGACCACGAGGCGATCGACCTCGGACCATCGATCGGTAAAGTCCCGCAAGAAAACCGCGACATCGTAATCCGAGTCCGGTCTGGTGTCGCCGCGTGCCCGTGACCCATACAGAACCACGCGCTCGATCCGATCGCCAAACGACGCATTCAACGCCGCCCGGAACCGGCCTGGTACCGCGTCATTCGCGCGAGCATCCACCGCGAGATCAGCCATCGCCGATATTTCACCTCACTGGGTACTGACGTTAGCCGAGACCCATCATGGGGGAAAGATGGGCGCCGCATCCGACACACTCACGTCAGGTGCCCGAACACCGCCAGCCCATACCCGCAGGCCAGCAACCCGATCGCGCCCGCCGTCACGCCCAGAGCGCGCACCTTCGTCACCACCGACACCGACACCAGCACGATCGAAATCTCCAGCACGCTCGAGGTGTGTTCATAGCCGTGATACGCCTCAAAAGCGGTGTCGCGTTCCATCTCCTCGGCTTTCGCTTTCGCTTCCAGTTGCTTCATACCGTCGCCGCTGCCGGGCTCATCCTTCATGCGAGCCTCTTCATCGCGCGCCGTCTTCACCCGCGTCTGAATCACGGGGTCGGCGCCGTTCGGCAGGCTCTCCAGCAGCGTGGCCTGCGCGTTCCACAAATTGGCCCGGAAATTCTTCGCCTGGTAAGCGTTCCAGGTGTCGGACGCAGCCATATTATGCGTCAGATACCCGGTCTGCGAGGACTTGGCGCCCAGTTCGGCGACCGCCAGGCTGGCCGCGAGGAACGAAACGGCGACCGCCATCCACCGGGGCCAATGGTCGCTGTCGCCATGCTCCTCATGGGCCTCTTCAATTTGTTCCTGCGCGGTGTCCACCGGATCCACCATGGAGTGTCTGTCCTTCAATTTGGTTTGCGCGAACTATGGGCAATTTGGCTGGCGCAAACTATGGGCAATCCATTCGGAAACCAACCGCCGCCCGCCGCGGACCCTGGTCCTCCCCCCTCGATCGGCGCAGCCTGTCGCCAACCCACGGGAGAAACCGATCCATGCCAGACCCGACCCGGAAAATCCTCCACGGGATTCGCGTCATCGACCTCAGCCGCGTTCTCGCCGGCCCCTATTGCGGCCAGTTGCTGGCGGATTTCGGCGCCACCGTGATCAAGATCGAAAGCCCAGAGGGCGATGAAAACCGCCGCTGGCCGCCGCTGTCGCCCGAGGGGGTCAGCGCCAACTTCGCCTCCGTCAACCGCGGCAAGCGCGCCATGGTGCTGAACCTGAAGACCGAAGCCGCGCGCGACATCCTGCATCGCCTCGCGCTCCAGGCCGACGTGCTGCTGCACAGTTTCCTGCCCGACACGGCGGCGCGGCTCGGCATCAGCAACGACGGGCTGCACGAGGCCAATCCCCGCCTGATCATCGGCACCATCTCCGGTTACGGCGCGCTCGGTCCGCTGGCGGAGAAGCGCGGCTACGACCTGATGGTGCAGGCGTTCGGCGGCGCCATGTCGATCACCGGCATCCCCAACGGGCCGCCGGTGCGCAGCGGCGTCTCGTTCATCGACATGTCCACCGGCCTCTCGCTTTATGGCGGCATCGTCACCGCGCTTCTGGGCCGCGAGCAAACCGGACGCGGCACCTGGGTCCGCGGCTCGCTGCTGGAAACCGCTGTCTCCCTGCTCGGCTACCACGCCGTCGGCTGGATGCAGGCGGGCCTGCTGCCGGAGCCGCAGGGCTCGGGCAGCGGCCATCTGGTGCCGTATCAGGCCTTCCGCTGCCAGGACGGGTTCATGCTGGCCGGCGCGCCCAACGACGGCGCCTGGAACCGCTTCTGCGACGCGCTGGAATGGCCGGAACTGGCCAGCGAACCCCGCTTCCACGGCAATGTCGCCCGCGTCGAGCAGCGCGACATCCTGATCCCCGTGCTGGAGGACCGCTTCGCCCGTCACCCCGTCGCTTACTGGGTGGACCGCTTCGAGGCGCGCGGAGTCGCCTGCGCGCCGATCCAAACCGTCGATCAGGTCATGACCCATCCGCAGGTGCTGGCCAACGGAATGCGACTCCAGGCCAGCAACGCCGACGGCACCACGCAGGACCTCGTCGGCACCCCGTTCAAACTGGCGGAGGGCGGCGGAATTGCGTCCACCGCCGCCCCGGCGTTGGGCTTCGATACCGAGGCGATTCTGGCCGATACCCTCGGCCTGACGCCTGACGACATCGCCGCGCTGCGAGCCGGCGGCGCGTTGTGCCTGCCGTGATTCGCGATGTCCAGGACGGGGACGCGCGCTCGCCTTGCGCCGGTTGGCACAGACAGCGTAAAATGCCTGTCATGAAATATTCGACCACCGCGTATCGGCTGATCGCGCCGGCTACCATCGTCGCGCTGCTGACTGGCTGCGGCAATTCTTCGCTCACGCGGACCTTCGGACTGACGCGCGACGCGCCGGACGAATTCACCGTCGTCACGCGCGCGCCGCTGTCGATGCCGCCGGATTTCACCCTCCGTCCGCCGCAACCCGGCGCGGTCCGGCCGCAGGATCAGTCCGATCGCGCGCAGGCGGAATCCGCGTTGGTCCCGGAAGCGGCTCTGGGCGGCACGCGGGCCGGCGTCAGTCCCGGTCAGGCGGCGATGGTGCGCGACGCGGGCGGTGCGGCGCCGGCCGACATTCGCCAGCGCGTCGATCAGGAAGCCCGCATGGATACCGGCAACGACAGCTTCATCGACAAAGTGCTTTATTGGCGCAAGCCCGACACGCAACGCGCGGTCGTCGACCCGGCGCTGGAAGCCCAACGGTTGCGGCAGAACGCGGCCCTCGGCCAGTCTCCCGTGAACGGCGACACACCGGTGATTCGCGACGAGAAGAAAGGTTGGTTCCAGGAACTGTTCTCGTGGATGTAGGCGGTNNGGATGTAGGCGGTTGGATGTAGGCGGTGGGATGTAGGCGTGGCCCTCGCCCCGCATTACACGCAAAGCGGCGGTTCGCCGGCCATCTCGAGCGCCGGATTTGGTCTGCTCGGGTGCGATTGCGGCGGGTCGGTGCTGATCGCCGGGTATGAGGCGCGGAATTTCCTCGGCATCGCCATCCAGTGTGCCGCCTGCGGCCGAATCACCGAGACGCCGGGGCTCCCTCCGGGCGCGCCGGCCCCGCCCGCCGTGCTGCTGGTGGAGCGCGGCGCGGACAATCCGCCCTCGGTCATCACGCCCGAAACCGTCCTCATCAGTCGTGAGGAAATGGACCGGCTCGCGATGTTGTTTCAACCACGCTCCACCGACCTCGATCCGCATGTGATCAGCGATGCGTTGCTGGACGACGTGGAGTTCCAGCAGCGGCGTTGGACCGACAAACCCCTCGACCCTCATCCCGCGGGATACAGGCAACAGGCGCTGGCATGGGCCGTCGCGCATTTTCGGGCGCGGTTGCGAGACCCCGACTGGACCAGTTTCTCCGACAACACCGACATGGTTGCCGCGGCGGTGATCGCTGGGTTCCGCGACCTGTTCGCCAGTTGGGTGCACCACCCGTTATTCGGCGCGATGGTCAACACGGCGGCGGCGCAAGGCTTTTCCCCGCACGGGATGGCGATGTTCGGCGCCGCGAAATCTCTGGCCTCGGCCGGCAACCGTGTCGTGTTCGTGCCCACCGATGGGCCGCGGGCCAGGATCGCGTCGTTCCAGGTGGTGCGGGGGCAGCAGGATCAGTTGTCGGTCGCGGTCACCCGGTTCGACCGCTTCGAGTGGCTGGATGGCGCGGAGGCCACGCCTCAGGCGGTCCGCGCCGCGGTGCTGGAGGCGATGGCGTCGGTGCAAGGCAGCATCAACCGGTTGCATCCGGGCATGCTGGTGCTGTCCGGCGGCGTCAGCGAAGGGCCGTTCGACCAGTTACTGATCGACAGCATGGGCGCGGCGTTGCGCTCGCACGGCAAACGCCATCGCGGCCTGGCGGCATTGTGCGCGATCTTCCCGAAAGTCGGGCTGACCGGGCGGCGTCGCGAAATTCGGTTCGGCTACAATTTTTATCCGCGGCCGAATCGTAACCATTCGATCGGGGGGTCGGTGAAGATCGGTTCCCGCGAGGATCATATGGGTTTGCCGTGAGTTCGCTGTCGTGCTGAGCGGGTGCCTGGCACGCAGAAATCGGGCTCTTAAGGTGCTGGCGTGGCTTTGGGGGTTCGGTATTTGCGGTTCCACGGGCAACGCACAGCCGTATCCGGCCTAACACGGGGCACTCCAGTACGACCCGTCCAAGTGCTCGAAGGACGTACAGGGGATGGTTTATTTCGCCGTGGGACGGCGGGTTTTCCGCCAGCCGGCGGGTAATATCCGTATACATCACGACGGACATGCCGGGAACACAGGCGCTCGACCCGAAGCCGCCCGATCCATCGGAGCCGGTGGGATGTCCTGCCCCCCCCTTTGCCTGGCGGAAGCTACAGTCTTAGCCATGTGTCAGCCATGCTCGACGAAAAGCCCAATGACACTTCTGAGTACGCGGATCACATCAGTGTAATAAGCAACGATGGAAGAACCGGAGCCGCGACTCAGGACGGTCTCTTCAACCGGCGGAGCAAGGAACACGGAACACCGGACGATAGCGTTCCGGGATTCATTGGAACCGGAAAGAAGCTGGCGCAGACTGAGAGTTTTACATATAAATCCAAGGAATATCTCACGCCAGACGGATACAATCTGACCATCGCTTGTCACGACCAGCCGTGGGCGACCGCTGACAATTTCATCGCCTGCCAATATGGCTACAAAATTGACAAGAGTTTGGCGATATCCACTGGTTTCGTGACCAAGGTCGTCCCGTGAACTAAAATAATTGATGCGGACCAGGAACTCGGACGACGTATCGACGCGGCGGAAGTGCGAGCCATTGGGTGCCAGATACAAACACAAAGAACTAATACCAGCCGGCGTTGATGTTGAC
>PLSZ01000690.1 GCA_003164305.1 Acetobacteraceae bacterium
AGCGCGGGCACCAATCGGGCGATCGACTCGAACGCCAATCAGACGACCGGCCTGACGGCGCCGGTGACCCTGACGGCGGGCCAGACCGATCTGACGATCGACGCGGGCCTGGTCGCCAAGCCGGTGCTGCTCGCGGCGCTCGGCGACTACGTGTGGTTCGACGTGAACAAGAACGGCCTGCAGGACTCCGGCGAAACCGGCGTCGGCGGCGTTACGGTCGATCTGCTCAACGCCGCGGGCACCTCGGTGCTTGGGGTGACGACGACGAATGCCTCCGGCGCCTACCACTTCACCAACCTGGCGGCCGGCGTTTACGAGGTGAAGTTCGTCGCGCCGACCGGCGATACCTTCACCACGACCAGCGCGGGCACCAATCGGGCGATCGACTCGAACGCCAATCAGACGACCGGCCTGACGGCGCCGGTGACNNGACGCTGACGGCGGGTCAGACCGACAACACGATCGACGCGGGTCTGGTCAGCACGTCGGGGATTTCGGTCAACAAAATCCCATGCACGATGGTGGTCAACCAGTGCGGCCAGGAGACTTATACGTTCGCGGTCACCAATACCGGCAGCACGCCGATCACCAGCATCACGATCAAGGACAATATTGGAACGGCCGCGAACCCGGACTACATCACGCCGACTCTGACCACCACGGGGTTCAACGGCACCCTCGCCGCGGGCCAGACCATCGATTACTCGGTCACGACCAACCCGATCAACGACAACTCCAACACTTGCGGAACGGTCAGCCACACCTGCTCGGGCTCCAACCTCGGCTCCGGCGACACGGCGTGGTTCAGCTGCAGCTTCACGCCGACCAACACGAAGGACGGCACCTGCTATGTCTTCAAGGGCGTGCAGTGCCAACTGAGCGGCAGCGGCTCCGGCAATTACTCGGTGGATTGCCCGGACGCGGAGGTCACATTCTCTTCGTCCTGCAAGCAGGCCTCGACGGCTTACGACTCCGACACCAACTGCTGGGTGACGACGCTTCCGGCGAATTGCGATCCTGGCAGCGTGTTCCTGTCGGGTTGCCCGGTGACGGTGCCGTCCGGTTGCAACTTCAATAACGCGACCGCCAACTGGTCGATCGCTGACAGCGGCAACAACTGTGGCTCCAGCAGTGTCAGCTGGAACGCGGCCTGCCAGGGCTACAGCAGCTTCAATCAGAACGGGCTCAACGGCTGCTCCGATTACAACAGCATTGGCGTCAAGGTTTGCGACAACAGCAGCGGCTATGGCAGCGGCGGCAGCACCGATCAGGGCTACGGCTACTGCGACGGCAGCTACTCGAATAACTGCGGCGGCGGCTGGGGTGGCTGGGGTGGCAACAACAACAGCAGCTGGCTCGGGTCCAATAATGATTGCGCGGGCACGCCGGAGAACCAGTACACGTCGAACAGTTGCGGCTCATCGGGCGGCAACAGCGGGTACGGTGGTTATGGCGGTTACGGCGGCTGTGGCGGTGGTGGTGGCGGCTATGGCGGCGGCTGCGGTGGCGGTTCGAACAACAACACCGGTGGTTGCGGCAACGGTGGCTCCGGGTCTTGCACCCAGACACAGGTTGGCGCGACCGGCGTCGCCGACACCGTGACGGTGACCGGCACCGCGGCGGGCACGACGGTCACCGCGACCGACACGGCGGAGGTCGTGGTACTTGGCACCAACAGTGACGTGACCACCAATGGTTCCGCGACGACCGCGAGCCTCGTCCCGACCTACGGCAAGGCCCAAACGCTCGAGTTCACCTACAGCCCGAGCACCGTGGTCTCGACCGGCACGACGTCGATCGGATCTTCGACCGGAAGCAGCGGCTCGATGGCGTTCATCGCCATCACCAACAACAGCAATCCGAAGGCTTCCGGCGCTCAGATCTACTTCGAAGGCACGGTGGCGACGGGTCAAGAGCTTTACGCGGACGCCTCGATCAACCCGCTGACCAACACTCCGAACACGGGTTCCGCCGCGTTCATGAGCACCACGGCGGGGGCCGATATCTTCGCCGACATCTATGCCAGCCAGGCGGCCTTCCTGGCCGGCGCGGCTCCGCTGCAGGTCGATACTTACAACACGAGCGGCAGCCAGGCGATGCATATGAACGATCAAATCGGCAGCCTGAAGCTGGTTGGTTACGTCGGGTCCACGGGCGGTCATCTGACCACCTGAGATCTTGGATCGGGTGACAAAAAAGCGCCGTTCCGGGCAACCGGAACGGCGCTTTTTTCGTTTCGCGGGATCGACGAAGCGCGAGGCCGGATCGCGAACCAGGCGCTCCCCTTATCTCAGTCGATCCGGCTGGCAGCCCAGGCGGTGGCGCTGATCGAGGACCAGACGGGAATGCCAAGCCGTGCGCGCAACTCCGGCACCACATTCAGCGTCGGCAACTGGGAGCAGGCGATGAACAGTGCCCGGCTGCGCGGCGTCACCGTCGCCAGCGCCTTATCGCGCACCTCGTCCTCGGTGATCTGGCCAAGCGCCGCGGTCGTCTCACAGAAGAAACTATCGAGTGTTTCGACCGAGAAACCAGCTTCGTCCAGCACCTCACGCAGTCCGTCGTTCACCGCCGTCAGATAAGGCGTCACGACGGCGGTTTCGGCCACGTTCTCGTGGCGCAAAACCTGCTCCATCGCCTCGGCGGTGCTGACGACCGTCGCTCCGGTGCGTTCGCGCAATGCCTCCACCATGCTGGCGTTGCCGGCACGCCCGCCCAGAAAACCGGCGGCGGTGCAGCCATAGACGACAAGGTCCGGTTTCTCGGCAAGAAACGGCTCGACCGCCGCCAGGGTGCTGACCCGGTACGCCGGCAGATCGTCCCGGGTCAGCGTGCGCGCCGGCCGCTTCACCCGCGCCACCAGAAACGGCGCGAATTTCGGACAGAGCGCGTTCATCTCCGGCTCCATCGTCGTGTTGTTCTCCGGCACGACCAACAGGCCGACCAATCTCTTTTGCGCCATCCCGCCGTTCCCCTTCTTAACATCTCCGAGTGTGGCCCGATCCACGGTGCGGTGCCATACTCGCCACGTTCACCCCACCCATGAGGCACAGATGAGCACGTTCCTGGCTCAGACCGAAGCGATGATCGCGACGTGGCACGGCGTCACCGCGCCAAACGAGCCGGCAAGGCGACTGGCGGCGGAACTCGCCGGCACCATCGCCGCGTTCGAAAAACTGCATGGCACGCTGGTGTTCGAGGATGAACCCGCCAGCTTCGAAGCCGCGTTGCAGGCGACCAAGGAGTCGGCGGCATGAGCGGCCTCGCCGATCTGTCGATGACCGAAGCGGCCGATGCGGTGCGGGCCGGGCACGTGACATCGGTCGCGTTGCTGGAAGCGTGCTGGCGGCGGATGGAAGCGATCAATCCGATCATCAACGCGACGATCTGGACCGATCGGGCGGGAGCGATGGCACAGGCCGAAGCGGCCGACGCGGCGGTGCGCGACAAGGCGCCGCTCGGCGTGCTGCACGGCGTGCCGATGATGCACAAGGACATGTATTACCAGGCGGGCAAACTGAGTACCTGCGGCTCGGCGTTGCGGCGCGACTGGAAGCCCGCGGTGACGGCCACGGTCATCGAGCGGTTGTCGGCCGCCGGCGCCTTTACCTTCGGCGGCCTCAACATGGCGGAGTTCGCGCAGAACCCGACCGGCCACAACAAGACGTTTGGGGATTGTCACAATCCGTGGAACCCGCCTTTTATCACCGGCGGATCGTCGTCCGGGTCGGGCGCGTCGGTGGCGGCCCGGTTCAATTACATGGCGTTGGGCTCGGACACCGGCGGATCGATCCGGTTGCCGGCGTCCGCCAATGGCGTCAGCGGCATCAAGCCGACGCAAACGCGGGTGTCACGGTACGGCGTGATGCCGCTGTCGTTTACCCATGACAACGTCGGCCCATTGACCCGCACGGTGCGCGACTGTGCCCGCGTCATGAGCGTCATCGCCGGTCATGATCCGCGCGATCCCACCAGCGCGCGGGAACCGGTGCCGGATTACGAAGCAGCCCTGACCGGCGACATCAGCGGCATGCGGATCGGCCTTCCGGACAATGTCTTCTTCGACGGCGCCGAGCAGCCGGTGGTCGCGGCCATCGACGCGGCGCTGGAGGTTCTGCGGGCCCGCGGCGCGACCGTGATCCACCTGACCCTGCCGCTGATGGACGCGGTCGCCGCGTATGGCGGCATCGTGTCGCGGGTCGAGGCGGCGACCATTCACGCCGAATGGATGCGCACCGATCCCCAGGCATACGGCGCGCATATCAGCGGGCGGATGTATCCCGGTTATGCCATTCCGGCACCGTATTATGTCGAATCGCTCAGCCGGCGCGGCCCGATCCTGAAAGCCTTCGCGCTTGAGGTGTTCGGCAAGGTGGACGTGCTGGTCACGCCGACGATTCGCACCTGTCTGCCGACGCTGGAGGAGACCGACATCGATCATGGTCCGCCCGGTACCGAAACAAAGTTCATGGCGGTGTCCGCGAACACGCGGCCGTTCAATTATCTCGGGTTGCCGGCGATCAGCATCCCTTGCGGCTTCGATCCGAATGGATGTCCGATCGGGCTGCAGATCGCCGGACGCCCGTTCGCCGAGGCGCGGATCCTGACCATCGCCGACGCGTACCAGCGCGATACCGATTTCCACACGAAACGACCGCCGCTTCTGAAGGACTGATCATGAAGCTGCCAAAAATCGCTTTCATCGGCACCGGCGGCACGATCGCATCATTGGGCCGCGGCCCGCTCGATCTGCAGGATTACGGTGCGATCGGCAACGTCATGCACGCCGAGGAGATCCTCGCGAAATGGCCGGTGGCGCGCCAGGTGGCCGAGGTCGTTACGGTCAACTATCGTAACATTCCCAGCACCGCGATCGATTTCGCCGATTGGAAAGCGCTCGTCGCGCTGTGCCACCAATTGGCCGCCGAGCAACCCGATCTGGCGGGCATCGTCATCGGGCACGGCACCGCGACGCTCGAGGAAACCGCGTATTTCCTCAATCTGACGCTGAAAACCGCGATCCCCGTCGTGCTGGTCGGGTCGCAGCGGCCGTCCAGCGCGCTGTCGAGCGATGCCGGAATGAACCTGGTGAACGCGATGCGCGTCGCGGCGTCACCCGAGGCGCGCGGCATGGGCGTTCTGGTGGTGCTCAACGATGAGATCCACGCGGCGCGCGAGGTGACCAAGACATCGACACTGCGTCTGCAAACGTTTCGCACGCCGGATTTCGGGGTGCTCGGCCATGCCGATGGCGACGCGGTGGTGTTTTATCGCCAGCCGCTACGGAAGCGCGCGCCGGATACGGAGTTCGACATTTCCGGCATCGANNTTCGCGCCCGGGTTCTCCACGCCCGGCGAATCAGCCGCGTTGGCCGAGGCGGTGGCGCAAGGCATCGTCGTCGTGCAGTCGACCCGCGCGGGGTCGGGCCGGACGTTCCAAAGCACGCGGCTCAAGGCGGGCGGGTTGTTGATCGCGGATAATCTGAATCCGCAAAAGGCCCGAATCCTGCTATCGCTGACGTTGACCGCGACCCACGATCCCGACGAGATCATGCGCGTGTTCCGGACGTACTGACGATGCTCCCGATTGGGCCATTCGACCCAGAAGCCGTGCGCGAATTCGAACGCGCCGGCTGGAATCGCGCCGCCGCCGGGTATGAAACATCCTTCGCCACGGCCTCGCGCCAGTTCGTCGAGCCGTTACTGGACGCCGCCGCGGTTGGCGCCGGTGACAGGGTCCTCGATCTGTGTTGCGGACCGGGCTTCGCGGGGGCGGCGGCCATGGCACGATGTGCCACCGTCGCGGGCCTCGATTTCTCGCCCGCGATGCTGGCGGAAGCACGAACCCGGTTTCCGGCGATCGCGTTCGATCGCGGTGACGCCGAGGCTCCGCCGTACGAAGACGAAAGCTTCGACGCCGTCATCTCCAATTTTGGCATCCACCACGTCCCGCGTCCCGCTTTGGCGCTCGCCGGCGCGCATCGCGTCCTGCGACGCGGACGAAAAGTCGCGTTCAGCGTGTGGGCCGCGCCGGATGAGAACGTCGCCTGGAAATTGGTGTTCGACGCCATTGGCCGGTTTGGCGATCCCCGCGCCTCGTCCGCGCCGCCACCGGGCGGAGGGTTCGCCACCCAGGCCGATTGTCTGCGCGCGTTGGATGACGCCGGATTTTCCAATGCCGGGGCGCGCCTGATCCGGGGCACCTGGCATCATCAGGACGGAGCGGCGCTGCTATCCGCGCTGCAGGCCGGAACCGCCCGGATGGCGGCGCTGATCGACGCCCAGTACGCGGGTGCGATGGAGGCGATCGTGGCCGGGGTGGATGCGGCGGCGGCGCCATGGCGAGATGGCGACGGGATCGCGGTGCCGATCGCGTGCATCGTCGCCGCCGGGATCCGGCCCTGACGCCACCCAATCGCGGCCGCGGGAATCGGCGCCGGATCGCCGGCGGGTTCGCCGTTTCACTGGTGTTCCACGCCGTCGTGCTGGCAGCGTTGATGCTGCGCCTGAAATGGGAGCCTGAGCCGGAACTTCTGCCGCCGCCGGCCACCGTCAACATGGTGTTCGAAGGCGGCCATCCGGAATTGCCGAGCACGTCGCAGCCAACCCCGACGCCCGAACCCTCGATCGCTCCGCCGGCACCCCAGGGTGGTCCCCTGGGCCAATTGCCTGGACCGCCGCCACCGCCGCCGCCTCCACCCACGCCCGCCCCAACACCCGAGCCGGTGACCCCGCCACCGGAATCACCGCGGCCGCCTGAGCCAACGCCCGCCCCCGCGCCCTCGCCACCACCGCCGGAGCCGACATCGCCGCCGCCGGAGTCGCTTCCCTCATCCGCGCCGCCGCCACCTCCACCAGAACCCAACAACCGCCCCACCGAGCCTGGGCCGGCGGAGATAACAGTCCCACCGCCGCCGCCGCCGGCACCTCCGGCGACGCCGGTACCCGTGCCCACCCCGGAGACGCCCCCACCCCCGACCCATGCTCCCGCGCAGCCCCCGCCGGCGCTGGCTCCAACGCCTCCGCCCCAACCGCCGCCACCTCAGCAGAAAACCTGGCCGCCGGTGCGTCAGGCGACGCCGGCGCAGCCCAAATCCGACTTCCCGGCGCCGATGGACTTTTCCTTCGGCTCTCCCAAAGCCGAGCCAGGCGCGCCGGCGCTCGGCAAGCCCCTGCTATCGCTGGGGTTGCCGCGGCGAGGGGTGGACGATTCGACGCCGTTCTCGCTCGACACCGACGCGGAGGTCGGACCGGATTGGCGCAACGCGCTCAGCGAATGGGTCGAGGAACACTCCTACTATCCGCAGCAGGCCGCCGCCCTGGGTCAGCAGGGGACGACGCGCGTGCTGGTGACAACGATGCCGGATGGACGGGTGCTGTCGGTGGAACTGGAGCGGGGGTCCGGCTCCCCCTGGCTCGACCTGGCGCTTGAGGGTTTGTTCCGCGGCGCGAAGCTTCCCCCCATGCCGAAAAGCGTTGGCGATCAGCCGGTGCCGTTTCATTTCACGATGCATTATATCATTGTCCGCTAGCACTGAGGGGCGCCGGAGATCAGGAGCGACCGCGGATCTCCCTCAACACCGCCACGCGGCCGCCTTCCGCCACTGAGGTGATCCGATTTCGGCCCCTTTCTGGTGCCTGGGCGGGAGCTTCGGCGTTATCTTTCCGATTGCGCCGCTTCGCGTTACCCCGCCACTGCCGGGGTGACAGGGAGGGCCTTTCTCGACCGCCGGCTTGCCGATACGGTGACGCGGTTCAACCCGGGAGGCGTTCGCGTGCGCGTCGTCATAGGCTCCGACCATGCGGGTTTTCCGCTGAAGCAACCGTTGATCGCGCATTTGTCCGGATGCGGCCACGACGTCGTGGATGTGGGCTCCTTCGATCCCGGGCCAGTCGATTTCCCCGACATCGCCGGCGCGCTGACCGGCAAGATCCTTTCGGGTGAGGCCGAGCGCGGCATCATGGTTTGCGGCACCGGTGTCGGCGCCGCGATCGCCGCCAACAAGGTGCGCGGCATCCGCGCCGCCGTGTTGCACGACTGGCACTGCGCGCATCAGGCGGTCGAGCACGACGACGTCAACGTGATGTGCCTCGGCGCGCAGATCGTCGGGTTGTGGCTGGCCAGGGACCTGATTGACGCGTATCTCTCGGCGCGGTTTTCCGATGACCCGGACTTCCGCCGCCGGGTCGCCAAATTGTCCGCGATGGAGGCATCATGACCGCTTCAGGTCCGCTCGCCCGGTTCAAGGTTATCGATCTGACGCGGGTGCGCGCCGGGCCGACCTGCGTGCGTCAACTCGCCGATTGGGGCGCGGACGTCATCAAGATTGAGCCGCCCACCGGTGACCCCGGGCGCCTGTTCGGCCGGATGCTGGGCCTCGATATCGACGTCAGCCCGCCGTTCGAGATGGACAACCGCTCCAAGCGCAGCATCGTCTTGGACCTCAGGACCGACGCAGACCGCGACGCAGCGTTCGAATTGCTCTCGGATGCAGACGTTTTCGTGACGAACGTGCGCCCCGGCGCCTTACAACGTCTGGGCCTGGACTTCGAGTCGGTGTC
>PLSZ01000561.1 GCA_003164305.1 Acetobacteraceae bacterium
GGCGCATCGCGGGCAGGGTGACCCGGAGGATGACCGTCAGCGGATGGGCGCCGAGGCTGGCGGCGGCTTCCTCGGCGGCGCGGTCGTGCGTGGCGAGGCTGGCGAGGCACAGCCGCGCCACCCAGGGCGTGGTGATCATGACATGCGCCGCGACAAGGCCGGCCAGCGACCCGGTCAAGGACGTTTCGGCGTTGATGTCGATGAAAACGAGCACGATGTAGACGGCGAGGCCGAGGGCGATGCCGGGCACCGTGATCGGCGCCAGCAGCAGCGTGCTGATCAGGGTTTTGCCGCGGAACCGATGGCGGGACAGGCCGATACCGGCGGGCACGCCCAGAAGCAGGCTGCCCGCGGTCGCCGTAATCCCGAGTTGCAGACTGGTCCAGATCGACGCGCCGAACGTGGCCGGGATCTGGCTGTACCAGTCCAGCGTATAAGCGTGCGGCGGAAACAGGATCAGTTTTTCATCGAACACGCTGAGGTAAAGCGTCAGCACGAGCGGCACGCCGATCAGCGCGACGCCGAGAGACACCAGTAGCGAGACCGCCGCGTGCTCCACACGCGCCAGAGCGTCCGTCATGTTGATTCCCGTCGGAAGACTCCCGTGGCGGAAGGATCGCGGTTGGGAGAGGGGGAAGTCAATCCGGGGCGCCGGCAGAAAGTTCTCGGGGGCTGATCGGAACCTGCTGAAAACCTCCGCGAACTGACCTATTGTCCCTCAGATGCGCCCGGGTTGGCCTGGCGGGGCCGATCGACTATCTTCGGCTTCGTAGGAGGGCATTATGGCTTCCGGTTTTTCGTGTTTGTCAGTTACTGGATATCGGCGTCTCAAGGCCGTCGTGCTTAGGCTTCGACCCTTGAATATTTTGATTGGTGCGAATGGTGTCGGAAAAAGTTCGGTTCTCGATATCTTTGATCTGCTTGCGGCGTCAGCGAATGGGACCTTGGAAAGCACGATCACCGAGTCCGGTGGGATGTCATCCTTGCTGACCGCGGATGGGCAGACGCAGGCCATCAACCTGGCTTTGCAACTGGATCAGGAGGGTAATGCGCCCCTGGACTATCAAATTAAATTGGCCGGTAAAGGCTATGGATTTCTTATCTCCAGCGAACAACTGACGCAGCAAAGAGACTCGTCCGCGGTTGTGCCTTTTAAATATATCGACTCAAGCGGATCTCGTATCAGTTACCATTACGACAGAAAATTCGTTGAGCCAGATTGGGAATACAAGTGGTTGGAAACCTCGTTGTCTCAGGTCCCCAAAATGTATCGAGAGGCGGAGAGCCTCCGCCGACTATTAGCTGACGACATCTCGGAAATCTACCATATGCTGGACGTTTCGGCTCGTGCTCCGGTCCGGATGCCACAGACTCTATCGCCGGCGCAAACGCCGGGCAGTGATGGCGAGGACCTTCTGTCTTGCCTTTACACCCTCCGCGAAACAGCCCGCGAGCGATTTGAAGCGCTTGAAGATGCTTTGAAGGCGGCTTTTCCGACATTCCAGAGGCTTGAATTTCCCCCTCAATCCGGTGGTCTCCTGACGTTGGGATGGCGAGACCAGGATTTCACAAGGCCGATTTTCGCGAACGAGTTGTCGGAAGGCACCTTGCGCTTTCTTTGGCTCGCGACCTTATTGCAATCTCCGGGTTTGCCGAAAATTACATTAATCGATGAACCTGAAGTAAGCCTTCATCCCGAAATGTTGCGGTTGCTTGCCGATCTGATGCGCGAGGCGTCGGAGCGTACACAACTTATTGTCGCGACACACTCTGATCGCTTTGTCAGATTTCTGGACCAAAGCGAATTAGTCGTTTGTGATAGGGACGATCAGGGAGGCATGTGCGTCACGCGTGCCGACGAACTTAATCTCTCAGCCTGGATGGAAGATTGCACGCTTGACCAGCTCTGGAGCATGGGTCGTCTGGGGGGAGATCTTGACACGGCGAATCGCTATTCTGGTCGAGGGCGCCACGGAGGCTGCCTTCAAAAAGGTCTTGCTTGAGTTTTTGAAGGCCCGACTTCCAGGTAAGATGCCGAAATTGGATTTTCTTCCGGAGGACGGACGAATTCCAAAAGCGGACAAACTCAAACGAAAGGTGCAGCTACTCCTCGCCAGTAATGATGCCGTGATAGCCCTGACTGATGTATATACTGGTGGTTCGCCACCCGAATTCCGGGACGCGACCGATGCGAAAACGAAGATGAAGTCCTGGGTTGGACCTGAGTCACGTTTTTACCCTCACGCAGCTCAATTTGACTTTGAGGCATGGCCGTTACCGTACTGGCCCCGCATCCAAAAGCTGGCGGGAAGCAACCGCCAACGCCCGTCCCAACACCCTGAAAATGTGAACCACGATAAACCACCCGCTAAACACCTTGCCGAAATCTTCAGAACAGGAAAAGCTGGCCGCCGGTACTCCAAAACTCGCGATGCCACAGCCATCTTATCAGGCCAGGATTTGATGGAGGCCGCTGAGAACTGCTCGGAACTCAAGGCTTTTCTTAATACGATCCTTAAGTTGTCAGGTGGAAAGAAGCTGGTATAAAGCGAAGCTCAGTCGCGGACGCCTGTACTCTAAAGCGCCATATGTCACCCAATGAGCAAAACGATTCACACGTATGCTCCGCGGACTCGATCTTTGGTAGATATCAGGTCTCGATCCACGCCTCGGTCGAATAATCGAAATACCGATCGATCCGCTGGCCGTTCCACCGATACTTCAAATGGCGTTCCTGCCGCGGCAGCCCCACCGCGCGCGGCCTGAACGCCCCAACGCATTCGCCAGCCGGCCGCCGGACACTGGCATAGACCACGCCATTGGCGCCCGCGTCGCGTAACCCGCGCGCGTACTCCCGAGCCGCGATGTACGACACCGGATCCAGCACCCGCGCGCGGAACGGCGCATCCAAGGCGTGGACGTCCTCGAACTCCGCGGCGATCGCGCTCACCAGCACCCGCATGTCTTCCATTCGCGGCGGATCGCCACTGTCGCGGGCGAATTCCTCGAAGTGAAACACCGTTTCAGCCACCGCCGTCTCGATCCCCGACGCGGCGTAATAGACGCCGTACGTGCCATCGCTGAACCGCGACCCTTTCGGGTTCAGATGCGTGAACGACGCCATCACATACCCCGCTCCTGGGCCGGACACCCGCTGGTCTGGCGCGACGAGGGCGATCTCGCCAATTTCGTCTCGCACCCGAGGGTTGGTCAGTTGCTCCAGCGCGATCAGCGCGTCCCACACCGCGGCATCGGCGGTCAGACGCTCAAACAACGCGATGGGAGGATAGCGCGACGCGATGATCCGCCAGGCGAACGGCCAATCGATCCGGCGCATGGCCATGGCTTAACTCCAGGGCGCGCGCGCGGCGTCCAGATAGTTTCGGACCGCGGCGAGATCGACGACATCGCCGCCTGTCATGCGCCGCAGGGGCGTTTGGCCGCCGAACGCGTTGTTCGGACGCCTGATCCAGCCGTCGGCCAGACCCGGATCGGAATACAGAATTTGCAGCGCTTTATAAATTCCCGCGACGTAACCGATGCGCCGCAGCGTGTCCGAGGGCACGCGAACGCCGGTGCCGCGGCGCCAGGCGTAATAGGTCCGCTCGGCGGGGGAGCCGAGCAGGATGCGCGCGTCGTCGGCACTCACGGTCCAGGCGTCCATGATGAGGAAGAAGCCTCGCAGAGCGTCGGCGGGGACAATCCCCGTCAGGTCGGTTCGGGCTCGTTCCTTGGTGAGTTGCACCACCTGCTCCATGCGGTTTCGCATAGAATGGGAAGGTTTCTGCGAATTCGCAAGAGGCTATAGCCGTTTTTTCACCCAGGCGCCATTTGCCATGATCCCGTCCAGGCGCGCGCCGTCGCCGCGGAACACGCCCAGATCGCGGTATGGATCGCCGTCCACG
This sequence comes from Acetobacteraceae bacterium, assembly GCA_003164305.1. Next base: position 3,906 of record PLSZ01000561.1, read on the forward strand.
ACCAGCAGATCGGCGAACGCGCCGGGCACGAGTTCGCCCAGTTTGCCGGGGTGGCGGACGATTTCGGCGTTGACCAGGGTCGCGGAACGGATGACTTCCGGCGGCGACATCACGCCGGCGCGTAGCGAGAACTCGGCGCAATGATCGTTCTGCAACTGTCCCAACAGATCGCTGCCGAAGCCAAGCTTCACGCCGGCGGCGCGGCAAATCTCCAGCGAGCGTAAGCCGGCTTCCAGCACGACCTCGTTCTTCGCCAGGCTGTAGGACGACAGCCCGTAGTCCGGGCCGCGGCGTTTCAACGCGTCGTATGCCACCAGGGTCGGCACCAGGAATGCGCCGCGCTCGGCCATCAGAGCGGCGGTTGGGGCGTCGATCAGGTTGCCGTGCTCGATGGTGCGGACGCCGGCGCGCACCGCTCGGGCGATCGCCTCGGCGCTGTAGGCGTGGGCGCAGACGTAGGTGCCCCAGCGGGTGGCTTCATCGACCGCGGCTTCGATCTCATCGACGCGGTACTGTAAGCTTTCAAGCGGATCCAACTGCGAGGCGACTCCGCCGGACACCATGATCTTGATGTGGTCGGCCCCTTTGCGCAGTTCGTCTCGGGCAGCCTTGATGACGTCCGGGACGCCGTCCGCGACGCGGGACACCCAGGACAAGCCCGAGCAGCAGGCGCAGAATGTGTTGGTTTGCGTGCGCTTGCGGAAATCGCCGTGGCCGCCGGTCTGGCTGAGCGGTTGGCCGGCGATGAACAGGCGGGGGCCCACGAACAGGCCTTGCTCCACGGCGGCTTTGACGCCCCAGTCGGCGCCTCCCGTGTCGCGCAGGGTGGTGAAGCCGCGTTCCAGCATCGCGCGCATGTTCACCGAGGCTTTCGCCGCCAGCAATGTCAGCGGCACGTCGGCCAGGAGTTGCAGGTTTACCTCGGTGAGGCAGAGGTGGATGTGCGCGTCGATGAGGCCGGGCATCAGGGTGCGGGCGCCGATGTCGACGCGTTGGGCGGCGGCGGACGCGATCGGACGGTCGGAGACTTCCCGGACCAGGTTGTCCTCGACAAGGACTTCGATGCCGTCGATCAGTTCGTCTCGCCGCGGATCGAGGAAGCGTCCGCCGGTGAACAGATATGATGCCATATGCAAACCTCCCGTGGCCGCGTGCGCGTGGCTGGCCGGGGTCAGCGATAGCCGATCTGGCGGGTGGCTTGAAGGGCGCTTTGGGTATTCCCCGTCGGCTCCCGGCCACTTCCCGTCATCCCCTGGCTCGACCGGGGGATCGGTCGAGCCAAAGGCTTGCGGCGACAGATGGCACGGTCGAGCCGCATAAGCATCAAGATAAGCGCCGCGAGAGGAAAACGCGCTTCTTCCCGTCATCCTCGGGCTCGACCCGAGGATCTCTCGACCGCGCGGAGGACGTCAAAAGTCGGGCAATGTGCCCGGGCTGGCTGATCCTCGGGTCGAGCCCGAGGATGACGATGAAGGCCCCG
>PLSZ01000162.1 GCA_003164305.1 Acetobacteraceae bacterium
CGCACGCTGTACATCCTCGACGAACCCACGACCGGCCTGCATTTCGAGGACGTGCGCAAATTGCTGGAAGTGCTGCACGCGCTGGTCGATCAGGGCAACACCGTGATCGTGATCGAGCACAATCTGGAAGTGATCAAAACCGCCGACTGGATTCTGGATCTCGGACCTGAGGGCGGCGACGGCGGCGGCCTGATCGTCGCCGAGGGCACGCCGGAAGCCATCGCCGCCAACTCCGCCAGTCATACCGGGCACTTTCTCGCGCCGCTACTGGAACGAGCGGCACCACCGAAACGAGCCCGGCGGCGGGCCTGACCCACGATGACCGCGGAGGAAGTGTCGGCGTCCGTCGACGCCATCATCGCATCGATATCCACCATCAAATACGCCGCGCGCAAGAGTTGCGGGCCCAGCGACGTGAAACGCGCGGCGCACAGCATGGGCGCTCTGATAGGCGGGAAGGTCGAGTCACCGCTGGGTGAAGGCGGCGTGGAAATGCTCGCCGATCTCTTGTTCTTCGAGCCTAACGAACACGGTATCCGCCCGTTCGATCGATTTCTTTCCGGTCCGGCCAGGACATTGCCGGATCACGAACAGGAGATCGCCCGCCGTATGGGGCGCGGGTTCTTTTCCATATTCCGGCTGGCTGAAAAGCACGAAACTCTGGGAACATGGGTCGAGGACATTCTCGACAACGACCGACGGCTTTGGGTTGTCGATCTGGACGTGGACGAAGAGAATCCCTCGCACACCGCCTTCGCCGTCCGGATGTTCGATGCCGGGCCATTTCACATGACCCTCGCCGTGATCACATCGATCAGCGAACGAATGGTAAATGTTTTCAAACGGGCCCATGCCACGGGCCGCCTGCCATATCGCCGGTCCCTTCCGGCGACGATCCACGGGCTGACGCATCTGGGAGGCGCGCCACCGACCCATATGGGTGGATGGAAATTCGTCAACGACCTCGGCGCGGAACTTCGTCCAGGCGGAACCTGAAACACCGGCTGGCGCGCGGGCACGATCACCCGCGCGCCGTCGTTACGTTACTTCAAGAACCGGTGAAAGAACGCCGCCGTCGGTTCATGCGACGCATTACCCCGCTTGATCTCGTCACCAATGTACAGCGTCTCGATAAAGCCGCCCGCCTTGCGGTAGTTCAACGAGAAACGCAGCGGCTCATTCAATTCCACTGGCGATTCCGGATCGCGATAGTCATGTGTCGGATCAGGCTGGCCCTGGATCCACAATGCCGGTGGCGTAACGACTTTCTCGCCGCGCTCCATCATGCCGATCGGNNCGCGCGTTGCGATAGCGCGAGAGCGGGTTGATCACCGGCCACTGCATCACGACCGCCTGCACCGTCGCATCGACACCCGCCGGTCCCGGCAGAGCGGTGTAGCGCGGATCGCTCGGCCGCATCGCCGACAGCATCGCCAGATGACCGCCGCTGCTGGTACCCGACAATCCGATCGCCTTGGCATTGCCGTTGAACTTCGCGGCGTTAGCCTTCATGTGGCGAACGAGAAAGTTGACATCCTGCAACGATGACGGATAGCCTTCGCCCGCGTGACGAAAGTTGGCCGCCGCGACGACCAGCCCGCTCGCCGCCAGCACCTGATCGCGCGCGTCGCAATCGGCGAGGTCGCCGTTGCACCACGCCCCACCATGCAAATCGATCACCATCGGAAACGGCCCATCACCACTGGGCTTGTACAGCTTCATCATGTACGGCGTGTCGCCGTGGCGGACGTATTCCACTGTCTCTGTCGTGAACGCGTATGACATGGGACTCTCCCTTGCGAGGTTGCTCTCCGGCAACGTGCCGTCCGGATCGGGCGTCAGACCAGCCACGCTAGCGCGGTTTCGCCGAAAGAGCCAGAACCGCCCAACGGGGCGTCGCTCCATCGGTGCGCGCACGTTCTCGCGGGCGTTCCGGCCCGCCGGTCGCGGTTTCCGTCGGTGAGATAGTCGGCTATGCCTGAAGGGGAATTTATCGCCCTCGCTCTGCGCTCCGGAGAATTCGATTCATATGCGTCCCGTCCTTATCGGTCGCGTCATCGGCAAGCGCCGTAACGACAAAGCAATGCCAGGCCGCCCGTGAATCGTCATCGCCTCGGCCTGGTGCTTGGCATCAACCAGACGCTCTCCTGGGGTATGACCTTCTATCTCCCAGCGGTCATCTCCATTCCGGCCGCCCGCGATCTGGGCCGATCCACCTTCGCGCTGCTCGGCGCGTTTTCCGTGGCTCTGCTGATCAGCGGTTTCTGCGCGCCGAGAGTCGGTCGATGGATCGATCGTCACGGCGGCAAAGGATCGATCGCGGCGAGCATTCTGGTGCTGGCCCTCGGCCAGGCGATCATCGCGCTGTCTCCCCATATCGCCGTCTGGTACTTAGGATGGGCCGTGCTTGGCATCGGCATGGCAATGGGCTTGTACGATGCTGCCTTCGCCACTGTCGGAACGTTACTCGGACGTGAGGCCGGGCCGACCATCACCGGCGTCACGCTCCTGGCCGGCTTCGCGAGTTCCGTGTTCTGGTCTTTCGGTTCCGCGGTTATCGGCGTCACGGGCTGGCGCGGCCTGTTGCTCATNNATCTACGTCGGGATCATGCTGTGCGTGAACCTGCCGATGGTTCTGGCATTCGTTCCCCATCTGGATAAAAACCTGAAAGAAGCGACGCGCGCGGCGACCGAACGTACGCCAGTCAGCCGTCTGGCGATGATCTGTCTCGCCGGGTTCTTCACCGTGCGCTGGTTCATCACGTCAGCGATCGCCGTGCACATCCTGGCTTTGTTGCGGGGCATCGGCCTCGATGCCGCGGCGGCGGTCGTTGTCGCTTCCTTGATCGGACCGGGACAGGTCGCCGGACGCGTGCTGGAGTGGACCATTGGCAGACGCTTCGGCCTGCTGTTCCGGGCTCGCATGGCCGCGCTCTTGTTTCCCATCGGTGCCGCGATCTTGCCGTTGGGCGGACCTGTCACCGCCACCGCCTTTGCTCTTTTGTACGGCATGAGCAACGGAATCATGACGATCAATCGCGGCACCCTTCCGCTGGCGCTGTTTGGTCCGAATGGTTACGCGACCGTTCTCGGTTGGCTGGCTGTTCCGGTGCTGATGGCCCAGGCGGTGGCGCCGACCCTCGCCGCGCCGTTGGTGGCGGCGTTGCCGGCGCTGTCGGTGTTGCTGATCGCGGGAGGTCTTGGCTTGCTCGCGACGCTGTTGTTGCTGCCGTTACGATTGCCGCGTCAGGATTGAAGCGTTCCGAGGAACGCCTGAATCGCCGCGATCGCGACCTCGGGCGAGTCTTCCTGAATGTAATGTCCCGCGCCCGCGACCTCGATCACCGGGCGGTCTGGCCACAGACCGCGAAAATCGGCCAACGCCAGAGCCGGCAAGATCGCGCGATCCAGCATTCCTTCAATCAGAATCGCCGGTTTTTCTTTCAGCGCCGGCACGCCCGCGACACCTTCCCGCACAAAATCCCGAATCCGGCCAAGCGCGAGATCGAGTGGAAAAGCGATCGCGCCTATGCACTCCTCCGGTGTCGCGAATGGCGCGGCATAGGCGCGGATGAACGTCGGATCGACCCGATCCAGCCGCTCGAGCCCGACGATCTGCATCACCGACAGAATCGTCGAGCCAAGTTGCGACAACACCGCCTCGGTCCGCCCCGTGGGCAACCCTTCCAAAATCCAACGGAACCACGACGACTCAATCGGACTGGGCAGATCGCGGCGTCCCGCGGTGCCGTAACCACAGACTGTGTTCATCAGCACAAGACTGTGGATTCGTTCCGGATGTCGTACCGCGTAGCCGATGCCGATCGGTCCGCCCCAATCCTGCATCACCACCGTGATGTCCCGAAGATCGAGCGATTCGATCAACGCGGCCAAATTCGCCACATGGGTGGACAAGGTATATTCGCGATCCGCCGGCGTTTCGCTTTTGCCGAACCCCATGTGATCCGGAACGATCACCCGATGCGTCACGGTCAGTGGCGGAATGAAGCGACGGTAAATATAGCCCCAGGTCGGCTGCCCATGCAGCAGGATCAGCGGCCGTCCATCTCCCTCGTCAACGTAATGCTGCCGAAATCCCGCCTCCGAGCAGAACCGCGGAGTAAAATTCCAGGTGCCGTCGAATGTCTCGTCAGCGGGGATCATGGCTTTCTCCGCTCAGGCAACCGGCGAAACCCCGCTTCCAGCAACGACAACGCCAGAACCACGAAACACAACTGGCCGATGAATCCAAATTCGGGAAGCCCAATCAGATCCAACAACGCTGGAGCAAACGAGAACGCCAGCGCCGCCACCGCGAACGCGGCGAGGATCAATACCGTGGACCGCCAGATCACGGCACCACCGCCCGCGTGACGTCAGTCCGAAAAATCAATGCGTCTCCGATCCGTTCCAGATCGCCATCCATGCGGGCGGTAATCGCGACGTAGTCTCGCAGCTCGTCTGGAAGAGCATGGTTCCGCGCATCGCCCATCAGCAAATACCGCGTGCCCAACACGGGCGTCGTGGTGATGAACACCGGTGGCACCCCGCCCAACAGACAAACATTCGCGCACGCTTTATGCACAGCCTTGTTTCCCGGCCGCATCACGCCCAGGGAGCATTTGCCGTCACAAATCTCGCCGGTCAGCCGCCACGTGCCCAGAGCCTCGCGTGCCGGCACCGGGGCATCTCCCGATGCGAGTTCCAACTTATCGACCAACAAAAGATCGCGGTCACCCCGTTTCACGCCCGCGCCGGTCGCGTGCACGTGCCGGCCATCCAACGGACGCGCTTCGTCCTGAACCCCGCGCTTGCCGCCACCCGACAGCATAATCGTGTGTTGATCCTTATCCGTCACGATCATCGGATACGGATCGGCGATCAGAACGCCAGTGATGTCTTTATCGCCGGAGAAATCGCCGCCTCCAGGATCATCGACCGTCACGCCCAGAGCAAAGGCCAGCGCGGCAAACCCCGCGATCAACACCGCCAGTAGCAACGCCAGAAAGCCGGCCTGAGGCAACGCGGTCCGGCCCGACCAGCCAACAAAAAATGGCGTCATGGCACCAACACCGGCTGCACGAATGTGCCCGGTGGATTCGCGTCCGGATCGACCCAAACGCGACCGTCAACGATGCGCAACCGGAAGGTCGGCAATTTTTCCGTGAACGGCGGCGGCGCGCAACCGTCCTCCAGCCGATACTGATATCCGTGCCAGGGACAGGTGATGCAGCCATCGATCACCCGGCCTTCGCCCAACGGACCGTTCTGGTGCGCGCACAAATTCGTGACGGCGGACAATCCACCCGCGTGACGAAAGATGGCGATCGACTCGGCATCCGGCGGCGTAACGACGATGCCATGACCGTCCTCGATCGCCGCCACCGGACCCGCGTCGAGCCAGCCATCGACCAGCGGCGTCTCGACCACAGGACGTCGCGACGCGGCCACGTGCAGCGCCGCGACTCCAACCGCGCAAAACCCAGTGATCACGGCCAACAGCGGATTATCCGCCGCCTGCAACGCTCCCAACGAAATATGCGCGACCACGGAAAGATACGCGGCATACAACGCCATATGCAGACCCTTCCAGACCGAAGGGGTCAGAAAGCGCAACCAGAAATCGTGACTTGTCGCCGCCAGCAGCAACATGACAAGCAACGTGAAAATGCCAAACACTTCAAACGGAAAGCCGTGCGCCTGAAAGAAACTGGTATTGCCGCGCAACAGCATCTCGAACCGGTCATACGGACCATAGCTGAAATACCAATCCAACGCGAGATAAGCATGGGTCACCGCTACCGCGGTGGCGATGACACCGAGATGCCGCCGGTTATAAAGCAGCGGCAAGAAACGAGGATCCAGGCGCGCGGCCGGTCCGATCGACAGGATCAGCGACAGCAGCAGAAACGCGCAGGTGCCGAACGCGTTCATGCGCATCGTGTCATCGTCCAGCGGCAACGTCACATGCTGGAACGAGGGCGCGACCCATAAGAACACGCTGACGTAAAGACCAACAACGCCGAGTACAACAGCATCGTAGACGATCTTGCTGGCATTCCAGCCAACCGGGACATAACGTTCGGTCATTTCGGCGGTGCCAACCGGACTTGCGGCGCCTCGATCGGCCCGACCGGCCGAAGCACCAGCGACACTATCACGACGGCCGGCAGCAAACCCGCCAGCAACAGCCAGATTACGCGATGCGTGCCGCGATGCCGCCGTCTCAAGACACGTGCCGCGACAGCACGAACCACCGAACCGCGACGAACGGCCACAACAGCGCGAGGCCAGGCAACAACAACGGCCGGAACGCGTAGGATCCGCGCGCCGCGGGATCGACCCGGTCGATCCCCAGGAACAGGAACGCGACCCCAACGACAACGCCAATCACCAGCCAGGCCGTCACGCAATCGACGACGATCGCGGCGGCCATCGCCGTCAGTGAGCCTCGGCCCAGGAGCGGCCGGTGCCGGTTTCGACGACGAGGGGAACGGACAAGGTGGCAGCGGATTCCATCACCCGCCGAGCCACGCCGGCCAGCCCTGCGGCATCGGCCTCAGGCACCTCGAACAACAGTTCGTCATGCACCTGCAACAACATCCGGGTCGTCGGGCATTCGCGCGTCAGCACTGCGGGCAATTGCACCATCGCGCGCTTGATGATGTCCGCCGCGCCCCCTTGCAGCGGCGCATTGATCGCCTGGCGCTCGGCGTAGGAGCGTCGCGCCGGCATCTTATCCGCGATACCGGAGATCCAGCAGCGGCGGCCGAACGGCGTGGTAACGTATCCCTTGTCCTTCGCCACTCGTTTCGCCTGGTCCATGTAATCGCGAATGCCGGGATACCGCTCAAAGTAGCGCTTGATATACCCTTGAGCTTCGCCTTGCCCGATCCCAAGTTGCCGCGCCAGGCCGAATCCGGAAATACCGTAAATGATGCCGAAATTGATGGCTTTCGCACGGCGGCGGGTCATCGGATCCATGCCTTCCATCGGCACGCCGAACACCTCGCTGGCGGTGCGGGCGTGGATATCCTCGCCGGCGGCAAAGCTCTGCTTCAGCGCCGGCAGGTCGGCGACGTGGGCGAGCAGGCGCAGCTCGATCTGCGANNCCAGCAACCGCAGCTCGATCTGCGAGTAATCCGCGCTGACCAGCACGTTCCCCGGCTCCGCGATGAACGCGTGCCGGATGCGGCTGCCTTCCTCCGTCCGGATCGGAATATTTTGCAAATTCGGATCGGTGGAGGACAACCGCCCGGTCTGCGCGATCGCCATCGCGAAGCACGTGTGCACGCGCCCGGTGTCGGGATTGATCTGCCCCACGAGCGCGTCGGCGTAAGTGGATTTCAGCTTCTGCAACTGTCGCCATTCCAGAATGCGCGCGGGCAGATCGTGGCCCTGATCCGCCAGCCCCTGCAATACCGACGAATCCGTCCCCCAGGCGCCGGTCTTCATCCGTTTGCCGCCGGGAAGGCTCATGTTGTCGAACAGCACCTCACCCAATTGCTTGGGCGAGCCGACGTTGAATTCAAAGCCCGCCAGACGGTGACAGTCCTTTTCCATCACCCCCATGCGCTGTTCGAAATCGACCGACATGCGGCGTAGATCATCGGCGTCGACTTTTATTCCCGCGCGCTCCATTTCCAGCAGGACCGGTATCAGGCGACGTTCCAACTGCTCGTATAACGCCAGCGCGTGATTCCCCCGCAATCGCGGTTTCATGCAGGCCCACAAACGCAACGTCACGTCCGCGTCCTCCGCCGCATAGGCCGTCGCGTTGTGAATCGGCACGTTGGCGAAGCTGATGCGATTGCGGCCCGTGCCGGTCACCTCGTCATAAGAGATCGGCGAATGGCCCAGATGGAGCCTCGACAGTTCGTCCATCCCATGGCCGTGCGCCCCGGCATCCTGGGCGAACGAAATCAGCATCGTGTCGTCGATCGGCGACAGCGGAGGGAAACCCGCGCGCAACAGCACGTTCATGTCGAACTTGGCGTTCTGCAGGATCTTCAACACCGTCGGATCGGTGAACAATGGCGCCAGGATCTCGATCGCGCCTGCCAGAGGAACCTGCTCGGCCAGGATGTCGTGACGCAGAGGCACGTAACAGGCGTGGCCGGCCGCGGTCGCCATCGACAGGCCAACCAGCGCACAGCGCATCGGGTCCAGCCCGTCGGTCTCGGTGTCCAGCGCGAACGACCCGGCGACGCGCGCGGCGTCAGCCCAGACACGCAGGTCATCCAATGTCGTAACGGAGACATAATCCCCGAACGGCACATCCGAGGCCGGTACCGGCGGAGCTTCCACCGGTCGTGGCGCCTCAGGCGCTGTCCCGCCCAATCCCAGCCGGCTGATCGTGCTGCGAAATCCTTGCGCGCCCAACCACGTGACCAGATGCGCGGCGTCCGGCTCCTTCACGATCAGCGCGTCCAGCGGCAACGGCATCGGCGCGTCGGCCCTCAGTGTCACCAACTCGCGCGAAATCCGCGCCTTGTCCGCATGCTCGATCAGCATGTCGCGGCGTTTGGACGGCTTCATCGACGGAGCGGCCGCCAACACGGACTCCAAATCGCCAAATTCGGCGATCAACTGCGCCGCGCCTTTCGGCCCAATGCCCGGCACGCCCGGCACGTTGTCAGTCGAGTCGCCGATCAGCGCCTGGACTTCGATCACCTTGTCCGGCGTCACGCCGAACTTTTCCATCACCTCGGCGGGCCCGATCGGCTTCTGCTTCAGCGGGTCCATCATGATCACGCCGGGCCGGATCAATTGCATCAGATCCTTATCCGACGACACGATCGTGGTACGCCAGCCTTGTGCCTCCGCCGCCTGAGCATATGCCGCGATCAGGTCGTCAGCTTCCCAGTCCGTCAATTCGATCGCCGGGACACCGAATGCCTCGGTCGCCTCCCGGGTGAGGATGAATTGCGGGATCAGTTCTTCGGGTGCCGGCGGTCGGTGCGCCTTGTATGCCTCATAAAGCCGGTTGCGGAACGTGTGCCGCCCAGCGTCGAAGATCACCGCGATGTGAGTGCCGGTATGATCCTTCAGCAGCCGTGCCAGCATATTGGTGAAGCCGAACACCGCGTTGACCGGCGTGCCGTCCGGCCGCGTCATCGGCGGCAACGCATGGAACGCGCGGAAAATGAACCCGGAGCCGTCGATCAGCACCAGGTGCATCGAGGCGTCCCCTCCCGGACCCGCCGGGGGAGTTGTTACCGCCTCAGCCGAGGAATCAATGTCCGCCGTGGCCCGCTCCTTCCGTCAGCACATAAACCCTTGAGCAATAGGGACACATCACCTCATGATCCTCGATGTACAAGAAGACCCTTGGATGACCCAGCGGACCACCATCGCAGGCGACCGTCCGGTCATCGACGTGAAAAGTTTCCGGGGGAAGAGCGGTGCCGTCCGGCATTTTTGTCCTCGGTTTGGTGATCGCGTGCCCAGATGATAGCGATGCCGCGTATGCGTTCAACCATCCTCTGCTGTCTGGCGCTTTTATCCCTGCTTCTGGGCGCCTGCACCACCGAACTGGACCCTCCTGGGCCCGCGATCACGCGCCCAATGGAGACGCCGGACGCGTTTGTCATGCCCGATGGAATGCGCCTGCCCTATCGCGAGTGGCTGCCGGCCGGTCCTCCCCAGGCGGTGGTGCTGGCCTTGCACGGCATGAACGACAGCCGCGACGCGTGGGAGATCCCGGCCCCCGCGTTCGCCGCCGCCGGCATCGCCGTCTATTCCCCCGATCAGCGAGGCTTCGGCGCGACAGCGGCCCGTGGACATTGGCCGGGCACCCAGGGCCTCGTAGACGACGCGCGGGAGATGACCGTGTTGTTACACAGGCGCTACCCGGGGGTGCCGCTATATGTCATGGGCGAAAGCATGGGCGCCGCCGTCCTGATGGTGATGGCGACCGAGCCGCGCGCGCCGCGCGTGGACGGCTATGTGCTGGTTGCGCCGGCGGTCTGGGGACGCGCCGAGATGAACGTGTTCCTCCGCGCCGTGCTTTGGATCGCCTCGCACACCATGCCAGGTCTGGAGTTGGAGAACCGCGGCTACGTGAAAATCACCGCCAGCGACAACCATGCGGCACTGGTTCGATTGTCGAACGATCCTTTGACCCTCCATGCCACTCGCGTTGATGCCACAAGCGGGCTGGTCGACCTGATGGACGCGGCTTTGTCGGCCGCGCCGAAGTTCCAGGCGCGGGCCTTGTTCGTGTACGGCGGCAAGGACGATTTGATCCCCAAACAAGCGACCGCGGCGACCTGGCTTGCATTGCCATCTGGCCGGGTCACGCTCGCCTATTATCCCGCTCACTATCACCTGGCGATGCGTGACCTGGACCGAGAGAAAGTGATCGACGATGTGGTGAACTGGATCAGGAACCCGGTGGCGCCGCTGGAATCCGGCGCCGATCAGGCGGCCGAGGCGTGGGTGAAGACCGCTCCGAAGAAATAACGCGCGGGGGCCCCCAGCCCATCCCGTTCAATCGTCGTAAGTCATTTGCCGGCACGCGGGCGCCGTCCGCTCTCCCGGAAACGTCGCGATGACCTTCGGTTCAGGCCCGGTCTCGCCTTTTTCAACCCGCAGAATAAACCCAGGCTGGATCACCTGGTGATCGCACTCCCGCATCGCGACGGGCCCCTTCACTCCGTCGATCGCCACCTTCGTCAAAGCGGTGCGCAACGGATCGAGATCGGTGGTCCCCGCCGCCTCGATCCCCGCTTGCAACACCTGGCACGCCTGCCACTGCTCACCCTCATTGTTATCAGGCAGCGTGCCGTACTCCTTGTGCCACAGCGCCACCAGTTCTTT
>PLSZ01000119.1:0-245 GCA_003164305.1 Acetobacteraceae bacterium
CGCCGCGAGAGGAAAATGCCCCTCTTCCCGTCATCCTCGGGCTCGACCCGAGGATCACTCGACACGCAAAGGACGTCAAAAGTCGGGCAAGGTGCCCGGGTGGGCCGATCCTCGGGTCGAGCCCGGCCATGACAAAGTATGCGCGCCGCGTCTCACGGTTCCTGATTGCTGAAAATAATCGTTCCGGACGCCGCGAACATGCCGCCGACGCCATGACACACCGAGATCCGCGCGTTCGGCACCTG
>PLSZ01000119.1:275-5695 GCA_003164305.1 Acetobacteraceae bacterium
ATCATCAGATGATCCACGTTGTTCACGTTGATCCCGGCCTGCTGGAACGCCGTCGGACCCGCCACCCGGAACGCGCGAGACGAGGTAAAGTCCTCCATCTGGCTGACCATCGGCGTTTCGACGCTTTCGCCCGTGCCAAGAATATAAACCGGTTTCGTTTTGAAATCCTTCGCCCGCTCGGCCGAAGTCAGGATCAGCGCGCCACCGCCGTCGGTCACAAGGCAACACATCAGCAAGCGAAACGGCCACGCGATCATGCGGCTGCTGAGCACATCCTCGGTGGTGATCGGTGTCTTGAACGTCGCCCGCGGATTCTTCGCGGCCCACTCCCTTTGCACCACGCAAACCTGGGCGATCTGCTCCTCAGTCACGCCGTAGGTTTTCATGTAGCGCAGAACGGGAATCGTGAACATGCTCGGCGGACCCATCGGTCCGAACGGCTGCTCAAACTGTCCGTTCAACGACGACGGAGGCACCGGACGCGGGATCGAGCCAATGCGCGATTTGCCGCTTTCGCCGTGCGTGATCAGGATCGTTTTCGCCAGGCCCGCCTCGATCGCGGCCGCGGCATGACGCACATGAATCATGAACGAACAGCCGCCGACCGACGTCCCATCGACCCAGGTCGGTGTGATGCCGAGATAATGCGCCAATTGCACCGGCGTCTCCCCCGCGGTGGCGATGCCGTCGATATCCTTCGGGCGCAACCCGCAATCGGCCATGGCGTTCAGCGCCGCGTCGGCGTGCAGACCGATCTGCGACAGATCCGGAATGACACCCAGTTTCGTCGTTTCGGCCGCGCCGACAACGGTAACAGCGTTTCCGCGCATTGGCTTAACCTTTCGCCGGACGGAAAAACGGCAGCGTGATGGTGTCGTTCTGTTTTTCGAACACCACCTCCAACTCCATGTCCAACTGCAACGCTTCCGGCGTTTGCTCGCATGCGACGATGTTGGTCATCATGCGCGGGCCCTCGGCCAGTTGCACGACGGCGATCGCGTAGGGCGGCTTAAATCCCGGCACCGGGCGGTGATGGATCACGTAGCTCCACAGCACCGCTTTGCCCGACGCCTTGAACCAACTGACTTTTCGGGATGCGCAGACCGGGCAGAATGGCCGCGGCGGGAAGTAATTCTTGCCGCAGGAATCGCAGCGCTGCAAACGCAACTCGCCCGCGTTGGCGCCATCCCAGAAACCTTGCGTTTCGGGCGTCGGCGCCGGCAAGGCGCGTCCTGGTTCAGCCATCGATCGTTTCCTCTCGCGATTGGTCGTGAGCCGGGATTGGGTCCGGCTTTTCGGAAAGCACTGTGGCGCGACAGATCGCCGGGTCAAGCCCCATGGGCGCCAGCGAGGGTGAAAAACCGAGGGGCCACGGTCACTGATCGTCATCACCGGGCGTGACCTGGTGATCTCCCGCGTCACCCACATTGTGCGGCGAGAGATGGCCGGTTCAAGACCGGCCATGACGCTGAGCGGCCAGCGGAACGCGTTTCTCGCCCACCCCGGCGCCTTTGAGGTTAAGCCCGATCATGACGCGCCCTCAGGCGATGTCAGGCAGCGCGGCGTCCCGCGATGTAGGCGACACCCTGGGCGCCGATCGACTCCGCGTGCGTTTCGCCCGCGGCGACCGCGCAACTGTCGCCGACCCGGAACGTGTCGGCTTTGCCGTTCCGCGTGATGGTGATCTCGCCGCCGATCACCATGACACGCGCGTGCCAGTCATGCGTGTGATCGGGGTTCGCATGTCCGGCGCGCTGGCCGCCGTAATAAACGTCGTAGCCTTCGCGCTGCAGGTCGGCTTCGAATTCGCTCTGGTTCATGTTTCACTCTTTCTGTTCGGCGCGCGACGGCCGGCGACATACGCCGCGCCGGACGCGCCGGCGGTTTCGGAATGCCGGCACCCCGCGTGCAATTCAAAGAAGTCGCCGGCCTGGAAGGTCCGCGCGCCGGTGTCCTCGCGATCGACCGTCATCGCGCCATCGACCACCAGTACACGGGCATCGAACGGATGCGCATGTTCGGGGTTCACGGCGTCGGGCCGCATCGAAATCGACACGATTTCAAAGCCGTCGCCAGTCAGCGCGGCTTCAAACGTCGCCCGGTCCATGGTTCACCCTCCCACACGCGAGGCACGCTAACTGACCAGCACAGCCTTGCCAATCACCGCACGCTCGATCACCGCCTGAAGCGCTTCGGCCGCCTGATCCAGGCGGAACCGGTGCGAAACGCGCGGCTTAAGTTTGCCCTCGGCCGCGAGCTTCGTCAGTTCCTTCATATTGGCGATCGCCAGCGCCGGGTTCGCTTCATTCAAACCGCCGATTCGCACGCCGACAGCGTCGATGCCTTTAATCAACAAATAGTTGCTCCGAATATTGGTCGGGCCGCCGCCGAGAAAGCCCAGGATGAGCAGGCGTCCTCCCCAGGCGAGGCAGCGTAACGAATCGTCCGCCACTTTGTCGCCGATCGGGTCGTAGACGATATCGACGCCGCGGCCGCCGGTCAGTTCCTTCACCTGGTCGATAAAGCCGCCGCGATACTCGATCGCGTGATCGGCGCCTTCTTCCAGGCAGGCGGCGCGCTTCGCTTCCCCGCTCGCGGTGGCGATCACCTTGGCGCCGAACAGTTTGGCGACCTGGATGGCGGCGATGCCGATGCCGCCGGCGGCGCCATGCACCAACACCCACTCGCCCGCCGCGAGTCGCCCGCGCTGGAGCAACGCATGATACGCGGTGGTGTAAGCGCCGCGGAACACGCCCGCCGATTCGAGGCTCATGCCGTCGGGCACCAGATCGCATAAGGCGGCCTTGGCATTGCCCAGTTCGGCGCAGGCACCAAGGGTGTGGCGGGACATGACGCGGTCGCCAGGTTTGAACGTGGTGACGTCCGGGCCGACGGAGATCACCTCGCCGGCCGCCTCACCGCCCGGAATGAACGGGGGTTCGGGCCGGAACTGGTATTTGCCGGCCAGCATCAGGACATCGACGTACTGCACGCCGCGCGCCCCGATTCGCACCTGGATTTCCCCCGGGCCGGGTGGCGGCGGGTCCGGCACGTCACGCCAGGCCAGGACCTCTGGGCCGCCAAACGCCTCGCAAACCATCGCTTTCACAGTCAATCTCCCCATAATCAGCCCGGTCAGATGAATATTCGGCAAGACGAAGGTCATTATCGGTCGAAACGGCGGACAGCTTTCGCGTGGCAAGACGAGAACTTACGCCGGTTGGTGGCTTGTCGCGACAGTAACGCGTCCCGGCATATACGTCACAAAATGATACAATGCCCACATTAACAGATGTTTTTGCAAAACCCGTTGACCTCCATCAATGTGCGCTTGTATATCCAACATCAAATCCGCCATGAATATACGTCGTTTATATGTCCCGGAAAAAGCGCCGGCGACGCCAGGTATCATGAGGTGAGGAAGTCATGGAACATCAGCCAGCCGCCTTCGGCGAACAAGACGCGCTCCGTCCCACCGTGGCGCAATTGCGCGAACTGACGATCTTCGCGCGGTTGGAGGACAGAGTGCTGACGCGTCTCGCCGGGATCTCGGAGTTGCGGTCCTTCGACACGGGCGACCGGCTGTTTGCTCAAGGCGAGATGGACGTCACATTCTGTGTGCTGGTGTCGGGGCAGGTCTCGTTTTTCCGCACCGCGCCGGATGGCACCGTCACGGTCGTCGATGTCCTGCAGCCACCGGGCCACATCGGTTTACAGGCGGTGCTGACCCAGATGCCCATTCTGACCGGAGCGGCAGCCGTCGCGCCCACCCGCGTGATCCAGATCGATGGCGCGGGACTGCGGGCGTTGCTGCAGGACGAACCGTCGCTGGCGTCCGGGCTGCTGCTGGCCGAGGCGATGGATTTCCGCTCCCTCGTGCTGCAGGTGTGCGACCTGAAACTGCGGACGACCGCGCAACGTCTGGGTCATTATTTGCTGGAGCTGGCGCCGGATCAGTCCAGCCGGTCGGCGACCCTCCGCCTGCCCTTCGACAAGCGCCTGCTGGCCGCGCGACTCGGCTGCCGGCAGGAAAACCTGTCTCGCGCGTTCGCCACGTTGCGCGAGCAGGGCGTCGAGACCAGGGGCGCGCGCGTGGTGTTGCACGACATTCCGCGGCTGCGGAATTACGCGGTGGCGTTCGACGGGCCGTGAACCGCGATCAGGCGGCGGTGATTTCAGCCCAGTACCGATTCGCGCCCGCCTGCGCCATGTGACGGCCGACAAACCGGTTCCACACCGTCTCGTTGCCGAATTCATCGCGCCAGGACCACAGCCGCTTCGTCAGGAAGTGCAGGCTGTGTTCGTGCGTGAAGCCGATCGCGCCGTGCACCTGATGCGCGATCGCCGCTCCGATGCCCGCCGCCTCCCCGCTTCGCGCCTTGCCGGCGGCGATCGGCAGCAAACGGATGGTTTCGCCGACCGCCTCGGCCGCCATGCCGGCGGCGGCGCCAGCGGCCGCGGTTTGTCCCGCCAGGACCGCGAGGTTCTGCTGCACCGCCTGGAATTTGCCGATCGGACGGCCGAATTGCGTGCGGTCCATCGCGTACTGGGTGGTCATTTCGGTGATCCGTTCCAGCGCGCCGGCGATCTGCGTCGCTCGTAACGCGGCGCCGGCGGCGCGCAATTGCTGACGATCGAGGCGCGCGTTGCCCACGGCATCGGTCCGGCCGCCGAGTTTGACCGTGTCCCGGGGTTCGCGCGCGACATTTTCTCCCGGTTCGAAGAGGCAATCGTCGCGCGGCACGATGGCGACGGTTCCGGCGTCGTCCATCGCGACGATCGTCGTGTTGGCGCGCGCCCAGGGAACGCGAGTGGCGAAACCGCGCGGGTGACAGCCGCGCTCGTTCTGGTTGAGGCTGACGTGCTCACCGAACGCGACGGTCATCGGCCCGTCCGGCACGGGAACACCGGCGCGGGCCAGCAACCATCCGGCGAGCATGGTCTCGGGCAATGGCAAGGGCAGCGCGAACCGTCCGGCCGCGTGCACGATGACCATCGCGCCGGGGAAATCCACGCCGGATCCGCCGGCGGCTTCCGGCACCAAGGCGCGGGGCAGGCCGGCGTCCTCGACGGCGCGCCACATGGCGTCCGGCCATGCGCCGCCTTCCGCCGCGCGCAGGGCGGCGGGTTGGCACAAATCCTGGAACAAGCGCGTCGCCGTCTCTCGCAGCAGGTCGCGGGTGGAAGCGTCGGTGTCCGTCATCGCGTGGTCCTTCGGGGCGGTGGTCCTTCGGGGCGAACCGCCAAGGGGAACAACCCTGGGGCAGGCCAATCGCTTGGATTGGTATCGCGACGAGTAGGAAGCAAGAAAGATTTTTTTGCCACAGATGGGACACAGATGCACACGGATATTCATGGGAATCGCGGAACCCGGGCCAACCTTGCCGACTGCTCGAGGCATGGCCGGTGAAATTGCAAAT
>PLSZ01000230.1 GCA_003164305.1 Acetobacteraceae bacterium
TCTTCCTGGAAATTGTCCGGCGGGAGCATATGATCCTCCGCCGTCACGAAGGTTTCGAAGAAGAGCCAGGTACGGCGGGCGACGAGGCGCAAGGCTTGCGAGTCAGCGGTTGTGAGCGGTGGAAGATCCGTCAATCGCGCCGGCAGACTCGTCCACCGGGCGATCGCTGGCGACACCAACCAAAGAATCACGAACGGCGCCGCGATCGGCCAGGAGCCTGGTTCGCGCCACGCGACCAAAGCCGCCGCCACGCTCGCGACCGCGACACCACCGGCCATCTGCCGGTAATACCCGATCAGGTCGCGCCGCGGACTGCCCTTCGCCTGAGCGGCGGTCACCCATTCAAGCAAATTCCGGCGCGACACGATCAGGCGGAACAATGTCCGTACGATGGCGTCTGACATGAACCACGCCTGATGCGCCAGGAATGTCACGAGAAGCGCGATTTGTGACAGCGCGAGCCTGAGATCCCGGCCGACCGCCCGCGAATGGATCCGCCACGAAAGCCCGAGCTCCCGCGGCAAGATTCCGGTGAGAAACGGGATGAGAGCGGGCAATGCGATCGTGGTCACGATGAACGCGCTCCACGGCAACGGCGAGGCGAACGGCAACGTCCAGGCGCAAACCAAGGCCAGTACGGCCGCCGGCGCGGATAACGACCGGCGTAGATTATCGATCATCTTCCATCGGCCAACGAGCGGGATCTCACGGTGACGCCGGTCGCGGTCCGAGGTCCGGTCGAGACCGAATATCCACGGCAGCAGCTGCCAATCGCCACGCGCCCATCGATACTGGCGCGATACGGCGACATCGTACCGCGCCGGGAACTCGTCGATGACCTCGATGTCGGACACCAGACCGGCCCGCGCGAAGATACCTTCCAGAAGATCGTGGCTGAGCAACGTGTTGTCCGGAATTCGCCCGGACAGCGCGGCCTCGAAGAGATCGACGTCGTAGATCCCCTTGCCGCAATATGAGCCCTCGCCGAACAGGTCCTGGTATACGTCCGAGACCGCGCAGGCATAGGGATCCATGCCGCTCGTACTCGAAAACACCCGCTGGAACAGCGATCCTTCCGAGCCCGTCGGCATGGAGGGCGTGACCCGCGGCTGCAGCACGGCGTAACCATCGATGACACGGCCCGACTTAGGACAAAGTATCGGCTGGTTCAGCGGATGCGCCATTTTCCCGATCAGGCGTTTGGCGGTTCCGCGCGGCAATCGCGTGTCCGCGTCGAGGGCGATGACATAGCGGACGCCGGTGGGTACGACCGGCAGCCGGTCCCCAACCGGAACGAAGCTGGTGTCCGTGGCGCCGCGCAGCAGTCGATTGAACTCATGCAGCTTGCCGCGTTTGCGCTCCCACCCGATCCACTTTCCCTGCCCCTCATTCCAAAGCCGGCGGCGGTGCAGCAACAAGAACCGCTCGCCACCGGGGGCCGGCTCGTGGCGCCGATTCAGGGCCGCGATTCCTTCAGCGGCATGGTTCAGCAGTTCGTCGTCGCCAGCCGCGCTCTGGGTGCCGGAATCCGTCCAGTCCGTAAGCAGAACGAAGCACAGGTCGCCGTCGGAATTCGCCAGGTGATGGACCTCCAGCCGTTCGATCTGCTCCGCTATCGTGTCGCGCGATGTCAGAAGCGTGGGCACGACAATCGCCGTCCGCAGGCCCGCTGGCACACCGCCGGAAAGTTCGAGGCTTGGCAGAGTGATTGCCTTAAATCGATTCGTGGCGCCGCAGTTCACCAGCGCCATGGCGGCCTCCGACGCCGGGATCAGAGCGAGCAGCGCCAGCCCAAATATGGCCCAGTACCCATCGCGTTCCACGTCCCAGCTCAACATCAGCATCGCGATGACGCCCGTGACAGCCGCGACAACCGCGATATAGCCAGAGATCCCCGCGGCCGCGTTGGCGCGAGTGAGCCATCCCTTTATCGTGACATGAAATCCGACCGTCGTTTGAAATGCCGTCCGTCCGTCCGCGACGAGGTAATAGCCGGGATCCTGCTGGCGAGCCGATGCGACATCGTCTTTGCTTCGCGCCTGATCTCTCGCGCGTCCTGCTTCGCGGAGCGCCAATCGGGCGATCTCGATCTCCGACCGACCTGAACCTCGCGCCAGTTCTTCGATCGCGCGGCGGTACAAATCCCGCGTCGGAAAATCGAGCGCGGCGAAATTGCTCTCCGCGCGCAGTACAGCATCGACGAGACTGACGCTTTCGAACAACTCTCTCCAGTCGATGGCGGACAACAGGCGCATGCTCGTGATGACATTGCGGATCGTTACATTCGCCGCGCCCTGACTTTGTTGCTCTTCATGAACAACGATATCGGCCGCGGTATTCTGGGCCGCCAGTCGTTCGCCGAGCCAGAGCAACGCCGGAATGACGCGCGGATCCTGTTCGCGCAAGCGCTGTGCCAGTTGCGCGGCGAAAGCGGCTGACAGCGGTCCGTCGATCCGTCCTGATACGGTGTCCGTTGGCTCGGGCTTCTGGCTGCCGGCGCCAAGCAACCGGTCGGCCATTAAGTTGGCCTCATGGCGTGCCGCCTGATGGTCCACGATGTCGTCGGCCAGGCGCCGCAAATTCTCCACCAGTACGACACGCAGCGTGATCGGGACCGCCCAGAGTTCGCCGATGGTCAATGGCTGCACAAGCTGGTAGGCGCTCAGGAAGCGGCACAGCATTTGTGGGTCGAATTGGCTGTCGGTGTGGGCGACGAATGCCCAGGCGAGACCGAAGACGCGGGGATATCCCTTGAACGGACCATCAATGAGTTTGGGCAACTGGCGGTGGAAGCCGGGCGGAAGATCGGTCTGGATCGCCTGAACCTGCTCTTCGACCACGTGAAAGTTGTCGATCAGCCAGGTTGCCGCGGGCGTGATCCCGCGTTCCGCGTGGATCGCCGAGATGGTCGCGAGATACGCGGCCCGCAGTGCCCGGTCGTTGTCGTGCAAACGTTGCTCCAACCGTCGGTCGGTCGTCGGCTTCGGCGCAATGGGTTGAGCGGCCGCGAGGCTCCTTGCATGCTGCTCGAGCCGTTCAATGCTGAAGAGTTCCGCGCGAATTGGCTTGTCGTGGCTCCAGGACGAAGGCGCCGCCCGAGGTCTGAAGACCCGGTGCATACAAGCGCGCAGCCTGCTGCCCATGGAGGCTTGCGAGAATCCATATGCGAAGTCGTCCGAGGAAATTTCCTGCGCCGGAACCGGTCGCTCATGGAATTGCACGTTCATCCGCCGCCTCCGCTCAATTGATTGTTGGAAATACGCACAAATTTGCCGATCGTTACGCGGACGCGTTGTTCGGTTGGCGGCTGACCTGTCCCCGAAAGAATAGGGTCTGAGCCGCCTGGGCCGGCAGCCTCGGAAACTACGCATGCCGTGGCATGAATTGCCTTGAGACACATGGAACAGTGAAAACCAGCCGCGGGAACTTGTCCCCGGGCCATCTCGCGAAAATCGCGTTTGACTCCGCCAGAATAAATCCGGGGATGTCGTGATTGCCGACTCCAGGGCGACACCCAACAATTATCGCCTCAGCCGGGCTCTCCTCCGATCGTCATCACCGGGCACCGACCCGGAGATCTGTCGCCCCATACGAAGGGCCGGAACGACTGACTCTCGCATCACCCGTCATCCCCGGGTCGAGCACGGGGATGACGTTTCGGCATGCGGCGATGGGTCAATCGTTCGGGCGGTTGGTATCACATGGCGCGACAGATGGCCGGATCGGAGCCCGGCCATGACGATGATACTGCCGTGCGATACATCCAAACCGCTTATGTTCGCCGGTATGGCGCTCAGCACCCGCCGTCACGCGCGAGCATCCGCCGCGGCACGACCCGCCGCACCTTGCCCATCCCGGTACGCGGCCAAATCGCTCTCGAAACGCACGCTGTACGATGTCACGCGCGAGGCAAGCAACGGCATGATCGTCGCCTGAACCTCAGGATCGATCGCCGCGTCTTCCCGCTCCACGAAAACGTGCAGATCGCCGGTGCCGTCGGGATGGTCCTGCCCGATCAACACCGCGTCGCGCACGCCGTCCATCTCCCGGATCCGCGCCTCGATCGGCTGCGGCGCCAGCTTGATGCCGCCAAAATTGATCATCTCGTCGGCGCGGCCCGGCCTCCCGCAACGGGGCAATTTGAACAGGCGGAAACCGCGTGATCAGGCCAGCGCCCGCGCGCTCCTCGCCGGGCTGATCATCCAGGTGCCCAGTACGATGATCGCCACCAGCAGTCCTGGCACCACGAACAGCCAGCTATGCGTCGCCGCCACGGCGCCGGTCGCGGCCCACAGGGTGGAGGACACCGCCTCGGAGAACGTCGCGACACGGGATGAGGTTTGCCGCCGGCGGAACAGGCTGCGCCTCGCCTGGGTGCGGAACCAGTATTGGATCGCGGTGGCCGAGCCCGCCGCGATCAGCGCGCCCACCATCGCCACCAGCGCGGCGAACGGCGCGGCGATCGCCAGCAACAGCACGAATGGACTGAAAATCGCCGCGATGCCGCCTAGCACCGCCTCGGCCTTGGCGCGGAACACGGCGTTGGCGGACACCGGCGCGGTCGCGATCAGTTCCGGTGCGTCCTCGCCCGACACCGCCAGCCACGCCAGACCGCCGCCCAACTGGCCGGCCGCCACGATCAGGATCGGCACCAGCAGGNNGGCCGCCGCTTTGCAGGCTGCGCCACAGCAGCAGCGCCGCCGGCAACAGATAAAACAACTGCATCAATGTCTGCGAGATCAGCCAGGGATCGCGCAGCAGCAGCACCCATTCCTTACGGCGCAGCGCCTGCGCGGGAGATTTCGCGCGGAAATTGGACGGCCGCCGCCGCCGTGCCGGCATCTCGTGCGTCTGCCCGCCGGCGGTCAGCGCCAGCCAGCCAAAGCGCGGCGCGAACACCCGGATCGCCAGCACCAGAACGATCATGCCGAAGCCCAACAGGCCGAACAGCGCCACGGGTTCGCCCAGTACCGCGCGGGCCGGCCACCAGATCGGGCTGTCCACGTCGGGCGAGCCTTCGACCAGTTCCCGCGATTGCATCACCGCCGTCCGCGACGTCGTGCCGTAGGACAGGATCGCGGCGAACTGGATGGTGATCGCGAACGCCGCTCCCACCACCGCCGCCACCACCTGGGCGATGGCCCGGGTGCGCCGAGGGCCGAGCAGGCGGAACAAGCCGACCGTGGCCGCCACCGCGACCGCGATCGCGACCATCGCCAGCGCCATCGCGACAATGTAAGCGCATAACCAGCCGGCTCCGCCGAACCAGGCCAGCACGTTGATGAACGGCGCCGCCAGGCCCAAAGCCATGATCACGATCGCCACCGCCATCGCCGCGATGCGCACCGCGAACAGCTGCTCGGCGGCGACGGGAGAGCTGAGGATCAGGTCCAGGTCGCCGCGCGCGTAAAACGCCCGCGTCACCGATTCCATGGCCTGCGACAGCATCAGGGACCAGGCCATCAGCAGNNGGCCACCAGAACCTGCTTGCGGTCGGAGCCATCGACGTTCGCCGCGGTCCGCAGCATGAGCCAGGCCAGCGCGTGCATGAACACGGCGAACGCGAGGAACCCCAGAACGACGGTGCGGATACTCCGGCGCCGGCCGGCGGTCATCAGCGACAACAAATCGCGCCACGCCAATCGCGCCTCGTGCGCCGCGAACCAGCCGATCGAGCCCGCCTCCATCACGCCGCCACCAACTCCCCG
>PLSZ01000587.1 GCA_003164305.1 Acetobacteraceae bacterium
CCGGCCGGGGAAACCGTGGTGTTGGCTGGCCCGTCCGGAGCGGGCAAGTCCACCGCGCTGGAGATATTGCTCGGGTTCGTGCGCCCCGACAGCGGGCGTGTGGTGATCAACGGCCGGGACATCACGGACATCGTGCCTCAGGCGTTGTCCGCCATCATCGCCTGGATCGGCCAGCGTCCGGTGCTGTTTTCCGGCACCATTCGCGACAATATCCTGTTCGCCAAACCCGGCGCGACCGAGGCCGAACTGACCGAGGCCATGCGCGCCGCCCGCGTGGATGGCTTCGTCGAACAGTTGCCCGACGGCCTGGAGACCAAAGTGGGTGAGGGCGGCTATGGGCTTTCCGGCGGCCAGGCGCAGCGCATNNCCCGGCCACCGAGTCGGAGGTGTTCGATGGGTTGCGCCGCCTCGCCGCCGGCCGGACGGTGATCATGGCCAGCCATTCAGTGGCCGCGCGGACATTCTCCGGGCGGCGGCTGGACATTCGCGACGGGCGGATCGAGTCGGCCAGAGGGGCCGCGTGATGGGGCGCGGCATGAACTCCAAGGATATGACCGCCGACCTGCAGCGCATCGTCCGCCTGTGGCATGGCCGTGCGGCGTGGCTCGCCGCGGGCGTGTTCGTGTCGTTGCTGGCGCTGGCCAGCGGCGTCGCGCTGATGGCGGTCGCGGGGGCCACGTTGGCCAGTCTCGCGCTGTTCGCCCCGTTGATCCTGCGCGGATTGGGCGCGGTCCGGGTCATCCTCCGCTATACCGAGCGGATGCTGACGCATTCGGCGATGTTCCGCGCGCTGGCCGATATGCGGGTCTGGCTGTTTCGCAAACTGGCGGCGAATTCAGCGGGCGGCCTTGGATTTCGCCAGGCGGGCGACGTCTTGTCTCGCATCGTCAACGACGTGGAGGCGCTGGACGGCGTCTATCTGAGAGTCCTGGTGCCGCTGGCCGGAGCGCTGTTCCTGCTGCCCGTTGCGGTCATCGTCATCGCGCGGAGCGGCCATGGCGGCAGCGGGGTGCTGTTGGCGCTGGCGGTCGGACTGTCGTTTGTTCTGGCGGCCTTCGTCCTGCCGTGGCTCGCCGCGCGATCCGCCGCTGACGCGGGGACATCGCTCGCCGCCGCGATGGGGCAGTTGCGGATCGCCGTCCTGGACACCATGACCGGCTGGCGCGAAGTGCGCGCGTTCGGGGCCGAGGGCCGCATGCTCGCCGCCATCCAGGCCCGTGAGGCGTCGTTGTTGAGCGCGCAACACACGCTCGCCAGCCGTACCGCGCTGGCCGGAGCGGGTGCGCTGTTGTGCGCTCAGGCGGCGCTGTTCGCGGTGCTGTGCGCCGCCGGGACCGAGCCCGAGGCCGCCATCATCGCCGCGTTTCTGGTGCTCGCCACGTTCGAGGCGATCGGCGGCCTTCCCAAAGCGGGCGCCTATCTGGGCCATGCCGCGGCCGCGGCGCACCGGGTGCTGGAGGCCGCGGACGCGCCGGTGCCGGTGCCTGACCCCGCGGTCCCGGCCGAGCCGCCGTCCGGCTCAAGGTTGAGCTTCGACTCGGTGCATTTCCAATGGCGGCCCGATTTGCCGAAGGTATTCGACGGCCTGACCATGGACATCGCGCCGGGCACACGAGTCGCGGTGTTGGGTCCCTCGGGCGCAGGCAAGTCGACGCTGGCGGCGTTGCTGCTGAAGGTGGCGGCGCCGCAATCGGGCCGGGTGTTGCTGGGACGTACCGATATCGCCGCTCTGACCGGGGCGGCCATGCGATCCCGGGTGGGTTGGCTCAGTCAGACGACGCATTTGTTCGATGATACAATCCGGGCGAATCTGTACCTCGCCCGGCCGGACGCGGACGACGCGGCGCTGTGGGCCGCGCTCGACGCCGCGCGCATCGGCGATGTGGTGCGCGCGTTGCCCGACGGACTCGACACCTGGGTCGGGGAGGGTGGGGCGCGGTTCTCCGGCGGCCAGGGCCGGCGTCTGGCGCTGGCGCGCGCGCTGCTGTCTCCCGCGCCGATCCTGATCCTGGACGAGCCGTGCGCGGGTTTGGACGCCGAAACCGAGCGGGCGTTTCTGGCGACGCTGAACGAGGTCGCGGAAGGGCGCACCGTCATTCTGATCGCGCACCGGTTGATCGGGGTCGAGAAACTCGACCGGATTTATCGCCTGTCCGCCGGCAAGGCGGTCGCCGCCGCGGGGTGATCATGCCCCTCTCGGACCCTGATCGTGCGCGACCGGCTGGTCCGGCACCGGATGATCGCCGGAGGATCCGTCCGTCAACGCAATGGCGAACGGCAGCAGTGCCTCACGCAACCGCACCATCTCCCCGATCGCCACGATGGACGGGGAGCCAAATCCCTGTGCCGCCGCCGCCTCCGCGATCCGCGCCACGTCGGAAACCAGCACGCGCTGCTCCGGCGTGGTCGCGTTGTGCACGACCGCGACGGGCAGGTCCGGCGCCACGCCGCTGGCCATCAGCGCCTGGGTGATCTCGGCCAACCGCCCGATGCCCATGTAGAGGATGATCGGCAGGCGGGTTCGCGCCAGCGTGCCCCATTCCAGCCCGTGCTCGTGGCCCGCCGCGTACTGGCCGGTGACCAGGATCACCCCGTGGTTGGTGTCACGCGTGGTCGCCGGGATGTTGGCATAGGTCAGACCGGCCAGCCCCGCCGTCAGGCCCGGAATGACCCGAAACGAAATACCGGCGAGGGCGAGCCCCAGGGTTTCCTCGCCGCCGCGACCGAACACAAAGGGATCGCCGCCTTTCAGCCGCAACACGCGATGGCCTTGGCGGGCCAGTTCGATCAGCCGCTCGGTGATGTCGCGTTGCTCGGGCGAAGGCCGCCCGCCTCGCTTGCCCGCGAATTCCAGCGTCACTCCTGGGCGGGCCAGCCGCAGCACCGCCGCGTGTACCAGCGCGTCGTACAGAATGACGTCCGCCTGACCCAGGGCGTTGACCGCGTGCAGGGTCAACAGCCCGGGATCGCCAGGTCCGGCACCGGCGAGCCAGACCTCGCCGGGCGGAAACCGCGGCAGGCCGAACCCATCCAATGCGGCGGGATCCACGGGAAACGTCGTCACGGCCATCTCTCTCCCGGCAAAGTCTGTCGCGTTCGATACGACATACTAACATAGGGCATGGCAAACGCGCGCGATCGTCTAACGGTTGGCCCCGGGCACCCAAAGCACATCGTCCGCGCCATCGCGGTTCAGCACCCGCCCGAGCACGAACAAATGATCAGACAGCCTGTTCAGATAGCGGATCAGCACCGGGTTCACCTGTTCCAGCCGCGCGACCGCCCGCTCGGCGCGGCGCGCCACCGTACGGGCCATGTGCGCGTGGGTGGAGCCTTCGGATCCGCCGGGCAGGACGAAGCTGGTCAGCGGCGGCAGGGTTTCATTCATCGTGGCGACCTCATTCTCCAGCCGCAGCACCGGCGCGTCGGTCAGCCGCAGCCGATCGCCCGCCAACCCGGGGACGCATAAATCGGCGCCGAGATCGAACAGATCGTTCTGTATACGCGACAACATCGCGGTGGCCTCGGCATCGTCGCGTGTGGCCAGACGCAGTACGCCGATCGCGGCATTGGCCTCATCGACGGCGCCGATCGCCTCGACGCGGGGATCGTCCTTCCGCACGCGGGTGCCATCGCCCAGGGAGGTTTCTCCGGTATCGCCGCCGCGGGTCGTGACTCGGTTGATGCGCACCATGCGCCGCCCTTTCAGTTTCTGATCGATCCCGTCATCGTCGGTTCGCCGCGAGTCCCGCCCGGCGCGCCTGAGCGCGTGGTGCCGCGGGCCGCTCGCTACCCG
This sequence comes from Acetobacteraceae bacterium, assembly GCA_003164305.1. The sequence goes on from PLSZ01000587.1 coordinate 3,797, forward strand.
GAACCCTGCCGGAACGCAGGCACCGCGTCCATCGCGCCGGCCGCGGCCCGGCTGTTGCCAAACGGCGGCTCGATCGTTCGTGAGACCACGTGCCGGGCCTGGCCGCGAGTGTCGTCGTGGGGGCTTCGTCGCCGGCACGGCCATTGGGACATTCGTGCGCTTCGGCGCTGGCGGGCAAGTAAGAAAGTAAGGGTTTACCACGGAGAACACTGAGAACCACGGAGGGTCACGGAGAAGAGAGATATTTCGCGCTTCGCGCGGGTGCTGGATCACACGCCCGCGCGAAGCGCTATTTTTCCTTACTTCTCAGTAAAGCTCCGTGGTTCTCAGTGGTCTCCGTGGTAGAATCTTACGCTTTCCGGCCGTGCCGTCCGCCCCATCGACCGCCGTTCGCGTCCGGTCTCGGGTCCACAGCGCGCCACAATTCACCTTGACGCAACCTCGATGAAGTGAAAAAAGGCCTATATTGAACTTGATATAGGCTCTTATTCCATGCAAACGTGCCATCCGCTGCCGAAGACCGTGATCGACGAGTTCCCCCAGGTCGCGGCGCGCTCGATCTACGACCGGCCGGCCGACGATCCGGCGCAGCGGGAGTCGCGGACGCGGCAAATGGTCTACGTGAGCCGCGCGATGGGCTGGAATACATGCTCTCGGTCATGATGGTTGGGCACTTCAATCTGCTGCTGGATTCGATGTTGGATGTGTTTCAGGGGCAGATGGGCTCCTGAAGACGACGATCGTGGCGTTGGACCGCTCGATGCTGGCGTTCATCAAGGAGTTGCGGATTTGCGCGGGGCGGCCGTTCGCGAAGGGCACTCAGGTGATGCGAGCGGACGACGCGGTGGCGGAGCGAGAGGCAGCGGTTGAGGCCGGCGCCGCGTCGGAAATCGTGCCGGAGACCCCGGTGGAGATCGCGGCGGTCGAGGCGGCGGTGATCGAGGATCCGGTTGCATCGGCCGCGGCGGCGTCCGCCCTGGCGAAGCCAGCGCGGGGTGTCACGGAACCCGTTGTGTCCATGGCGGCTTCCGTCGCGCAGGCTCGGGTGGAGGGGGAGAGCGTGGTTATGGCGAAGAATGGGGCGGGCGCGGGTAAGGCGCGGACGCCGGAACCGGAGGCGCCGTTTATGGAACTCGAACCGCTGGACGCAGCGGGGGAAGAACATATGGCGGCGTTTCAGGACGCGTTCCGCGGATTGGCTGAGACTCTGGAGGAAGCGCGGGCGTTGGATCAGGCGCGGACGGCCGGATCCGAGCCCGTGGCGGTCACGGCGAGCGGCGACTGACGGTGTACTGGGCTGGAAAATCGCCGTGATGTCGCGGGGAGTGTGTCACGACATCGACGGAAAGGGTTGGACGGGATACCGCGGCTCGCGCGCTTCGTTGGCCATTCACTCCGTATCGGGTGACGGTAAAGCATGGCTTTAACACGGATTACACGGATTAAGGGCACGGATTACACGGAACGTGACGAATGCCGACGGGAACAATCAGGTGAAACGGCCTCGAACGCCTTCCCTGAAATCCGTGCCCTTAATCCCGATAATCCGTGTTAACTTCTTACTGATTCGCGCCGCCGCCGCCGCGAAAGGGACAGCCGCCGTTCGGCTCGCGCCGGCTCAATCGGATCGCGGCGGCATTTCCGGGCCTCTGCCTGTTGCTCAACCCACCCGGCCTGCCCCACCCATGGCGACGCGGACCATAAACCGGTGTAGCCTCGGTCAACGACCGTCAAACCAAAAAGGGGAGCGACCAATCATGCCCATCAGCGGAGACCTGCTGTCCAGCACTCTGGCCGGCATCGCGTTCATCGGCTGCGCGATGACCAGCGTCACGCCAGCACCAGGCGCTCCGGCGCAACCCCGCCGCCGGGAGGTCGCGGTCAACGGCAGGCGCGTCAAAACCGTCGATGTGCACGCCCACTGCATCGTCCCCGCCGCCGCCGCGATCATCAACCACCCTCTCGAAGCACCCGGCCTGCTGATGGACAACACCAGCACCCGGCTCGCCGCGATGGACGCCCAGGGGATCGACGTCGAGGCGTTAAGTATCAATCCGTACTGGTATCGCGCCGGCCGCGACGAGGCCGCGCAACTCATCAAGCTGCAGAATGAGACGCTGGTGGAATTTTGCGCGGCGCAACCGGAACGCTTCGTCGCATTCGCCACGGCGGCGTTGCAACATCCGGAACTCGCGGCCGAGCAGGTGGAATACGCGGTCAAAACCCTCGGCTTCCGCGGTGTCGGCGTGGGCGGCAGCGTCGCCGGCGAGGACCTCTCCAACCCCCGCTTCCACCCCTTCTGGGCAAAATGCGAGGAACTGGGCGTGCTCGTCTTCATGCACCCGCTCGGCACCAGGGAGTTGGAGCCCAGTGGCCGGCTGGGGGGCAGCGGGCTGCTGACCAACACGATCGGCAATCCGTTGGAAACCACGATCGCCCTGTCGCATTTGATCTTCGAGGGCACGCTGGACCGCTTCCCCGGCCTGAAGATCTGCGCGGCGCACGGCGGAGGCTTCCTGCCGTCCTACGCCAACCGCTCCGACGCCGTGATCCGCTGCTTCCCCGACCGCGTCGGGCCCTTGCCGAAGAAGAACCCGACCGCGTACCTGCGCGACGGCCAGTTGTTCTTCGACACCATCGTTTTCACGCCCGAGGCCTTGCGTCATCTGATCGCGGAGACCGGCGTCGGCCAGATCATGATCGGCACCGACTACCCGTTCCCCTGGACCAGCACCGAGGTCGATCTTGTCCTCAACACCCCCGGCCTGTCCGACGCCGACCGCGTCGCCATTCTTGGCGGCACGGCGGCGCGGTTGCTGGGGATCAAAGACTGACCTGCCCGCGGTCATGGCGCCACCTTCGCGATCCCGCCGGCGCTCCAGTCCAGCCGGCGGGTCGCGAACATGATCGCCGACAGCGCGCCGAACAGCGCCACCGTCCCGGCCAGCAGCGAAAAGCTCTCCATCACGACCACGACGTAGAGGAACCCGAACAACACCCCGAGCATCCCGGCGAACATCGCGCCGAGTCGCCCCGATCCGACAACCGACAGGGTATAAAGCGACGCCTGCGCCATGATCGCCAGGGTGCTCAGCACGTATCCGGCGGTGAAACCCAGTGGCTCGGCCAGCGCCACCAGCAGCAGCGCGAACAGCGACACCGACACCCCGAGCAGCGCGTATTGCGCCAGATGGATGCGGACGCGGCTGACCGCCTCGAACAGGAAGTAGGTCAGGAACGACAGCGCCAGGAAGAACGTGCCGTATTTCGCCGCCCGGCTGACCATCAGGTAGGTCGGCACCGCCTCCAGCAGATCGACTCCCATCACGCCTGGTCCGTTCGAGAGGCACAGCGGCGCCGGCGTGGCGTTCCGGTGCCACCCGCCTGAGACGGCGTCGCCCGCGATCCGCCAGGTCGCCTTGAAGCCGGTTTGGTCGATCGCGTAGATCAGCGGCAGCGTGGCGCCGGTGAACCCGGGCGAGCGCCACGGCCCGGTCACCGTCAGGTCGGTTTGCCGTCCGTACGGAAAGAAATTCAGCGACTGCGTCCCGCGCAGCACCAGGCTGGTGCGGAACGGGATGGTCGTGCCGGGGACGGGCGGACCGTCGATCCCGGCCGGAACGAACACGGTGCCGCAAGACGGACCCGCGCTGGTGGCCTGGATGGTTTGTTTCACGGTGTGGCCGTCGATCTCCGCCGTCGAGTCCGCCGGTTGTCCGCGCAGGTCGGTCGCGGCGGTCACCAGGACGGCCTCGTTCCACAGCAACTCGGCGGACGCGACCTCTTGTGTGTCGATCGCGGGCAGGGTAATCGTGCCGCTGAAGTTTAAGGACGCCGTGTAAACCACCGCGTGAAACAGTCCGCGCCGGCGGGTTTCCGGTTCCATTGTCGCGGTCACCGCCAACTGGCTCGCGGGGATCTGGATCCAGCCGCGCCGCGGCCGCGACGTGTCGATTGGTTTGTCGGCCGGGGCCTCTTTCAGATACGGCACAGCCAGTACTGGGCCAGAGACGGTCTGCGCAGGCCCCCAGCCGCGGCGGAACCCGGTCAGCACCTCGTTTTCGCGCCCCTCCCGTTCGCTGATCAGGCCGGACACCATCAGCAGCGGGATCTGCATGAACAGCAGCAGCACCAGGATCAGCCCCGCCTTGCCGGCCGGCGAAGCGGTCCAGGAAAGCCCCGACCGGGACGGTGGGGGAGCGGAAGCGGTGACTCCAGGGAGGGTGGGGCCAAATGGTTCGGGTTCAGGCGCGCCGGGACCAGGCGAGGCGGCGACAGGTGGTTCGTCAGTCATCGTGATGCTCCGTTGATAGTCCGGAGCCTGATGCGGGAGCGACATGCAACGCGGACGACAATCATTCGCGAAGACAGTGGCAATCTCGTGCAAATGCCGCCATGTCCGCTGCGCCCGCCAGTTCCCGGCCGAGGATCCTGGTCGTCGATGACGATCCGGCGATCCGCGAGGTGGTCGCCTTCGCCCTCGGCCGCGCCGGGTTCGCCACCTCCGAAGCCGCTGACGGCCGCGCCGCGATCGAACGCTTCTCCGCCGAGGGCGCCGACCTGGTCGTCCTCGACGTGATGCTCCCCGAACTGGATGGCATCGAGGTGTGCCGAACCCTGCGCCGCGCCAGCGATGTGCCGATCCTGTTCCTGTCCTCTCGCGATGAGGAGGTCGACCGCGTCGTCGGCCTGGAGATCGGCGGCGACGATTACCTCGCCAAGCCATTCAGCCCACGCGAACTGGTGGCCCGCGTCCGCGCCGTATTGCGCCGGGTCGCCGTGCCGCCCGCGCCCTCGCTGCCTGACCCCGGCAAGACGAAACTGGCCCATGGTCGCCTGCTGATCGATCTGGAAACCCTCCGCGCCACCTGGGATGGCCAGGAGATCATCCTCACCGCCACCGAACTGGGCGTTCTCCGCACGCTGCTGAGCCGGCCCGGCCGCGTCTTCTCCCGCGACGAACTGATGGACCGCGCCTACACCACCGAGCGCGTCGTGAACGATCGCACCATCGACAGCCACGTGCGCCGGGTCCGCGCCAAATTCGCCCAGATCGGCGCCGCGCCCATCGAGACCTTGCCCGGCTTCGGTTACCGGCTGGGACCTTGCGACTGACACGCCCCGGCCGACGGCTCCGGTTCCGCTGGCCTCGGTTTGGCGTGCCCCGCCTGCGCACCGTCCTGCTGCTGAGCAACCTGGCGATTCTGGCCTTGCCCGTCGCCGGCCTGTGGGCGCCGCGGCTGTATGAAAGCGCTCTGGTTCGCCAGACCGAATCCGAACTGGTCGCCCAGGCCGCCGTGCTGGCGAGCGTGTTCCGGGAGCAGATGCATGTGCTGTCCGGCGCGAGCGCGCCCGGGACGCCGCCCCAACCCAGCCCCGCCGCGCTGCATATGGCGCGGCGTCCGGGCCTGGATCTGGCGGTCGATCCGATCCTGCCGCCGCAACCCGGCGACCAGCCGGCGGCGCCCGCCGATCCCGCGGCCATCGCCGCCGGTCAGGCGCTGACGCCGGTGTTGCGGGACGCGCAGTTGGTGACCCTCGCCAGCCTCCGCGTCACCGATCGGCACGGTGTCATTGTCGCCACCACCAGCACCGATCTGGGACGCGGACTGACCGGCTGGACCGAAATCGCGCGCGTGCTGGCCGGGGAGCCCATCGCCAGCGGCATGCACCAGCGCGAACCGGCGAAAGCTGCGCCCGAGGGCATCAGCCGCACCTCAGCTCCGCGCGTGTTCGTGGCGTTGCCGGTCGCCGATCCGGCGGGCGAGGTGGCCGGCGTCGTCGTCCTCTCTCGCACACCCAGTTCTTTGGCCGATACCATCTGGGGCAAGCGCAAGCCCTTGATCGTGCTGACGTTGCTGCTGATCGCCGGAGGGGTCGCGCTCGCCGCCGGCATTTCCAGATTGGTCACCCGCCCGTTGCGCATCCTGGTCCGGCGCGCCCAGGCGGTGGCGGCGGGCGAGGCGATGGCGATCGATCCAGGCCGGACTGGCACGCGGGAAGTGGCCGAGTTGTCCGACGCCATCGCCCGAATGGCTCGCACGCTGGAGCAGCGCGCCGGCTACATCAGTGGCTTCGCGGCCAGCGTCTCGCACGAGTTCAAGACCCCGATGACCGCGATCCGCGCCGCCGCGGAACTGTTGGACGAGCACGCCGACTCGGTATCCCCCGAGGAGCGGCGGCGGCTTCTGGGCGTCGTGTCGGACGGCGTCGCCCGCCTGGAACTATTGGTGCGCCGGCTGGTCGAACTGGCGCGCGCCGACATGACGACCCGGGGCGAAGCCGCGATCGCCGCCGTCGATCCCATCGTGCGTCGGGTCGCCGAGCGCTATCGCCAAACCGGGATGACCGTGGCGGTGACCGGGGCGGCGGGCGCGGCCCGATTGCCGGAAGACGCGCTCGACGCCCTGATGACGACCATGCTGGAGAACGCCGCCGCGCACGCGACCGGGGCGGCCGTCGATATCGTCGTGGAAGCCGATGGCGACCATGTGCGCATCACCGTGCGTGACGACGGTCCGGGCACCCCACCCGCGCATCAGGTCCGGGCGTTCGAGCCCTTCTTCACCACCGCGCGCGGCCAGGGTGGCACCGGCCTGGGCTTGCCGATCGTGCGGGCGATCGTGGCGGGCGTGGGTGGCAGCGTGACCCTCCTGCCGACTCAGGCCGGCGCGGCTTTCCTGATCAGCCTGCCCGCCGCGACCTGACGAAGCGCCGCCCCGGGTAATGAGCCTGTGATACGGGCAGCCGGCGCCCTTGGCCGGTCCTCGCGCTTCCGTTTCTCCCGTGGCGCGAAGCCGCGCTGCATCACGGCCCGTCATCACACGCGGCGCGCATGACTTATACCGGCCATCCAAACCCTTG
>PLSZ01000269.1:0-12934 GCA_003164305.1 Acetobacteraceae bacterium
CCGCCCGCGTCCCCCAGATCCGCCGCCCGTTGGAACCAATGCCGCGCCTGGTCATCGTTCACGGCCAACCCAAGTTCGCCGTCGCGATAGGCCCGTCCCAGACGGTCGCAGGCTTCCGGAACGCCGCGATCGGCCGCCTCGCGCCAGGTGCGTTGCGCGTCCACATCGTCGCCGCCCGCGGTCTCGCGCATCACGCCCAGGGTGAGCAGGGCGGCNNGGTTGGCCGTGGTCGGCGGCGCTTTTGAACAGCCGCTCCGCTTCCGCCGGATCCCTCGGCAGGCCCAGAGAGCCATCGCGCGCCGCCTCCGCCAACCGCAGCAGCGCGTCCGGCTGGTTCTGAGCCGCCGCCGCGCGATACCATTTCAGCGCCTCGGCCGGGTCTTTCGCCATGCCGTCGCCGGTCTCGGCCAGGACCGCCAGACGGTAAGCCGCGGCGGGGTCCTGGCCGGCGGCGAGGCGATACCAGCGGACGGCCGCCGAGCTGTCGCGCCGTTGCCCCAACTGGCCCAGAGACGCCGCGTCGCCCATACGCGTCCGCGCCTCCGGCCGNNCCGACGCGGAACCAGCGCAGCGCCTCCTGGTCGTCCTTGGCGCCGGCCCACCCGTCCAGGTAAGCGACGCCCATGGCGGCCGCGGCGGTGCCGGAGCCGCGCTCGGCCGCCTGACGCAGCAGATCGACGGCTTTGACATCGTCGCGCGGCAGACCCATGCCGGAGTGGCGCAGCATGCCAAGCTGATACAGCGCCTGCACCAGGCCACGGTCCGCCGCCTGGGAGATCAACCGAACCCCGCGATCGAGATCGCCCGGGACGCCGTCGCCCTCCACCAACAGCAGCCCGAGTTCATAACGGGCGAGGTTCATGGTCGCGTCGCGGTCCGGGCGCGGGTCGTTCGGTTCCCCAGNNGGATTCGCCAGGGGATTCGCCAGGGGATTCGCCAAGGGCTTCGCCGGTGGGCTCGCCCAAAGCGGCGCCACGAAGGGTGCCAGGCGGGGCAGCGGACGTGCCCGCGGCGGGGGCGCCCAAAGGGGCGCCAGGGACGGCGGCCGAGACCTGCTCCAATGCCTCGTTCAGCCAGTACGCGGCCTTGCCATGGTCCTTTTCCGGCCCGTAGGTCCCGGTCATGTAGCCGGTGCCGACCAGGGCGGCAGCCAGCGTGTGGCCATGATCGGCGGCGCGCAGCAAATACAGCCAGGACTGCAACCGGTCGTGCGGATACCCCGGCTGCCCGTCCAGCAATGTGGCGAGCCGGTACTCGGCCTCTCCGTCGTCCTGATCCGCCGCGCGCTGCAGCCAGGCCAACGCGGCGCCGGGATCGACGCCGACACCAATGCCTCGCCGATACGCCTCGCCGAGGGCGCGTTCGCCGTCGGGATCACCCCGCTCGGCCGCGCCGCGATACAGGGCGAAGGCCTTGTCCGGGTCGCGGTCGATGCCCAAACCGGCACGATACAGATCTCCCAACCGCACATCCGCGGCAGCCAGGCCCTGGGCACCAGCCTTCTTATACAACGCCGCCGCCCCTTTCGGGTCGGGTTGGCCGAGCACGCCCCGTTCCAGGATGATCCCCAGATTGGCGCGCGCGGTGGCGATCCCCGCGTCGGCCGATTTGCGCGTCCAGACCAGGGCCTGAGGCCAGCTTTGCTGGATCCCGTCGCCGTTGCCGTACGCGGCGCCAAGAGCGGCCGCGGCCACCATATCGCCGGTCTCGGCCGCCAGTTTCAGCAGCCCAACCGCCTGCGCGGGATCGCGGGCGACGCCGTCGCCGCGCAGCAACAGCAAGCCCAGTTCGCGGCGGCCGGATTTGTTCTTCAGGGTGGCGGAGCGCAGCAGCCACCGCATCGCCTCCGCCGGATCGCGCCGGACCTTCCAGCCATGCGCGTAGACGGCGCCCAGGTCAGCCGCCGCGCTTGCGTCTCCTTTGGTGGCCTTGGCGCGCAAGGCATCGACGTCCAGCGTCGCCAGAGCGGGCGCCGGACTGTCCGGCAACAGCAAAGGCCCGTGCGCCGCCAAGGGGGGGCTGGCACACGCCGAAGTGTTGAGCGCGGGACGGGCGCACGCCAGAAGCAGACAGGTCAGCGCCAGCCGGGCTGGCCGAAGGGAACCACCGGCCCGGCGCATGCCTCAGGCTTGCGCGACGGCCGACGACCAGGGCGACGCGGCGTCGCTGATGCCGGTGACCGAGCCATCGGCACCCCGAAGGATCACGTTCGGGCACGCGAAGTTGATCGGCATCACGCCATGCTCCACCGCCTCGGTCGGTCCGTCCGCGGCCAGCGCCGCCAGCACATCGGCCGGCAGCCGCACATCGGCGGACACGTTCTGGGCGTCGGAGACGTCGATGCGCGGCTGGTGCCCCGCCTGCTCCACGGTCATGCCAAAGTCCGCGATGAAACTCATGACCTGCGCCACCGAGGCCAGGATGCGCCGCCCGCCCGAGGCGCCCATCGCCAGCATCGGCCGATCGCCATCTTTCAGGATGATCGGAGACATATTGGTCAACGGTCGCTTGCCGCCGGCGATGGAGTTCGGCTGACCAGCGCGCGGATCGAACCACATCACGCCGTTGTTCAGCATCACGCCGGCGCCGGGCAGCATGACCTTGCTGCCGAACAGGGACATCAGCGTGGTAGTCATCGCGACCATCGTCCCGTCCTGATCACAGACGGTCAAATGCGTGGTGCAGGTCTCGGCGGCCAGCGGGTCGGCGTCGCCCAGACCCTCCAACCGCTCCCGGTAGGCGGTCTTCATGGCGCGAGCGAAGCCCACGAACCAGGCGGCGTCGGGTGCCGCGCCGTAGTGGGCGGACGCCATCTGATCCAGTACCCGCATCATGGTGGGCGCGGCGGTCAGGCCACCGGTCAGTTGCAGCGTGCGGCCACGCCAGGCGTATTCCGTGGCGGGCAGGATCCGCGCCTGGCACTCCCGCAAATCCCGGGCCGACAGCACACCGCCCAGAGCCTTAATGTCAGAGGCGATCGTCGCTGCGATATCGCCCTCGTAATAATCGCGAAGGCCGGCGTGCGAGAGGCGCTCCAGCGTCGCCGGCAGGTTGCCGAGGCGGAAGAAGCCGGGCGTGCCCTGATACGGCGGGGTCCGCGGCAATCCGTCGGGCAGATAGACCCGCGCGCTTTCCGCGTAATTCCGGAACACCGCGGCGGCGTTGGCGACCTTCAGCGTGGTGTACCAGTCTTGCGGCAGGCCGCGTTTCGCCAGCGCGATGGCCGGCGCGATGACGTCCTTGAACGGCAGCTTGCCCCAGGTCTGGTGCAGCTTCGCGTAACCGGCGGTGGACGACGGGATGGCGACCGACAGCGGGCCCTGGACGTTGGCGTCGCCCTCGACCTCGGCCCAGGCGAACTGGCCATGGCCAGTTTTGCCGGTGAGTTTGAAGGATGAGGGGTTGAGGCCGCGCGGCGCCACCGGTCCGAAATCCACCACATCCGCGCGCTTTTCGCCCGCGCGGTGCACCAGCGCGAAGCCGATGCCGCCGAGGCCGGAGTTCCAGGGCTCCACCGCCGCCAGCGCCAGAGCGGTGCCGACCGCCGCGTCGATCGCGTTGCCGCCGGCGTCGAGGACGGCGACCCCGGCTTCGGCCGCCGAGCGGACCTGAGAGACCACCATGCCGCGTTTGCCGGTGGCGGACGGCTTGGTCAGCAACCAGTTCTGCGTCAGATGCGGCGAGGGCGTGTAATCCATGACGGCTCCTGGGCTGCTGGTAACCATTGCGTGAGGTTGTTGAACACTGACGTCGTTGCCGTCAATCAGCGAGGGCGGGAGGTGGCGTCGGATGTGTTCCGTTTCGCGACGCGCGCCAGGAGGCGAAAGGATTCGGGATCGATGATTGCAGTCCACCGGGGGCCGTCGGTGTCAGCCCCCGCGAAGAAAGCATAACACGGAGAGCGCGGAGCAGAAAAGTAATGTGGCGCTTCGCGCGTTCGCCAACCGAGCATCGCGCGAAGCGCCTGATATTCTTCTTCCGCGTCCTCCGGTGCACTCCGCGCGCTCCGTGTCATTCTTGCTCGCGGTGCTTCAAATACCGCTGACCCATCAGACGGAAGGAGAACCACACCAGTCCGCGCCGGCCGCGGAAACCAGGCCAGGCTCCTTACGTCTTCAGCCCGAACAGCTTCGCCGCGTTGCCACCCAGAATGGCCGACTTTTGCGCATCGGTCAGCGAGGTCGTGGCGAACACATGATCCACCGGATGCTGTTCCCAGATATACGGCTCATCGCTACCGAGCATCACCTGACTCGCCCCCACCTGGGCCACCAGATGCCGCAACGCCTCGGGCGTAAACACCAACGCGTCGAAATACAACTGCTTCAGGTATTCCGTCGGCTGCTGCTTAAGTTTGATGTTCGGGTCGCAGAAGGCCGGCGCGACAAAGCACGCGTGATCGTCGCGCGGCGCGTACGACCCCAGATAACCGCCACCATGCGCCGCGACGATCTTCAATCCCGGAAACCGGTCCAGCGTACCTTCGAAGATCAAATGCTGCAAAGCGATCGTGGTGCCGAGCGGATTGCCGATCGTATTCACCAGCCAGCCATTGCCCTTCAACCGGTCGTTCAACTCCGGCACGCCCTGCGGATGGATGAACAGGACCGCGCCGAGTTCCTCCGCCTTGGCCCACACCGGATGGAATTTCGGATCGGAGAATTCCGCGCCCGCCACCCGGTCCCCAATCGCCGCGCCCTTCAGCCCCTGCTTCTTCACCGCGGTTTCCAGTTCCTGAACCGCCAGCGCCGGATCCTGCAACGTCAGCGACGCGAAGGCCGCGAACCGGTCCGGATGCGACGCGCAAAGCTCCGCCAGTTTTTCGTTCTGGACACGCACGATCTTCGCCGCCAGATCGCGGTCGAGCCCGAACCAGAACGGATTGACCGACAGGATCTCCATGTCGATCGCCATCGCGTCCATCGCCGTGAACCGCTCCTCCAACACGAGGTACGCTTCCTGGGCGTTCCGGATGTTCGGGGTCAGTGATCCGGCCTTGTCGCCAAGCAGCGACGTCGCCTCATGAAACAGACAATGCGAGTGGACATCGACGGTTTTGACCCGCTTGCCGCGGACCGTCACAGGTCGCCGCGCCGCGGCGCCGGTTTGCGCGTGCGCCGCGCCCGGCAGGCCGCAACCGCAAAACACCAGGCCCGCGGCGGCGGACAGAAAGCCTCGTCTCGAGGTCATCGACGTTCCCTTCGTTCTTGTCGCTTATGGTGCTGCCCATAAGTCATGATGTCCTGGTACTCACCGTCGCCAAAGCGGGAGTCACCGCCGCCAGTTCGTCATGGCCGGTCTTTGAGCCGGCCATCTTTCAAGGCACGTGATGATCGAGATGGCCGGATCAGGCCCAGCAACGACGTCGAGCAATGTGCCGCGCTTAAACGATCCTCGGTACCAGGCGCGGCCAGACCTCCTGACGAAGCGTCGCGACGCGCCCGTGTCAGTAAATCGTCGCCTTCAATCGTTCCGGATACGCACGATCATAGTCCTCGCCGCCCATCTTGCCCTCGGTGATGCTCGCCATGATGGTGCCAGTGCTCGGCAGCGCCTTGCGGTCGATCCGCTTGTCGGGGTTCCACAAATCGGACCGCACCAGCGCCTTCGGGCACTGGAAATACACCCGCTCGGCGGTTACCACGATCACCGTCCGAGGCAGCGTGCCGCGGAACGGAAACCGCTCGATCAACCCCGGATCGGTGGAGATCGCCGCGCGGCCGTTGACCCGCAACGTCTCGCCAACGCCGGGAATGAGAAACAGCAGCGCCACCCGCGGATCGCGGATGATATTTCGAAGACTGTCCAGCCGATTGTTGCCGCGGCGATCCGGAATCAGCAGCGTCTTCTCATCGATGACATGCACGAACCCCGGAGGATCGCCGCGCGGCGAAGTGTCCAGCCCCTCCGGCCCACAGGTCGCCATTACCATGAACGGCGAGGCCTCGATCATCGCCCGGTAGTGCGGGTGGATGTAGCCGGTCTCCTTGGCGATCGAGCCAGGATTGATCTCGCCGTAAAGTTGATCAAGCGTGGCTTCGTCACGGATCAGATGCTGTTCGGCCGAGATCGCGTCCATCGGTTTGGCTCCCCGCGTGTTCGGCCGATCATGCCGGACATGCGGCCGGCGCGGCAAGCGGGGACTTCGGCCGGTGCCGCCGGACCGGACCCACGCGGCGGGCGCATTGGGCCCATGCGCCAATTGGGGCACACACCCCGCATTGATCCATGTCATTGACCCATCCTGAGGGCCGCTCAGCCTTCGAACAAAGACCACGGGAGAAAACGATGTCTGCCTCAGTGACGGCGACCAGCGCCCTCGAAGCGCGCACAATGCGTAGCGTGTCCTGGCGGCTCATGCCATTTCTGCTCGCCGCTTATGTCATTTGCTATATCGACCGGGTGAACATCGGCTTCGCCGCCCTGCAGATGAACAAGGCGGTCGGCATCGATCCCAAAACCTTCGGCCTGGGCGCCGGCATCTTCTTCATCGGCTATTTCATCCTGGAAGTGCCGAGCAACCTCGCTTTGGAGCGATTCGGCGCCAGCAAGTGGATCGCCCGGATCATGATCACCTGGGGCCTCGCGTCGGGCGCCTTCGCGCTGATCGGCGGGCCAATCTCCTTCCTGGTGCTGCGCTTCCTGCTCGGCGCGGCCGAGGCCGGATTCTTCCCCGGCGTGATCCTGTATCTGACCTATTGGTACCCCTCGGTCTATCGCGCCAAGATCGTCGGCATCTTCATGGTGGCGATCCCGGTCGCCGGCATGATCGGCTCCCCGGTGTCCGGAGCGGTGCTCGGCATGACCGGCGTTCTGGGCCTCGGCGGCTGGCAATGGATCTTCATCCTTGAGGCTGTGCCCGCGATCGCTCTGGGCATCTACGCCTTCGTCGGCCTGACCGACCGGCCGGAGCACGCGAAATGGCTGGATCGCGAACAGCAAGCCTGGCTCACCGAAGTGCTGCGGGTTGAGCGGACGCGGGCGCCGAAGGTCGGGCACACCTCGGTCTGGAAGGTGATGGTCAATAAACATGTGCTGATCATGGCGCTGGTTTACTCCGGCGCGGCGGGTGCCTCCACGTCGCTGGCGCTGTGGATGCCGCAACTGGTGAAACCGTTCGGCCTGACCAACTTCCAAACCGGGCTGGTGAACGCCATTCCGTTCGCGATCGCCGCGGTGTGGATGATCCTGTGGGGCCGTAGCTCCGACCGCACCGGCGAACGCGTGTGGCATAACGCGCTGCCTTTGGCCTGGATGGTCGCGGCGATGATCCTGACGTTCTTCGCTCATTCGCTATGGACGATCATTCCGCTTCTGACGCTCGTCGCGGCGGGCACCTACGCCAGCAAAGGCCCGTTCTGGGCTCTGTCATCCGAGTGGCTCGGCGCCGGAGCCGCCGCCGCCGGCCTCGCCCAGATCAACGCGTTGGGCAACCTGGCCTCGTTCTTCTTTAATTACATGATCGGATGGATCCGCGACGAGACCGGTAGTTACGCCGCGGCGTTGATGCCGATCGCGATCGTGGCGACGATCGGCACGATCTGCGTGGTGGTGATCGGACGCGGGCAGCCGCGGACGGTGGTCATGGGACACGGCGACTGAGCATCGCGCGCCGCGTTCCCCTCGGCTCAGGCGGTCGTCGTCTTCAGGGATGACCGCCTGGGCCGCGTGAACCGCGCGGCTTGTTGCCGCGCGGGGTTGGAACATTCCGCAAAACTCAGCGTTCCCAATTTCAGGTTTCATGGCGCCGGCGTTTAGCTCGCCTGTCACGCATTTATCATGAGGAGGCTTGAAATGGATAAGACCATTACCGGGCTGCTCGCCATGGTCACTGGTATCATCTTCATCATCACATCAAAATCTGACGACGGCGGGCGCGGGTGATCGAGCCCGCCGCCTCTGGACCGATGGAACGATCTTCCGAAGGCTGCGTTGTAAAAACAGGTTTTATACCCGGCGACATTTGTCCGCCGGTCACGGATTCATTCATTGGGAGGCTTAAGTGGATAAAACCTTTACCGGGCTACTCGCGATCGCGAGCGCGCTCGCGATCCCCGCGGCCCACGCCGCGAATACGGTTCCATCGGGTTTCGAAGCCGCGATGCGGGCGGACTCCTACGCGGATTTGCTAAGGCCGATTCCGAACGCGGCCGCGCTGTTGAAGGTTTCGGCGGGTGCCCAGTCGAACGTCGCACCGGCGGAGCAGAGCGCCGGTGAGGGAATGATCGAGCAGGCTCAGCTCACCATCCACTTTGGTCCGAGGAAGCGCCGGCACCATCACCATCATCACCACCATCACCACCACCACCATAACTGAAGGCGTGGGGGTCGATGATAAAAGCGGCGCGAACCCGCGCCGCTCCTCGCGTATCCGCGAGTTGAGGGCATCAGGGACCGCTAACCAGACGCCTGATTTCAAGGCGTGGGTTGCCAAAATTAAGTAGCAAGCAGATCGGCAGCCCGGTGGCCGCCAGATAATTCAGACATTGCGCGCTGTGGGCTGGGTCCAGGTTTTTGGCCGCCTTCAACTCCACCAGCACAACGTTTTCCACCAGCAGATCGGCCATGTATGCTCCAACGATCACGTCATCGTATCGTACGGTGATGGCGACCTGCTGGGCGACCAATAGTCCATTTTTCGTCATTTCACGCGTCAGCGCGTTTTCATGAACTTTCTCCGCGAACCCTGTCTTGAGGACGTTGGCGACCGTGAACGCGCAACCGATGATCCGCTCGGTAATCGCGTTTATAATCGTTCTATCTGTGTACATCTGTGTGCATCTGTGGCAAAAATTCTTGTTCGTCGGTTGATCGGGTGTCTTTCTATCCGATGAGTTGCATGTGCATAAGCCGAAAAGTGAGTTTTGCCACAGATACACACAGATGTACACAGATAAAAGCAATAGCGCCGTCATATGGCGTTCTCAATGCACCACACGTCCCGAAGCGCGAGGCAGCGGACCGGCTATGCCGTCAGCTCCAATCGCATCATCAGGCCAGTTCGTATTCCGCCTCCGGCGTGTAAACCGCGTGATCCTTGCACAACAACGACGAAAACAGCGTGAAGTGCTCGACCGCCAGAGGCTCCGTGCGGAACAAATTATGCGCCTGCACGAAAGCCGCGACTTTCCCCTCGGCCGGATTGTCCAGCCGGGCCAGCGTCACATGCGGTTGGAACTTTCGCCGCTCCGGCTCCAGCCCGCACCGTTGCAACGCCGTCTCGATCTTGTTGCGCAGATGGTCCAACGACGGCGTCTTCTCCACCGCCACCCACAGCGCCGAACTGACCCCGCCGCGCGAGAACGTTCCCATCCCGGTCAGCATCAGCGTGAACCCGCGCCCGCGCAACCCCAGCAGCGCATCGTCCACATCCCGCGCGACATGGCTCGGAATGTCCCCGATGAACCGCAGCGTCAGGTGATAATTCTCCGGCGGCACCCACCGGGCGCCCGGGATCCCCGAGCCGGACAGCGCGGCCAGTTGCTCACGCACCGACCACGGCAGGTCGAGAGCGACAAAGAGTCTCATGCGGGTCGAGCCTCCCCCAGCAGTCGTATCACCAGCGGTAGCAAACGATCGACGATTCGCGAGACCCCCTCGGCGTTCGGGTGCAACCCGTCCGGCTGGATCAGTGACGGCACCAGCGCCACCCCGTCGAGAAAGAAAGGATCGTAGAGCACGCCTGGACGTTTCCCCAGCCGGTCGAACACGGCGCGGAACGCGTTCGTGTAATCCGGGCCGAAATTTCCCGGCGGATACATGCCGCTCAACAAAACATTCACATGTTTCGCGGCCAGTTTGTCCAGGATCGCGGTCAGGTTCCGCTCCATCTCCCCCGGGTCCAGCCCACGCAGCCCGTCATTGGCTCCCAGCTCGACAATGGCAGCCCCTGGGGCGGCATCCGCGCCATCCCCCAGCACCCAGTCCAGCCGAGCCAGCCCTCCGGCCGAGGTATCCCCCGACACCGCGCCATCGATCAGCGTCACAGCCTCGCCATGCGCTGTCAGCGCCGCCGCCAATCTGGCCTGGAACCCATCCTCATGAGCCAGCCCGTATCCGGCGGTCAGCGAATCCCCCAGCACCAGCAGCCGGATCGGCGCGGCAAACGCCGGAGCCACCCCAATCTTCGGAGACATCATGGTTACAATCGCGCAAGCCGCCAGAATAACCGCCCGCCGCCGAACACGCATCGCGGGGGGAATTCCCGCGGGTCCCCCCTGTCTCGGGGCCGCGTCCGCGCCATATGCTGGCGCCATGGACGATGCCATCCCGTCAATTCCCATCGCGGCCGACACGGCGACACCTCTCGTGCGGGTGAGAGAGCTCGCCTTGACCCTGCCCTCGGCCGCCGGTCCGGTCAACATTCTTCGCGGCATCGACCTCGACATCGCCCGCGGCGAGGCATTGGGCGTTCTCGGCCCCTCCGGTTCCGGCAAGACCAGCCTGCTGATGCTGCTGGCGGGCCTGGAGCGCGCCACCGCCGGCACCATCGAACTGGACGGCCAGATGATCACCGCGATGGACGAGGACGCGCTCGCCCGCATGCGCCGCTCGCGGATCGGCATCGTGTTCCAGGCGTTCCATCTGATCCCCACCATGACCGCGCTGGAGAACGTCGCGGTGCCGCTGGAGCTCGCCGGCCGTCGCGACGCCGACGCCCGGGCCGCCGCGGCACTGGACGCCGTCGGCCTGGGCCATCGCCTGACCCATTTGCCCTCGCGGCTGTCCGGCGGCGAGCAACAGCGCGTCGCAATCGCCCGCGCCTTCGCCCCGGAGCCGCGCCTGCTGCTGGCCGACGAGCCGACCGGCAACCTCGACCACGCCACCGGTCACACCGTGATGGACCTGCTGTTCGCCTTGCGCGCCCGTCACGGCACCACATTGATGTTGATTACCCACGATCCCGGCCTGGCGGAGCGCTGCGACCGGCAGATCCGGCTCGCCGACGGGAAGGTCGCGTGACGGCGGTCGTCGCGGCGTCCCGCATCCAGCCGGCCAACGCGCCGGGAACCGTCTGGATCCTCCCCCTCGCCTTCCGCCTGGCCCGCCGCGAATTGCGTGGCGGGGTTCGAGGTCTGACCACGGTCCTGCTCTGCCTTGCTCTGGGTGTCAGCGTGATCGCGGCGGTCGGCAGCCTGCGCGCCGCCATCGATGCCGGACTTGCCGCCGATGGCCGCCGCATCCTGGGCGGCGACGTGGCGATCGATGGCGGCAACACCCCCTTGCCCGATACGCTGCGCGGCTGGCTGCGCGACCGCGGCGCGACGATCTCCGGCGTCACCCTGATGCGCTCGTTGCTGGTCGCTCCCTCGGGCGAGCGCACGCTGATCGAACTCAAGGCCGTCGATCCCGCCTGGCCGCTCGTCGGCACCGCCGAGGCCACGCCGCCCCAACCGATCGCCGCGGCTTTGGGGCAACAGGACGGACATTACGGCTTGCTCGCCGATCCTCTGGTGCTGGAGCGCCTCGGCCTGAAACCGGGCGATCTGGCCCGCCTCGGCAGCGCGACCGTCCGGGTCGCCGGCGCCCTGACCACTGAGCCGGACCGCGTCGTCACGCCGTCCTTCTTCGGCCCGCGCGTATTGGTCTCCCAGGCCGCGTTGGCCGAAACCGGCCTGATCGCGCCCGGCACCATGGCGCGATACGAACTCCGCGCCACGGTGTCCCCGCTCGCCGCCGCCGTCATCCCGGCCGAACTGCGCGCGGCGTTCGTCAACGAAGGCTGGCGGATCCGCGACCCGTCGCAAGCCGCCCCCTCGGTCAGCCGGTTCCTCGACCAGACCAGCCTGTTCCTGACCCTGGTCGGCCTGACCTCCTTGCTCGTCGGCGGCATCGGCGTCGCCAACGGCGTCGGCGCCTGGCTCGACGCGAGGGGCCGCACCATCGCCACCCTCCGCTGTCTGGGCGCGTCGTCCGGCCTCGTCCTGGCGATCTGCCTGATCCAGGTCCTGAGCCTCGCCGTCCTGGGGATCATCCTCGGCCTCGCCGTCGGGGCCACCGTGCCCGTGGCTGTCGCATTCTTGCCAGAGGGCTGGCTCCCGGTGCCGCCCGCCATCGGTCTTTACCCGGGGCCCCTTCTGCTGGCCGCCTGCTTCGGCCTGCTGACCGCGCTGTGTTTCGCGCTATGGCCGCTCGGCCGCGCCGCCCGCATCCCCGGGGCCGCGCTGTTCCGCGACCTGATCGTGCCCGAGCAAACGCGTCCCCACGCCTGGGTCATCGCCGTCAACGCGCTCGTGGCCGCCGCCCTGGTCGCGGTCACCATCTTCGCCGCTGTCGATCGCCGATTCGCGATATATTTCTGCGTCGCCGCCCTGGCGACGCTCGGCCTGTTCCGGCTGGCCGCTTTCGTGGTGATGCGCGCGGCCCGCCTCGCGCCCACATCGCGCATTCCCTGGATCCGTCTGGGTGTGTCCAACCTGTACCGTCCCGGCGCGGCGACTCCCTTGCTGATGCTGTCCGTCGGCCTGGGCCTGGCGACCCTGGCGACCGTGTCCCTGATTCAGTTCAACATCCGCCAGCAAATCCTGGAACAGATCCCCACCGACGCGCCCAGTTTCTTCTTCGTCGATATTCAGAACGATCAGATGGAGCGGTTTCGCGCTCTCGCGAACGCCGTCCCGGGCGTCAGTGAAATCAAGGACGTGCCTTCGCTGCGCGCCAGGGTCGTCGCCATCAAAGGCGTCCCTGTCGAGCAAGCCAACGTCACCCCCGACACCGCCTGGGCNNGCGGCGACCGCGGCCTGACCTATGCCGCGACACCGCCCGCCAACACGCGGCTGGTGGCGGGGCAATGGTGGCCACCCGACTACGACGGGCCGCCGCTGGTCTCGTTCGACGCCGCCATGGCCAAGGGCTGGCATGTGGGAATCGGCGACATGATTCGCGTCAACGTGCTCGGCCGGGACATCGATCTGACGGTCGCCAGCCTGCGCGA
>PLSZ01000269.1:13014-13155 GCA_003164305.1 Acetobacteraceae bacterium
ATCCGGGTGGCCGACGTGCTGGCGACCATCTCAGCCCTGCTGGACCAGATCGCCAACGCGCTCGCGGCCACCGGTTTGCTGACCCTGATGGCCGGCCTGTTGGTCCTTGTCAGCGCCGTCGCCGCCGGCCAGCGCCGCCGC
>PLSZ01000500.1 GCA_003164305.1 Acetobacteraceae bacterium
TCATCCTCCGCCCGTTTATCGTCATCCTCCGCCCGTTTATCGTCATCCTCGGCCTTGAGCCGAGGATCGCTCGCATCACACCCATGGCCGATTTTTGGCGCTCGGCGCTCGTCCACAGATGCCCGGGTCGAGCCCGAGCAAGACGGCGGAGATAATTTCCAGCCTGTCCGGCGTTTATCGTGATGCCCGCGATGAATCTCCCTGGCGACCCTCCCGCCGAGACCACGATCCATCGCATGATCCGCGTCGATCACGCCGGCGAATACGGCGCCGCGCGGATTTACGCCGGCCAGCTCGCGGTACTGGGCAAAAGCGGCAAGGCCGATCTGCTGCGTCATATGCAGCAGCAGGAGCAGGCACACCTGGAGGCCTTCAACGGCATGATCGCCGACCGAAGGGTGCGTCCGACCGCTCTGTTACCGTTGTGGCATCTCGCCGGGTTCGCTCTGGGCTTCGCCACCGCCGCGTTGGGAGAACGCGCCGCCATGGCCTGCACCGTCGCCGTCGAAGACAGCATCGACGCGCATTATTCCGGACAGATCGAGCGCCTCGCCGATACGGAACCTCCATTGCGCGCCACGCTGGAGAAATTCCGCGGCGAGGAACGGGAACACCGCGACATCGCCCTGGCCAATGACGCCGAACGCGCCCCCGGCTACCGCCTGCTGTCCGCCGCGATCCGCACCGGATGCCGCCTCGCGATCCGGGTGAGCGAGAGATTGTAAGTCCCTGCTTCCCATGCCTAGACTTCCCCAGGCGAACGTCCGCGAGAGACGTCCTTGGGAGGTTGCGAATGAGTTTATCGACGAATACCGCCAGCGGCGGCCTGTCCTGGGTGAAGGACATCACCCGCTACCAATGGATGGTCTTCCTCGTCGCCTGGCTCGGTTGGGCCCTGGACAGCACGGATTTCGGCCTGTTCAACCTGGTGCTGCGGCCCGCTCTGACGGAGCTTCTGGGCGGTAATCCCACCATCGCGCAAATCGGCCAGGCGGGCGGGTTCCTCAGCATGGCCGGATTGCTGGGGTGGGCTCTGGGCGGCTTCTTCTTTGGCATCGTCGGCGATTACGTCGGCCGCATTCGCACCCTGGTATTGAGCGTCGTGCTGGTCGGCGTGTTCACCGGCTTGCAGGGGCTGGCGACCAGCACCTGGATGCTGGGGTTTTTCCGTTTCTTCACCGGCGTTGGCACCGGCGCCGAGATCGTCGTCGGCATTCCGCTGGTGGCCGAGGCGTTCGCGACCGAACATCGCGCCAAGATTCTGGGGATCATGATGACGGGCGCCGCGTTCGGCAATCTGATCGCGGGCCAGATCTTCGCCGTGGTCGGGCCGCACGGCTGGCGGTACGTGATGTACGCGGGGATCTTGCCGGCGATCATTTTGCTGTTCCTGCGCCGCGGCATGGACGAGCCGGAACGCTTCCAGGACGTCAAGGAACGCCGGGAAATGTTGAAGGGCGTGCGTTCCCTGACCGAAGCGGACGAGAAATTCCTGGCCTTCGCGCCGAAGCAGTTGTTCACCAAGGAACTGCGCTACAGCACCTTCATTGGCATCCTCTTCTGCCTGGGCACATTGCTGGCGATCTGGACCAGCCAGATCTGGTTGCCGACGATTCAGACACAGTTATTGCAGAAGGTCGGCATCACCGGCGCGGCCAGCGCGCCGTTCGTCGGACATGGCATGACGCTGTGGGGGCTCGGCGGCATTCTGGGTTACGCGACGTTCGGCTTCATCGCCGACGCGATCGGCCGGCGGCCGGCGATCATCTTTTACAATGTCGGAACGATCGTGTCCGGGCTTTACATGTTCCTTTGGGTAGATACCTGGGACATGTATCCGTATTTGCTGCCGGTGTTTGGCTATTTCGTGTTCGGTGTGTTCTCCGGCCACGCCGTTTACCTGCCGGAGCTGTTTCCAACCCAGGTACGCGCCACGGCGGTTTCGTTCTGCAATGGCACCGGCCGCGTGATCACCAGCTTCGGACCGTTGATCGCCGGCTTGATCACGCCGATGCTGGGCGGCCAGTTCAGCACCGCGACCGCGATCATGACCTGCTTCGCGGGGCTGAGCATCGTGGCGATGATGCTCGGCCGGGAAACCCGCGGCGAGGACCTGCCGCATATCCACTGACGCGGCGAACGACCGCGCAACGAAAGGTTTTATGACGATGGCGAAAGCGTATTGGGTCGGTTGTTACCGTTCCATTTCCAATCCGGATGCCCTGGCGGCCTACGCCAAACTGGCGGGTCCGGCGATCGCGGCGGCGGGCGGGAAATTCCTCGTCCGCGGCACCCCGGCGAAGACCTATGAAGCGGGTCTGGACCAGCGCACCGTGGTGATCGAATTCGAGAGTGTCGTGGCCGCCACCGCCGCGCATGACAGCCCAGGATATCAGGCGGCGCTGGCGGCGTTGGCGGGTGGGGCGGAACGGGATATTCGCATCCTCGAAGGCGCCTGATCCGGCGTGTACCGCTATATGGCCCGGCGGCTGGCCTACGGCCTGGTCACGGTCTTCGGCGTTTCCATCGTCATCTTCGTGGTGATGCGGGTGCTGCCGGGCGATCCTTTGCTGGCGGTGCTCGGGCCGGAGGGGTTGCAGAAACTCACGCCCGCGGATCGGGTACATTACATGACCGATCTCGGGCTGAGCGATCCGCTGATCGTGCAATATCTGCGCTGGATGCGCGACGTGTTCACCGGCACGTTCGGACACTCGTTCTTTCGTTCCGAGAGCGTCGCGGACATGATCATCCGCCGTGGCCCGCTGACGGCCGAGATCGCGGTCATTTCAGTGGCGCTGTCGTGGGTCGTCGGCATCCCGGTGGCGCTGGTCTCGGCGCTGCGGCCGAATAGTTTTGGCGATAACATCGCGCGGTTCATCAGCATTTTGTTCCTCGCGGTGCCGGGTTTCTGGATCGGCATGCTGATCATCCTGGCGATGCTGTTCTGGTTCGGCTACCGCCCGCCGCTGACCAACGTCGCGTTGTGGCAAGATCCTTGGCAAAACCTTCAAATCGTTATTGGGNNTATGTCCGCACCGCGCGCGCCAAGGGATTGAGCGGGCGTCTGGTGATCGTACTGCACGCGCTGCCCAACGCGTTGCTGCCGGTCATTACGCTGTCGGGGATTTTGCTGGGATTCGTGCTGGCTGGTTCCATCCCGGTCGAGCGTGCCTTCGCGACGCCCGGCCTGGGCTATGAGATGTTCATCGCGGTGAATGAGCGGGACATCTTCGTCATGCAGAACCTGGTGTTTCTGTACGCCAGCGTCTTCGTGCTGCTGAATATCGGGATCGATCTGACGATCGCCTGGCTCGATCCGCGGATTCGGTATCAATGAGCGACCTCGCCGCGCCGCTGCCTGATTATGATGTGGTCCCTCAGCATGGGATTTGGTGGCGCATGGCGCGCGGGTTGCTGGTGTTCGCCCGGCGGTCGCCGCTGTCGGCGTTCTGGGGGGTGATAGGAGCGCTGATTATCGTCATGGCGGTGTCGGCGCCTTTGCTGGCACCATACGCTCCGCTGAAGGCGGATTTCCGCGCGATGACGAAGCCGCCGAGCGAACGGCATTATTTCGGCACCGATCAGATCGGCCGCGACGTGCTGAGCCGGGTGATTTACGGCAGCCGCGCGTCCTTGACGGTCGCGGTGTCGGCGGTGGTAATGGGCACCACGTTCGGCGCGTTCTGGGGCCTGGCGAGCGGGTATTTCGGCGGCCGGTTTGATTTGTACAGCCAACGGATCATGGAGTTCCTGCAATCGTTTCCGGATCTGATCCTGGCNNATTCCGTTCGGCGGGCGAGTGATCCGCGCGGTCGTTTTGTCGTTGAAAGAGATGTCCTATGTCGAGGCGGCGCGCGGACTGGGGGCGTCGCATGCTCGGATGATGCTGCGGCATATTCTGCCGCAATGCGTGGCGCCGTATCTGATCCTGGCGACGACGCACCTGGGAGTGGCGATCATTATCGAGGCCTCGCTTGGGTTTTTGGGTGTTGGGATTCCGCCGCCGACGCCGACCTGGGGGAATATGCTGGCTGACTCGTTGAATGCCGGTCTGGTGCCTCCGTGGTGGCTGGTGCTGTTTCCCGGCGGCGCGATCACGCTGACGGTGCTGTCGTTCAATTTACTGGGCGATGGGATCCGAGACGCGCTGGATCCACGGTTGCGGGGCGCGGCGTAAAACCCGCTGGCGGAGACATCGACTCTCGGTCATGACGTCTCCGTACCGTCATCCTCGGGCCCTCGTGCTTTCGTCATCCTCGGGCTCGACCCGAGGATCAGTTGCCTCAGGCATCGTATTTGATGAGGAGAGCCGCGG
>PLSZ01000684.1 GCA_003164305.1 Acetobacteraceae bacterium
GCCCGACTTCAAGGTGCCGAACGGCGGCAAATTGTTCTGATGTCAACCATTTATCTGACCGTCTCGTGGCAGGAATTCCACGACGACGCCAAGGCTCTCGCGGAAATTCTGCGGCGCGCGGGGTCCTGGCGCGGCATCGTGGCGATCAGCCGAGGCGGCCTCGTGCCGGCCACGATCATCGCTCGCGCGCTGAACATCCGGATCGTCGAGACGGTCTCCGTCGTCGCGTATNNCTGATCATCGACGATCTGGTCGACAGCGGCTCGACCGCGCGGGTGGTGCGGGCGATGCTGCCGAAGGCGCACATGGCGGTGGTTTACGCGAAACCCGCTGGACGAGGCCTCGCCGATCACGTGCTGAAGGAAGTCAGTCAGGAGACGTGGATCGTGTTGCCCTGGGAGCGGAATTGATCAGCCGGTCCGGCGTGTCGTCCTGACCTGGCGCCGACTCGGCGAAGGCCATGTGGTGCGAGGACCCATGATGACGCACCCGCCAACCCAGTTGAGCGAACAGCCGCCGCAGGCTGTGCGTGGTGTGGATCGAGATGTGGCCGTTGCGCGGTGAGATGTACCAGTGGTCGCAGGCCTGGGTCCGCAATTCGTCCGAGATCAATGTGGAGAACAGGAACAAGCCGCCCGGTCGGGCGAACGATAACGCCTCCTGGCAGGTTCGCGATGGGGTCGGCGTGTGCTCGAACACCTCATAGGCCGTGACGATGTCGAAGCTCGCGGGTGGCGGCGACAGCGTGCCGTCGCGCATCGGGTCCCACGATGTCGCCTCGTATCCGTTGCCGGTCATGATGCGGGTCAGGGTGCCTTCACCACCGCCATAGTCGAGCACGCGGCTCGCCTTGACCTGGCCGGCCAGAGCCAGCAGCGGAATGGCCTCGCGTTTCGCCCGCGTGCCGTCCATCTCAGGATCCACCAATGGATAGGATTCGTTGTAGATGTGGCGGCGGAACATCGCCGGCGTCCAATGATCGAATTGCTCGCTGAACAGGAACCGGCATTCGGTGCAGCGGTGATACCAGACCGGCACGCCGCTGAGGGGAAAATGCACGCCGTTGCTGGACTCGCAGCTTTTGTTGAAGTCGACCACACCGTGCAGGGGCGCCGCCGCGCCGCAGATTTTGCAGGCGGTCGTGGACGGGACCGGCGAGAGGCTCGCGGCCAGCGATGCGTCCGTGGCCAACTTCATGGTTCAATCCCTTCGGTCGCCGCTCGGATATAACCAGGGTTTCATCGAGCTCGGCAAATAAACAGGAGCGGGCATGATCACCGACCCGCTATCGCCTCGGCAAATTCAGATCGCGCAGGTCATGTCCGGGATCGCCGTGGCGGTGTTCATCGGCGTCCGGTTCATTCCGGCGCGATACCGGCAATGGGTGGGGATCGCGCTGACGGTTTGCTACGTGATCGGGGTCGCCGCGTTCATGGTTTACGTGATGGTGGGGTGATCGAAGGGGACGATCGGAGCTTCACTCCACCGACCAGTCTTCGATTGGCAGTTCGGCGACCAGCCCGAAGGCGCGGTCGTTCGTCACCAGGACGGCCCCAACGCTCAGCGCATGGGCCGCGATCAGCAGGTCGAGAGGCGCCAGGGTCTTGCCGTGCCGCGTCATGGCGGCTCGCACGGTGCCGTAACGGTCCGCCGCCGCGCTATCCCAGGGTAACGCATCGAGACGTCGCAGCAGTTCTCGCACCGCGCGATGTAGCCTCGTGGCCTCCGGCCTCTTCGCCAGACCGAACAGCAGTTCACCCTGGGTGATCGCGGACATGCACAAGGACGCCATGGCAGTCGCCGTCACGCGCCGGCCGACCTCCGGATGGGCCCGGAGCAAGTGGCTAATCGTGTTGGTATCGAGCATGTAGCGTGTCACTCACGCCATCCGGCGAAGGGATCGCGGTCCTGGTCGCCGCCGGCGCGCTCTTGCTCGTCCAGGAAATTCGCCGGGACAGCGTCCCCCTTGAGGGCGGCGAAGAAACCGTCCCACGAGTCGGGGCGGCGCGACAGGATGACGTCGCCGGTCGCTGGATCCTGGCGGATGAAAACCTCCTTCGTGTCGAAGCGGTAGGCGGCTGGCAGCCGCACTGCCTGACTGCGCCCATTGATGAAGAGTTTAGCGATTTGACTGATGGCGGCCTCCTGCTCATTGGGGCTATACCATGATATATGCCATTGATGGTCCATCAAGTCCAGCGTGGCAAGTCCCGCGTGGCAAGTCCCGCGTGGCGAACTTCCACGTCGTGGACCGAATGATGTATCAACCAGACACTGGCGAGACGGGGGTTCGGAGACATGATTGACGCTTTGCCACGGGATACCGGAACGCGGCCAATCCTGGTCACCGGCGGGACCGGACAACTCGCATCGGCGCTGGCGGATCTGGGCCGGCAGCTTGTGTGCCGCGTGGGCCGGCCGGAGTTCGATTTCGACCGGCCCGAAACGATTGAAGCCGTGTTTCGCGCGGCGGACCCGTGGCTGGTCGTCAACGCCGCCGCTTACACCGCCGTCGATAAAGCGGAAACGGATGAGGCCGCGGCGTATCGCGCCAATCGCGACGGGCCGGCGGAACTGGCGCGGCTTTGCGCCGCCGCCGATGTCCCGCTGATCCATGTATCGACCGACTATGTCTACGACGGGGATAAACCGGAGCCCTATGTCGAAACGGACCCGGTTGGGCCGCGGAGCGTCTACGGCGCCAGCAAACTGGCGGGCGAGCAAGCCATTCAGGCCTCCGGCGCGCGGGCGATCATTTTACGCACCGCCTGGGTCTACGCGGCGACCGGGCGCAATTTCGTGGTGACGATGTTACACCTGGGGCGCACCCGGGACCTGCTGCGGGTGGTCGCGGATCAGCGAGGATGTCCGACTTCCGCCGCCGATCTGGCCGCGGCGATTTTGGCCATCGCGACACGCCTGGAAACCGGCGGCTGGCGCGACGATATGGCGGCCGTTTTCCACGCGGCTGGCTCGGGCGACACGACGTGGCATGGGTTCGCTCAGGCGGTGTTTGAAAACGCGGCGCGGCATGGCGTGAAAGCGCCTTTGACGGTCGAGGCGATCACGACCGCGGACTATCCCACTCCGGCGCGGCGGCCCGCCAACTCGCGGCTCGATTGCGGCCGGTTGGAAGCGGTGTTCGGGGTCCGCATGCCGCATTGGCGCGACAGCCTCGCCCGAACGGTGGACGAGATCTTCGCCGCCTGAGCGCCTGCGTATTGGGAATCCCCGTAGGCATCAGGATGCGGTGCGGACAGGCACGATCTTCGCCCTACCGTCTTCCTCGGCCCTGAGCGGAGGATCGCTCGCATCACGCTCCCTGGCCAATATTCCGGGCAGGGATGCCCCCACGGTTGCTCGGGTCAAGCCCCAGAAGCGCTAAAATAGCGCTTCGAGCGATGTGGTACCTTCCCTCCATCGTCATGGTCCGGCTCGACCGGACCATCAGCACAAACACACCGGTGAGAGCGATTTTGGGCACATCGATGGTCCGGTCGAGCCGGACCATGACGAATACCGAACGATGCCGTTCCAACCGCGACGCTGTTTTAGCGTCGTCAATGGGGTCAAGCCAGAGCATGACGGCGGGGCGGGGGCCTCACTTCGCCTGCTCCTGGCGGTTAACCAGAAACCCCGTGGGGTTACCCCATGCTTAAAGACCGGTAAGACGGTCATACCCCATGACATCCGCCGCGCGCCGATGATAGGGTCGCGCCATGCCGTTGTTCCGCGACGCGCGCCGCGCGATACTTCTCACCCTCAGTCTCCTCTCCGCTTGCGCGGCGGCCGATCCGGCCGCGAGCGTCGATCGGACCTCACCCGTGCCCAATACCGAAGCCGGCGATTACCTCGCCGGGCGGTTCGAGCTGAGCCACGGCGACTTCGCCGATGCCTCGGGAGATCTGATGCGCGCGTTGGCGGTCAGCCCGGACGATCCGGAGTTGCTGCTGCAAACCTTCATCGCCTGCGTCAACGCGGGGAGGCCGGAGGCGGTGCAGCTCGCGCGGCGTTTGCCGACCAGCCAGGTGGCGCAGATGTTGCTGGCCAACGCCGACGCCAAATCCGGCGACTGGAATGGCGCGATCAGCCGGTTGCGGGCATTGCCGCGCGATGGCGTGATGCAGTTGCTGCAGCCCCTCCTGCTGGCCTGGGCCAGTCAAGGCGCAGGCGACACGGACGAGGCGCTGACGACGTTGCGGCCGTATCTCGATAACCCGCGCTACCGGGGGATCGTTGCCTTGCACGCCGGCATGATCGCCGACCTCGCGGGGCGGAACACCGACGCGGGGGCGTATTTCCATCAGGCGGAAGCCGACATGGGCAGCCAGAGCCCGCGCACCGCGATGATCATCGCCAGTTGGGACGCGCGATCGGGCCACCTCGCCGAGGCCGAGGGTCTGCTGACCCGGATGGCGGCCGGGGTGCCTGAGGCGACGATCGCGCTGCCGGGGATGCTCGCCAGCGTCAACCGGCGGCCGATCGCGCGGGCGCTGGACGGCATGGCGGAGGCCTACGCGACCTTCGCCGCCGCGCTGCGGACGCAAGAGACCGGTGAGTTCGCGATGGTCATGAGCCGGCTCGCGCTGGACGTGAAACCGGATTCCGCGACGGCGGAACTGATGGCGGCGGATATTCAGACGACCGCGAAACATTACGACGCCGCTTTGGCGTTGTTGGACAAGGCCGCGCGGACGAACGATCCGATCGTGCCCATCGTCCGTCTGCGCCAGGTCGATGTGCTGGAACGGATGGGCCGCGTCGATGAGGCGATCCGCGCGGTCGAACAGATTGGCCGCGACTATCCCGACAGCTCCTTGCCCGATCTGGAGTTGGGCGATCTGCTGCGGACGAAACATCGCTTCTCCGAGGCGGTCGTCGCGTACGACCGGGTTCTGGGACGGATCAGACAGCCGTCGCAAGGCGACTGGATCATCTATTACAGCCGCGGCATCGCTTATGAGCGTACCGGCCAGTGGTCGCGCGCCGAGGGCGACTTCAATCACGCGCTGGAATTGTCGCCGGACCAGCCTTCGGTGCTGAATTACCTCGGCTACGCCTGGGCCGATATGGGCCGCAACCTGGATCGCGCGCGGGACATGATCCAGAAAGCCGCCGCGCGGCGGCCAAACGACGGGGCGATCACCGACAGCCTGGGCTGGGTCATGTTCCGCCAGGGCAACGTCGCCGAGGCGGCCAAACTGCTGGAACGCGCGGTTGGCCTGGAACCCGAGGATCCCACGATCACCGAACACCTGGGCGACGCGTACTGGGCCACCGGCCGCAAGATCGAGGCGCAGTACCAGTGGCGGCGCGCTTTGACGCTGAACCCGACCCCGGAGGACGCGGCGAAGCTGGAGCAGAAGATCAAATCGCATCCGTACGGCACGGTTGCCAGCGGGAAGTAGGGGCGGCTGCCGTTGTTGGTCCTCGCGCCCGCGCACCGTCAGCTTTGGGCTCGCGAACTGTCATCCTCGGGCTCGACCCGAGGATCGCGTGACGCGGGCGTGGTCCGTCACCGTCACGCACGCGTTCGGTGCCGGCCGATCCTCGGGTCGAGCCCGAGGATGACGAATTTACGCGTCCGAGGAGACAAATTCAGAAGCCCGAGGAGACGAATTTACGGGCCCGAGGATGACGAATCTACGCGCCCGATGATGACGAGTTTACGAGCCCGAGGATACGAATTCAGAAGCCCCATGGATGCGGTTTGCGAGCCCCTGCCATGACGGTTCGAGGGGCCGAGGAACGCGCGCCGGCGAAGGTCAATCTGTTCCTCCATGTCACCGGCAAACGCGCCGACGGCTATCATCTGCTGGACAGTCTGGCGGTGTTCGCGGGCGTGGCCGATCGGCTGAGTTTCGTGCCGGCCGAGACGCTGTCCCTGGCCGTGACCGGGCCGTTCGTGGCGTCGCTGAGCGCCGAGCCGGACAATCTGGTGCTGCGGGCAGCGCGAGCGCTGGCGGAGGCGTGCGGTGTCCGTCCGTCCGGCGCGCTGACGCTGGACAAACACATTCCGGTTGCCTCGGGCACCGGCGGCGGTTCGGCCGACGCGGCGGCGGCGTTGCGGCTGCTGTGCCGCGCGTGGAACGTCGCTCCGGACGCCGCGGTGCTGGAGCGGATCGCCTCGGGTCTGGGCGCGGATGTGCCCGTTTGCCTGCGCAACCAACCGCTGCGGATGCGCGGGGTCGGCGAGATCCTGACGCCGGCGCCGGAGTTGCCGGAATGCGGGATGGTGCTGGTCAATCCGGGCATACCGTTGGCGACGGCCGCGGTGTTTCGGGCGCGCGAGGCGGCGTTCTCGGTGGAGGCGAATCTGCCCGAGCGATGGGCGACGGCCGGCGAGATGGCGGCGGGATTGCGCGAGATGACCAACGATCTGGAGGCGGCGGCGATCGGGCTGGTTCCGGCGATCCGGGACGTATTGGGCGCGATCTCCGCGACCCCGGGCTGCCTTCTGGCGCGGATGAGCGGGTCGGGGGCAACCTGCTTCGGGCTGTTCGCCAATGCCGCCGAGGCCGAAGCGGCGGCGGTCGCTTTGGCCGGCCCAGAACGGTGGTGTTGGGGCGGGGCGTTGGCGCGGTAGTCTTCGACGCTTTACGCGAAGCGCGTCCCGACCTATCACCCGTCTGCCGCGATCCTGGTGGGGCGTCGCCAAGTGGTAAGGCNNAGGTTCGAATCCTCCCGCCCCAGCCAGCTCGGTCATGACGGTTTGTGGAGCGATACGGCCAAAGGGACTTTCTTTCGCCCTGGAGCATGGCGCCAACATCGAGGCTGAGGAGCAGGACGGTTACACCGCGATCATGTTGGCGGTGGTCTGGGATTATTGGCCAGCCGTCGATGTGTTGCTGGCGCATGGCGCGCGGATCGATCGTGTCGATCGCCATGGGGAGAGTTTGCGCGACCTCGTGCCACGGAAGCTCGCGCGGTACCGAACCTATCCGCCGAAACCGTCGGCGCCGCCACCGCTTCTGGCGCTCGAGGCGCGCCTTCGTTAGGGATCGGGAGGCAACGTATTCGTTGATAATCCGTTATGATCTGGCTCGACCGGACCATCGGTGTCCCCAAAATCGCTCTCACCCGGGTGTTTGTACTGATGGTCCGGTCTGTACATCGAGCCGGACCATGACGAGGGACCCGCGCGTTTGCGCGGATGATCGTCCCCATCCCCGCCGTGGTGTAGCGTTTCACATGACGAGGGACCCGTGTGTTTGTGCGGATGATCGTCCGGACGACCCGGACCAAGACGGGGGATCGAGGGTGACAGGGCGGCCTCCGACGGATGCTCACGACGGCGTGGCATCCGCGAAAAAAATAAGACGCGCGAACCTTTCGGGTCGCGCGCCATGCTGAGCACTAAAAACCTGGGCTCGAAGGAAATTCCTTCGATGCCCGCGCAACGGGTTACGATGGGGAAAGTTCCAATCAAGCCCCCGGAGGCCAAAAAAGAAGGGCGCGCGATGTTCTGGAAAAGCAGCACCGCGCGCCCAGGAGGGGGGGATCGGGTTTTACGCGCGGGACAAGTGCCGCACGCCATGCGTTAACGGGGCGTGGCGAGGAATGGTTCCCGGCTGAGCGAGAAAATTTCGGCCTCGCCGGCGGCGGAAGCCGGGTTTACTCCGGCGTTCCCGCCGTCACGCCGAGGTCGCGTAGAGCATTGAGCAACATATGGGAAGTATAGGGCTTGCCCAACACAGTAATTCGGCTGTCCTGACTGAAGCGCCGCGCAAGTTCGTTTCGATCTCGGCCGCTGGCGATGACGACGGGCAACTCTGGCCACTTCGCGCGCGCCTCATCGGCGAGACCGTCGCCGGGCCGGTCCGGCAGGCCGACATCGATGATCACCGCGGCGAAGTCCTCCTCGCCGCCGAGTTGCGCGATGGCGTCGGCCGCGCTGTCCGCCTCGGCGACCTGGAAACCGGAATCCTCAAGCGTATCCACGACGAACATGCGGATCAGCGGTTCATCTTCAACAATGAGTATGCGAGTGGCCACCATCGTTCCATGCTGCACGTTCTCCGCGAGCCCCGCAAGTATTGACGAGTACACGAACGATCACGGTTTCGCCTGTTCTCCGCCACCGACGGGGAGCCGGTCCGCTCGCGCCAACGGGCCCGGGAGGTCGATCCCCGGGTCGCCATCATGGCCGGCGGCGGCGATTCTTGATTGGCCGACGGGGGGCTGGCCGACGGGGGGCCGGCCGACGGGAGGCTGACCCGTGGCGCTGCTCGCGGACCAGGGCAGTTTGCGCCACATCCGCGCCAGGAAGCCGCCCGCGCCCATCGGCATCAGGAACAGCATCGCGATCAGGATGACGCCGTAGACCGCTCCGGGCGCCGCTTTGGAGACCTGGTCGGCGAGGTTCGGCACGAACTCAATGAAGATCGCGCCGACGATGGTGCCGCCGATCGAGGCCGCTCCACCCGCGCACAACCCGACGAACAAGGTGATCGACAGAAACACCGAGAAACTATCCGGCGCGACGAAGGCCACCGCGATGGCGCCGAGCGAGCCGGCGACCCCGGTATACATCGCGCTGACCGCGAAGGTGCGGGTTTTGACCATGGCGAGGTTGATGCCCATCGCCTCGGCCGCGGTGGCCTGGTCGCGGATCGCTTTCATCGCGCGGCCGATGCGGCCTCGTACCAGGTTCCAGGCCAGGACGTACATTACGACGGCGACACAGAGGCTGAACAGATACAGCCACTGGTCGGACGACAACGGCAAGCCGAATGGCGCGTCGGGCTTGTCGATGACGAGGCCTTGGACGCCGCCGGTCCAGTCCTCGAACAATTTATGCTTCAATACCTGCGGCACGGCCACGGCCAACGCGAACGTGGTCAGCGCGAGGTAATGCCCGGCGAGCCGCAACGCGGGCAGGCCGATCAGGAAGCCGAAGCCGGCGCAGACCACCGCGGAGACCGGCAGGGTAGCCCAGTACGGGACGTCCCAACTGGACATCAAAATCGCGGTCGTATAGGCGCCGATGGCGTAAAACGCGCCATGGCCGAGAGAGATCTGGCCGTTGAACCCCACCAGAATCGCCATGCCCAGGATGGCGACGGCGTACACGACCACCATCGTCAACTGGAACAAGTGGTAGCTGCTGAAGGCGATCGTCGGAACGATCAGCAGCAGGATGACGAAGATCGTGACGGCCCCTCGGTTTTGCATCGTCGAGTTGCGCATGGTCCTACACCCGGCTTTGCACGGCTCGGCCCATCAGGCCGGCGGGCCTGACGGTCAGCACGCAAACGATGATCACCAACGCCAAGGTCAATTTCAACTCGGTCCCGACGACGTAGGCGCCGCCGAGGTTCTCGATGACGCCGACGGCGAAGCCTCCGAGCACGGCGCCGAGCGGGCTGTCGATGCCGCCGAGCAATGCGCCGGCGAAGGCATAGAGCAGGATGCCCGCCATCATGTTCGGGTCGAGGAAGACGACCGGCGCCACCATGCACCCGGCGACCGAGCCGATCGCCGCCGCCAGTCCCCAGCCGAGGGCCAGCATCCAACCAACTCGCACACCGACCAACCGTGACGACACCGGATTGAGCGCGGCGGCCCGCATCGCCAGGCCCAGGCTGGTGTGGCGGAAGAACAAATAAACCGCGGTCAGGACGGCGAGAGTCACGCCGGTCGAGCCAAGCTGGTGGCCGGAGATGAAGCCTCCCCACAGCGCCTTGTCGGGGAACGGCGAGGGGAACTGCTTGATGGTGTAATCGAAGAACCAGCCGCTGAGGCTGTTGATGATCAGCAACAAGCCGACGAAGACGCCGACGGCGGAGAGGATGGGCGCGTTGGTCATCGGGCGGATCAGGATGCGCTCGATCAGCAGACCGATGATGAACGAGACGACGACCGCCGCGATGAACGCGACCCAGTAAGGCATTCCCATATTAATAAACGTCAGCGCGATATACGTCGAAAACGTCGCCATCTCGCCCTGGGCGAAATTGA
>PLSZ01000454.1 GCA_003164305.1 Acetobacteraceae bacterium
CTGATCGCCGGCCTGGCGCACCAAACGCATGACATCCGCGGCCGGTCAAGCGGGATCAATTATGGGTCGGACCGGGTGCGGTTCACGTCGCCGGTGCCGTCGGGGTCCCGGGTGCGGCTGCATCAAAAGCTGTTGAAGGTCGAGGATATCGAGGGCGGGGCGCGGATGACCTTCTCCAGCCAGATGGAAATCGAGGGGCAGACGCGGCCGGCGCTGGTGGCGGAGACGATCGCGTTGGCTTACGAGTGAGGCGGCCGCGGCCGTGCTCGTATTGCCGGCCGNNCTCCGCGTCCTCGGAGCGCTCCGCGTCCTCCGCGATAAAGCGGACCTCAAAACCGGGAAAGCCCCTCCTCCCGTAAAGCCGCGTCGATCTCCTCCCCGGTCAATCGCCACGCGTTGTCCAGCACCGAAACGACCTCCTTCATGAACCGCTGGGTCAGAGCCAGCGCGCGCCGGTCGTCCCCCAGATGCTCGGCCAGCAGCGCCAGCGCCAGTTGCCGCGGCCCGTCGCCTTCATATGTCCACTCGAACCCCATTTTGCTGAACGTTTTCAGATCAAAACGAGGATTCAACGGCTTGCCATCGACCGTCACGACCGCGCCATCCAGGCTGCGTCCGCCTTCATAGATTTTCATGGGAACACCACCACGCTCCGGACTGTCTCGCCACGCCTCAACGCCGCGAAACCCTCGTTGATCTCCTCCAGGCCGATCCGCGCCGAGATCATCTCATCCAGCTTCAATTTCCCATCCAGATACGCACGCGCCAGTAACGGAAAATCCCGAGCCGGATTCGCGCCGCCATAGGAACTCCGGGTGATTCGTTTCTCCTGCATCAGGCTACCCCAGCGGAACGTTACTTCCTCATTGACGGCGACCTTGCCAAGCCAAACGACCTGGCCACCGGGTCGCACCGCCTCGACGGACAGGCGGAACGACGCGTTCACCCCCGCGGCCTCGATGGCCAGGTCGGCGCCGCGGCCATCGGTCAACGACCGCGCCAGCTCAATTGCCTTCTCCGGCGCCACCGCCCGCGTCGCCCCAACCGACTGGGCCAACTGGCGCCGCGCCGGGTTCGGATCGACGGCGATGATGTCGCCGCACCCGGCCAACACGCAGCCCTGAACGGCGGACAATCCAACCGCGCCACAACCGATCACCAGCGCGGTCTCGCCCCAACCGGGCCGGGCGATCCGGGTCGCCGCGCCGACGCCGGTCATCACGCCGCAGCCGATCAACGCCGCGCGATCGAACGGCGTGGCGTCGGGCACCCTTATCGCGCTTTGCTCCGGCACCACGCAGTATTCGGAAAACCCTCCCAGATACATCAACTGATGCACCGGCACGGCGTCGCAGGTCAGCCTCGGCTTGCCATCGAAATGAAATCCACGTGGCCCGTTGGCCAGGAAGGCGCGGCATAAGATAGGCTGCGCGCGCTCACAATAAAAACAGCGGCCGCAATGCGGATTCCATGACAGCACCACGCGGTCGCCCACCGCCAGGTCAGTCACATCGTCGCCAACCGCGGCGACCACGCCGGCTGCCTCATGCCCCAATACAGCTGGCAAGGCGACGGCCAACGCGCCCTCGATCGCTTCGAGATCGGTATGACACAGGCTCGCCGCGCGAATCCGCACCAGCACATCGCCGGACGCCAGAGGTCCGACCTCCAGCGTCTCCACCGTCATCGGCTGGCCCACCTGGCGCAGCACGGCGGCACGCGATGTCCACATCACGAGTTCTCCCTTACCCGGCCTCGACAATTCTCCCATCGAGGATCCGTACCGTGCGATCCATCCGCGCCGCGAGTTCCGGATTATGCGTCGCGATCAGCGCCGCCACACCGGCCTCCCGCACCCGCGTCACCAACCCGGCGAACACCGTCTCAGCCGTTTCCACGTCGAGGTTGCCCGTCGGTTCGTCCGCCAGCAAGACGCGCGGCTTGTTGGCCAGCGCGCGGGCGATCGCGACCCGCTGCTGCTCCCCGCCCGACAGCTTGCCCGGCAGATGCCGCAACCGCGCGCCGAGTCCGAACGCACCCAGCAAAGCCGCCGAGTGGCGGTCCGCTTCCCGCCGTGTCCGCCCGGCGATCATTTGCGGCAGCGTCACGTTTTCCAGCGCGGTGAACTCGGCCAGCAGATGATGGAACTGATAAACGAAGCCGATGGTGTCGCGCCTGATCGCGGTGCGGGCATTGTCCGGCAGGCTGGCGGCATCCTTGCCCTCGATCAGCACCGAACCCTGATCCGGCCGGTCCAGCAATCCGGCGATGTGCAGAAGCGTGGACTTTCCGACGCCGGACGGAGCGACCAGCGCGACGATCTCCCCCGCGCGCAACGTCAGATCGACGCCGCGCAGCACGCGCAAATCGCCGGCCTCGCTGCTGTAGGTCCGGTGCACCGCGCGCAGCACGAGCGGATCACTCATGCCGCAGCGCCTCCACCGGATCGGTCCGCGCGGCGCGCCAACTGGGATACAAGGTCGCCAGCACGGAAAGGACCAGGCCGAGAGCGACGACGCGCAGGACATCGCCCCAGTCGATGGTGTTGGGCAACGTACTCAACATGAAGACCGAGGCGTCGAACACCTGACCACCGGTGACGTTCTCGATAATTCGTTGAATCTCGACGATGTTGCGGCAGATCAGCACGCCGATGATGGTGCCGAGCAGCGTGCCGGCGATGCCCACGAACGCGCCGCACATCATGAAGATCCGCTGCACCGCGCCGCTGCTGGCGCCGATCGTGCGCAGCACCGCGATGTCGGCGCGCTTGTCTTTCACCAGCATGATCAGCGACGACACGACATTGAACGCCGCCACCAGAACGATCATGCCGAGCACGATGAACATGGTATCCTTCTGCACCTGTAACACGCTGATGATCACGTCGTTGGTATGGCGCCAGTCGCGCACCATCACCTGGCGTCCGGCCAGCAGCGGCATCAGTTTCGGCACCAGACTGTCGACCTCGTTCGGATCGTCCATCCGAATTTCGATCTGCGTCACCGCGTTCGGTTTCTGGAAGTAAATCTGCGCCGCCGGCAACGGCAGGAACACGACGGCCGTGTTGTACTCCTGCAAGCCCGCGTCGAAGATCGCCACGACCTTATAGGCGCGCACCCTTGGGATGGTGCCGAACGCCGTCGCCGCGCCCTCGGGCGAGATCAACGTCACCAGATCGCCCACGCCCACGCGATACGAGTCGGCGAACCCGACACCGATCGCCAATGCGTTGTCGCCTTTGAATTCGTCCAGGCTGCCCGCCAGAATATGATCGCTGATCTGATGCAACGATGCCAGATCCGCCTGGCTGATGCCTCGCACGAGGCTGCCGTGCGAGGCATTCGTCGCCGTCGTCGCCAGCACCTGGCCATCCAGCATCGGCAGCGCCGATTGAACGCCGCTCAACGCCCGGATCTGCTTCGTCAGATCCTCATAATTGTCGATCTTCTGGCCGGCGTAGGCGGCGATGGTTACGTGCCCGTTCACGCCGAGAAAGCGCGCCACCAGTTCGGTCTGGAAGCCGCTCATCACTGATGTCACGACGATCAATGTCGCGACGCCCAGAGCGATCCCGACAAGCGAAAAGGTCGCGATGATCGAAACGAACCGCTCGCCCTTGCGAGCGCGCAAATAACGGCCCGCGACGGCGCGTTCGAATGCTCCGAACATGGGTGCGATCAGGCCAGAATGCGTGCCAGAGCGTCCTCGGGACTGAGTTCCACCCGCTCCCCGGTCGCGCGGCGTTTCAGTTCGACCTTACCCGCGGCGGCGCCTCGCGGCCCGACGATCAGTTGCCACGGATGCCCCATCAGGTCCGCGTCGGCGAATTTTCCGCCCGCGCGTTCGTCGCGATCGTCGTACAGCGCCGTGTTACCCAGCCTCGCATACAGCGCCTCGCACATGGCATCGCACACGGCGTCGCCGCGCCGCAGGTTGATGATCACCGCCTTGAACGGCGCAACACTGTCCGGCCAGATGATGCCGGCATCGTCGTGGCTGGCCTCGATCACCGCGCCGACCA
>PLSZ01000517.1 GCA_003164305.1 Acetobacteraceae bacterium
TCCCATTGATCCGGTCGCTCGCGGCCGGATTTGCCGAGCCGGGGAAAATGCAATCCCAGGCGCCAAGGCGGCCGAACGGCGATAGCGCCATGCGCTTCGGACGCAATCTGGTGCCGGTCGACTGGCAACCGGCCACTCGAAATTCTCCGGTGTCCAATTATCCTTACGAGCGCACTAGCGAGGTGCTTGCCGCAATGGCGGCAAGCGACCCGCCCGACCCGTACCACGGCCACAAGCTGCGCTACATCAATCCCGCGACCGGCGGGTCGCCGATGCCGACCATTGGCGCCTTTATGGCCCTGCTGCCGGGTGGCTTCGAAACCGCGCCTTACCGATCGACCGACGGCACGATCTACTCCGTCGTCGAAGGCACCGGTGAGACGGTCGTCGGCGATGCGGTTTTCCGCTGGAAGCCGCGGGACATTTTCGTCGTTCCAAGCTGGCACACCCACCATCACCGCGCCGCCTCCGAAGCCGTGCTGTTCAGCTTCTCCGACCGACCGGTGCAGGACGTCCTGGGATTGTGGCGGGAAGAACGCCTCCATGCGTGATGTCCTCATCGCCGGCGCGGGTCTGGGAGGCCTGACCGCGGCCCTCGCGTTGATCCAGCGCGGGCATCGGGTGCGGCTGTTCGAACAGGCCTCCGAACTGAAGGAAGTCGGCGCGGGTGTGCAAATCGGCTCCAACGGGTCCCGCCTGCTCATCTCGCTCGGCCTGCGGGAAGCGATGGAACACGTGGTGTGCGTGCCGCTTGGCCGCGAGTTCCGGCTCTGGAGCACCGGCCAGCGCTGGCGATCCTTCGATCTCGGCGAGTCCTCGGTGCAGCGCTTTGGCGCGCCGTATTGGATGGTGCATCGGGGTGATTTCCACGCGGTGTTGCTGGATGCCGTGCGAAAAGCCGATCCCGGCGCGATCCAGCCCGGCAACGCCTGCGTCGGTTTCGAGCAGGATGGCCGAAGCGCCACCATCCGCCTCGCGAACGGTGAGACTGCCACCGGCGATCTCCTGATCGGCGCGGACGGCGTGCATTCCAGAATTCGCCAGCAGATGTTCGGCGACGGCCGCGCGGAGTTCACCGGGATCATGGTGTGGCGCGGCCTGGTGCCGATGGAGCGGTTGCCGGAACACCAACGCCAACTGGTCGGCAACAATTGGCTCGGCGTTGGTGGCCACGTCGTCACCTATCCGCTGCGGCGTGGCGAAATCCTGAATTTCGTGGCCGCGATCGAGCGCGACGACTGGCGTGTCGAATCCTGGACCGAGCCAGGCACGACCGAGGAATGTCTGCGCGACCTCGCGCCCTGGCACGAGGACGTGAAAACCATCATTCGCAATATCGATACGCCATTCAAATGGGCCCTGCTCGGCCGTGAGCCGTTGGATCATTTCTCCGAAGGCAGGGTCTGCGTCATGGGCGACGCGGCGCATCCGACGCTGCCGTTCCTGGCGCAGGGAGCGAACATGGCGCTGGAAGACGCCATCGTCATCGCCCGCTGCCTCGACGCGTTCGACGATGTTCCCGAGGCGTTGCGGCATTATGAGCAGGCGCGCCTGGAGCGCACGGCCGCGATCGTCCGCGGGTCGTCGGACAACACGAAACGGTTTCACAATCCGGCGCTCGGCGACGCTGCCGGCGCGGCCGCCTATGTCGATCGCGAGTTCCAGCCGGAAAAAGTTGCCCAACGTTATGACTGGCTTTACGAATATGACGCGCTGACTGTCTCGATTTGACGCGTCGGCCGTCTCTCCACGTCATCACCGGACCCTCGTTCCTTCGTCATGGTCCGGTCGAGCCGGACCATGACGACGGTACTGCGAATCACCGGGCGTGGCCCGATGATGACGACTGAGGCACTCCCCGGCTGACGCGATATTTGTGAACGTCACCTGAGACCGGACTTGTAGCGTAATCGTATACGCGAGGGTGCCGGAAATGGTAGGCAAGCCCCTCGCCACGATGAGGATGCCGCCCATGAGCGAAGGCCGCCTGACCAATCCGAGTGCCAGCAGCCGTGTCGCGAGCCGTCTCGCCTTACCGGCGCAGGACGAAGACGTGGCCGCGCTGCGCCGCGCCGTGATCGCCAAGCTGACGTACGCCGTGGGCAAGGACCCGGTCGTCGCGACGGAGAGGGACTGGTTCGTCGCCACCGCGTTGAGCGTGCGAGACCGCATCGTCGACCGTTGGATGACCTCGACCCGCGCCACGCACGGTGAGAACCGTAAGCGGGTCTATTACCTGTCGTTGGAATTTCTCATTGGCCGGCTGCTGATCGACTCACTGAACAATCTCCAGATGCTCGAGCCGATGCGCGCGGCGCTGGCCGAGCTTGGCGTCGATCTCGATCGCCTCCGTGAGGTGGAACCCGACGCGGCTCTGGGAAATGGCGGTCTCGGCCGGCTCGCCGCCTGTTTCATGGAGAGCATGGCGACCCTCGCCGTGGCCGCCTATGGCTATGGTATTCGTTACAACCATGGCCTCTTTCGCCAGGTCATCCGCGATGGCTGGCAACGCGAATTCCCTGAAAGTTGGTTGTCTCTGGGCAACCCCTGGGAGTTCGAACGGCCCGAGGTAAGCCACATGATCGGCTTCGGCGGCACAGTCCGGCGTGAAACCCGACCGGATGGGTCCGATCATCACATCTGGGAACCCGCCGAGACGGTCGAGGCGATCGCCTACGACACGCCGATGGTCGGTTGGCGTGGGCGGCACGTGAACACGTTGCGCCTGTGGTCGGCACGCGCGCCGGATCCGTTACGGCTCGACACCTTCAACCAGGGCGACCACGTCGGCGCGCTCGCGGCCCGCGCCCGCGCCAACTCGATCTCCCAGGTGCTGTACCCCAGCGAGGACACGCCCGCCGGCCAGGAACTGCGCCTGCGGCAGGAGTATTTCTTCTCCGCGGCGTCGCTGCACGACCTGGTCTACCGCCACATTCATCAGCATGGCGACGTGCGCACGCTCCCGGATTTCGCCGCGATCCAGCTCAATGACACGCATCCCGCCATCGCCATCGCCGAATTGATGCGTCTCCTCATCGACGTTCACGATATTCCCTGGAAACAGGCCTGGGCGATCACCACCGCCACATTCTCCTACACCAATCACACGCTGATGCCGGAAGCGTTGGAGGCGTGGCCGGTCCACCTGCTGGAGCGCCTGCTGCCGCGCCACATGCAGATCATCTTCCTCACCAATTTGCTGCATCTCGACGGGTTGCGCGCCGCCGGGCAAAGCGACCCGGCGCTGCTTTCCTCGGTGTCGCTCATCAACGAGCATAACGGGCGTCAGGTGCGCATGGGCGCATTGGCCTTTCTCGGCTCGCACCGGGTGAACGGCGTGTCCGAGCTGCACACGAACCTGATGCGCGCCACCGTGTTCCGGGACCTGCACTCGCTCTATCCGGATCGCATTGTGAACAAGACCAATGGCATCACGTTTCGCCGCTGGCTGTTCGAGGCCAATCCAGGGCTGACATCCGTGTTGGTGGACGCGCTTGGCGAGCGCGTTCTCGATGACGCCTCGGCGCTGGAAGGCTTCGCCGCGTTCGCCGGCGATAGCGGCATGCATGAGCGTCTGGCGGCGATCCGCCGGACCAACAAGGTCGCGCTGTCCAACCGCATCATGGACCGATTGCGCATCCGCATCGACCCGGATGCGATTTTCGATGTCCAGATCAAACGGATCCACGAGTACAAGCGCCAACTGCTGAACATCCTGGAGACTGTGGCGCTGTACGAGACGATGCGGGCGGAACCGACACGCGATTGGGTGCCGCGGGTCAAGATCTTCGGCGGCAAGGCGGCGGCCGGCTATCACCGGGCCAAGCTGATCATCAAGCTCATCAACGATGTGGCCGCCGTGGTGAACAACGATCCGACGTTGCGGGGCATGTTGAAGGTCGTGTTCTTCGCCAACTACAACGTCAGCCGGGCCGAGGTGATCATTCCGGCGTCCGACGTGTCCGAACAAATCTCGACGGCGGGCATGGAGGCTTCGGGCACCGGCAACATGAAACTGGCGCTGAATGGCGCGCTGACCATTGGCACGCTCGACGGTGCCAACATCGAAATCCGTGATCGCGTGGGCGCGGAAAATATCTTCATCTTCGGTCTGACCGCGGCGGAGGCGGAGCAGCGCCGCGCCCGGGGCATCGACGCGCGCGAGACAATCGCGGGCTCGCTGCCGTTGCAGCGGGCGCTCGACGCGATCGGCTCCGGCCTGTTCTCGCCCTCGGAACCGGACCGTTTTCGCGATCTTGTCGATGTCGTCACCTATCACGATCATTTTCTGGTCTCGGCGGATTTTGAAGCCTACGCCGCCGCGCAGCGCGAGGTGGCCGCGAAGTGGCGGGATCAGGCCGCCTGGTGGCGTTCGAGCATCCTCAATACGGCGGGCGTCGGCTGGTTCTCCTCGGACCGGGCGATCCGCGAATATTGCGACAACGTGTGGAACGTGAAGCTGTCGACCTGAAGCCGGCAGCAGGAGGAACGGCAGTGGCAGCAGCGGCCTGGCAGGCAAGCGAGGCCGAGATCGCCGCCATCGTGGGTGCCCGTCACGGCGATCCGTTCGCGATCCTCGGCCCGCATGCCACCGAAGAGGGACAGGTCATCCGGGCGCTCGTCCCGGGCGCCGCCACCGTGCGCGTCCGCGGCTTGGACGGGGCCATGAACATTCAAATGATCCCGCGCGATCCGGCCGGCTTCTTTGAGGTCCTGTTGCCCCGGAATGTCGTACTGGGCCGCTATCGGTTGCATGCCGCCAATCCGGGTGGCGAGTGGGAGTTCGACGATCCGTTCAGCTTCGGCCCGGTGCTCGGAGCGATGGATGACTACCTCCTGATCGAAGGCACGCATCGGGCGCTTTATGAACGTCTTGGCGCCCATCCGATGACGTTGGATGGCGTCGATGGCGTGCATTTCGCCGTTTGGGCGCCGCATGCGCGCCGCGTTTCGGTGGTCGGCGACTTCAACGCATGGGACGGAAGGCGGCACCCGATGCGGAAGCGCATCGACTCCGGACTGTGGGAGATCTTCGCGCCGGGCATCGCCGAAGGAGCGGTCTACAAGTTCGAGATCGTCGCCGCCGATGATTCGTTACAGCCGCTCAAAGCCGACCCGTTTGGCTTCGCGGCCGAATTGCGGCCATCGACGGCGTCGATTGTCGCGCGCACCGACGCGCTGGCGTGGACCGACGAAACCTATATGCGTGATCGCGTTAATGGCGATCCGCGGCGGTGGGCGATGGCGA
Organism: Acetobacteraceae bacterium; assembly: GCA_003164305.1. Next base: position 5,249 of record PLSZ01000517.1, read on the forward strand.
TTTATGAGGTTCACCTCGGTTCCTGGCGCCGCGGCGAAAATGGTGCCTTCCTGTCGTACGACCGGATCGCCGAGGCGCTGATCCCCTACGCCGCCGATCTGGGCTTTACCCACATTGAACTGATGCCGATCAGCGAGCATCCGCTCGATGACTCCTGGGGTTATCAGCCGATCGGACTGTTCGCCCCGACACGCCGGTTTGGCGATCCCGCCGGCTTCGCGCGTTTCATCGACCGGGCGCACGCGGCGGGACTTGGGATTATCCTGGACTGGGTACCGGCGCATTTCCCGACCGATGTCCACGGCCTGGAACGGTTCGACGGTGCGCCATTGTACGAGTACGCCGACCCCAGGAAGGGCTTTCAGCCGGACTGGAATACAGCGATCTACGATTTCGGCCGCCGGGAGGTCGCCAACATACTGGCCGCCAACGCGCTTTATTGGCTGGACCGCTTCCATATCGATGGGCTGCGCGTCGATGCCGTCGCCTCGATGCTCTATCTGGATTACTCGCGCCGTGCCGGCGAATGGGTGCCGAATGAGGACGGCGGCCGCGAAAACCGGGATTCCGTCCGCTTCCTGCGTCAGGTCAATACGCTGAGCTATGGTTTGCATCCCGGCACCGTGACGATCGCGGAGGAATCCACCGATTGGCCGGGGGTTTCGCGTCCGGTCGACGCGGGCGGGTTAGGCTTCGGGTTCAAGTGGAACATGGGCTGGATGCACGATACGCTCGACTATATCGCTCAGGATCCGGTGCACCGGCGCTGGCATCACGACAAGCTGACGTTTGGTTTGCTCTACGGATTCTCGGAAAACTTCATTCTGCCGCTGTCGCATGATGAGGTTGTGCATGGGAAGCATTCCATCCTCGGCCGAATTCCCGGCGACGCCTGGTGCCGCGTGGCGACCGGGCGCGCTTACTACGCGTTCATGTGGGCGCATCCTGGCAAGAAGCTGCTGTTCATGGGTCAGGAGTTCGGCCAGTTGCGGGAGTGGGACTTCGCTGGCGAACTGGATTGGGCGCTCGCGGAAGACCCGTTGCACTCCGGGTTGCGGCAATGCGTCCGCGACCTCAATCGTCTGTATCGTGAAACGCCAGCGCTGCACGCGCGCGATTGCGAGCCCGAAGGGTTTCAATGGATTGTCGTCGATGACGCCGCGCAGTCGGTTCTCGCATGGCTTCGCCGTGGCGGCCCGGATGACGCCCCTGTCGTGATCGTTTGCAATTTCACCCCGGTGGTCCGGCACGATTACCAGGTCGGACTGCCGTTGCCTGGCCGATGGCGCGAATTATTGAATACCGACGCGTCGGTGTATGCGGGCTCAGGCCTCGGCAATCTGGGAGCGGTGGAGGCGTCCGCCCAACCGTCGCACGGCATGCCGGCTTCCGCGAAACTCCTCCTGCCGCCGTTGGCCACGTTGTACTTCCAGTACGATCCGGGGTGACAAGCGACGCGGGCCGCTTCATCATGGTCAGGCTGGATCGGTTGCACAGGCGCGTGCGATTGGCGGGTGGAAGAGCGTGCGGTGGGGAATGAAAATGTTCGAACGCGCGGGCTTGCAAAATCGGCGCTACGCGGCTGATTGACCTTCGCGCGCATCGCCAGAAAGGAGACGGCCATGTACCCGACCCGGCCCGCCAGCGCCCCTTTGGCCCGCCATGCCATGGCCTACGTGCTCGCGGGCGGCCGCGGCAGCCGGCTCATGGAGTTGACCGACCGCCGCGCCAAGCCCGCCGTCTATTTCGGGGGCAAGCTGCGCATCATCGATTTCGCGCTCTCCAACGCGTTGAACTCCGGCATCCGCCGCATGGCCGTGGCGACGCAGTACAAAGCCCACAGCCTGATCCGGCACCTGCAACGTGGCTGGAATTTCTTTCGGCCGGAGCGCAACGAAAGTTTCGACATATTGCCGGCCAGCCAGCGCGTCGCCGATGACAAATGGTATCTCGGCACCGCGGACGCGGTTTATCAGAACATCGATATCATCGAGAGCTACGACCCGCGCTACATCGTCATCCTGGCGGGTGATCACGTCTACAAAATGGACTTCGAGCCAATGCTGCAACAGCACGTCGAGTCCGGCGCCGACGTGACCGTTGGGTGCCTGGAGGTTCCTCGCAGCGAAGCCACCGGTCTGGGCATCATGCATGTCGATGCCTCCGACCGCATTCTTTCGTTTCAGGAGAAACCGGCGAACCCTCCCGGCATGCCGGGCAACCCGGACGTGTCGCTCGCCAGCATGGGAATTTACGTCTTCGACACGCGTTATTTGTTCGATCGGCTGAGGGAGGACGCCGCCGATCCCCATTCCAGTCACGACTTCGGCAAAGACCTCATCCCGCGCCTGGTGACCGGCGCGAAGGCGGTGGCGCATCCGTTCGAGCGATCCTGCGTGAGATCCACGGCCGAGTCAGCGCCTTACTGGCGCGATGCCGGCACTTTGGATTCTTACTTCGCGGCCAATATCGACCTGACCGATATCGTTCCGGATCTGGACCTTTTCGATCGCGACTGGCCGATCTGGACCTATGGAGAAATGACCGCGCCGGCGAAATTCGTCCACGATGAGGATGGCCGTCGCGGCCAGGCGATTTCATCGGTCATCGCCGGCGGTTCAATCATTTCGGGCGCGACACTGCGCCGGTCGCTGGTGTTCACCGGCGTGCGGGTCCATTCTTACGCCGACGTCGCGTACGCGGTGATCTTGCCGGAGGTCGATATCGGCAATTCGGCACGTTTGCGTAATGTCATCATCGAGCGCGGCGTGCGGATCCCGCCCGGCCTGGTCGTCGGCGAGGATCCCGTGCTTGATACGAAACGATTCCGCCGCACCGCCAACGGCATCTGCCTGATCACCCAGACAATGATCGACGAGCTTGGTGAATGAGGCCTTTGGCCGTTCTGTCCGTTGCCTCGGAGATCTTCCCCCTGATCAAAACCGGTGGCCTGGGCGACGTGACCGGAGCGTTGCCAGGCGCGTTGGCCGAGGCCGGGGTCGCTGTCCGCACGCTGATCCCCGGTTATCCGTCAGTCATCGGCGCGCTCGATCGCGCCCGGACTGTTTGGACCGCCACCGATCTGTTCGGCGGCACGGCGCGGCTGCTGGCCGGACGTGCCGCGGAGCTTGACCTGCTCGTGCTGGATGCCCCGCACCTCTATGAGCGGCCTGGAAATCCGTATCTCGGGCCGGACGGACAAGACTGGCCGGACAACCCGATCCGTTTCGCGGCGTTGGCGCGAGTCGCGGCCGATCTCGCTGAAGGCGCGTTGCGGACCTACACGCCGAAACTGATCCACGCCCATGATTGGCAAACCGGGTTGCTGCCCGCTTACTTGCACTATCGTGACGGAAAACACCCACCGTCGGTAATGACCGTGCATAATTTGTCGTTTCCCGGAAAGGCGCCTCGGGAATTGCTGGGGCGACTCGGTCTTCCATCTCAGGCTTACGCGGTCGATGGCGTGGAGTTTCATGGCAGCATCAGCTTCCTGAAGGCGGGCCTGTGGTTCGCCGACCGGGTCACGACGGTGTCGCCGACCTACGCCGCGGAAATCCTGACCGAGGAAGCGGGCATGGGCTTTGGCGGCCTGTTGCGCGCGCGCGCCGGCGTCGTGTCGGGCATTTTGAACGGGATCGATACGACGATCTGGAATCCCGCGCACGATAGGCTGATCGCCGCGCGCTACGATCGCGCCTCACTGGCGAAACGAGCCGCGAACAAGATGGAGTTGCAGGCGCGGATGGGACTCGCTCAGCAGGCGGACGCACCGCTGTTCGGCGTCGTCAGCCGTCTGACCTGGCAGAAGGGGATCGACCTGCTGCTGGACTGCGTTCCGGTATTACTGGGACTCGGCGCGCAATTGGCGCTGGTCGGCGCGGGCGACGCGGAAATGGAGGCCGCGTTCCGGCGCGCGGCCGGCGCGGCGCCGGACCAGATCGGATGTGTCATCGGCTATGACGAAGCCTTGGCGCATGTCGTGCAAGCCGGAGCAGACGCGCTGCTGGTGCCCTCGCGCTTCGAGCCNNCTGGCGGCCGGCGCGGCGACGGGCGTGCAGTTCGCGCCGATCAGCGCCGAAGGCCTGGCCATGGCGTCGCGGCGCGCGGTCACGCTGTATCGCCAGCCCGAAATCTGGCGAACTCTCCAGATGAACGGCATGGCGACCGACGTTTCCTGGCGAGGTCCGGCGCGCGACTATGCCTCGCTGTTTCGCGAGCTGGTGGAAGCCCGGGCGTGACGTCGCGTGAACCGCCGCCCCGGAAACCTGCTCGATGAGCGCTTCCGAATGACCCGAGCGTCGGCCGGCGATCCCGAGCCTTTGGGCGTGAGCCTTCGCGGCGACGGTGTGAATGTCGCGGTATTCTCCGCCCATGCCAGCGCGATCGAGTTTTGTCTGTTCGACGGGGAGCGTGAAGTCCGTCGCGTGCCTCTGCGCGGCCGGACCGGTGACGTGTTTCACGGGCACATCCCGGATGTCGCCATTGGCGCGCGCTACGGTTTGAGAGCGCACGGCCCATGGCTCCCGGATGAGGGACATCGATTTAACGCCGCCAAATTATTGGTCGATCCCTACGCGAAAGCGATCGACCGTCCGTTCGCGCTGCATTCCTCGATGTTCGGCCATGATCGCGACGCGCCCAAGGATGCGCCGCGCCCGGACGATTTCGACAGCGCGCCATTCGTCCCCAAGGGCATCGTACTGGGCTCGTGCGGCACGGCTCGCGCGGCCTCATTGCTCACCCCCTGGCCACGGACGATCCTTTACGAATTGCACGTGCGTGGC
>PLSZ01000634.1 GCA_003164305.1 Acetobacteraceae bacterium
ACCTATGCGATGACGGGATGGCGCATTGGTTTCGCGGCCGGACCGAAGGCGTTGGTCAAGGCGATGGTCAACATGCAGGGTCAGGCGACGGCCGGTATCTCCACCGTCGGCATGGCCGCCGCGGTCGCCGCGCTGAACGGGCCGCAGGACGGCGCGCGGGAGCAGAGCGTCGCCTACAAGCGCCGTCGCGACATCGCGGTGAAGATGCTGAACCAATCTCCGGGGATCAGTTGCCACTCGCCCGAGGGCGCGTTCTACGTGTTCCCCAACGTCGCCGGCTGTCTGGGCAAGACCACCGCGGGCGGCCGGTTGCTGAACACCGATGAGGACGTCTGCCTCGCCCTGCTGGAGGAGCAATACGTCGCGACGGTGCATGGCGCGGCCTATCACATGAGCCCGTATCTGCGAATCAGCACGGCGACCGCCGACGACGATCTGGTGGAAGGCCTGCGGCGCATCCAGACGTTCTGCGAAGGCCTGCACTGAGCGCGACCCTCCGGCCCGGCCTCGACTCCGACGCCGCCGGTTTCATCGCTCTCACCTGGGCGTGCTGGTCGCAGTACCCGGGCATCCGCATGGATGTGGACGCGGAGATGCCGGAATACCGCGCGCTGGCCTCATACTATGCCGGCGTGGGTGGCGCGCTGTGGGCCGCCGAGGACGCGGGCGAGATCGTCGGGATGATCGCCACGCGTCCGCTGGCCGACGGCGCCTGGGAGATTTGCCGGGTCTACGTCCAGCCCACGCTGCATGGAGCTGGGTTGGGGCATCGGTTGCTCGACACGGCGGAGGCGCATGCCCTGGCGGCCGGGGCGACCCGGTTGAGGCTGTGGAGCGACACGCGGTTCGACCGTGCGCACCGGTTCTATGAGAAGCGATCCTATGTGCGCTCCGGGCCGATGCGCGTGCTGGCGGATATCTCCAACTCGCTGGAATACGAATTCGGCAAGCCGGTGAACGGCGTCGAGGTGTTGGATGCCGCCGCCGCGGAGTCGGCGATCCCTCGGTTGTCGGAAATCCTGATCGCTTGCGTCGAAGAGGGCGCGGGCGTTTCATTCCTGCCGCCCTTGGCGCCCGAGTTGGCACGGGCGTTCTGGCGAGACACCGCCCGCGACGTGGCCTCCGGGCGGAAAGTGTTGCTGGCCGGTTGGGCCGTTGGCGTGCTGGTGGGCACGGTGACGCTGGCGCTGGCTTCCCCACAAAACCAACAACATCGCGCGGATGTGGCGAAACTGCTGGTGCATCCGAGCGGTCGGCGGCACGGCCTGGCTCGGCAATTGATGGCGCGATTGGAGCTTGAGGCGTTACGCGTCGGACGGCCATTGCTGACCTTGGATACGCGGGCGGGGGATCGCGCCGACGGGCTGTATCGCTCGATGGGCTGGATCGACCTGGGAACGATCCCGGGGTATTCGCTGAAGAAGGACGGCACTTATGATTCGACGCTGTTCATGTGGAAGCATTTGACGTCTCTCGGGACTGAAGCAGCTTAACGCACGAACACCCATTCCTCGGGTGTCATCATCACCCGTACTTTGTCGCCTTTGGCCAAACCCGCCGCCGGCCCCACCGCTTCGATACGAACGCCCGCGATGTCGACCAGATATTCCTCCTCGGCCCCCAGGAAGGACGCCGCGACGATCACCCCTGGCGCATCCTCCGCGCCGCGAGGCCGCGAAATACGCACCGCGTCCTTGCGAATGCACGCGAGCACACGGCCGCCTTCCGTAAACTCCAGATCGGGTGCCGGAACGCCCCGAACGACCAGGCGCTCGCTGAGTTCAACCTCCAGATAACGACTGTCCACCGAGGGGCCCACCAGCCGCCCCTCCAGAACGTTCATGCCGAAGAACCGCGCGGCGAAGGCACTGCGCGGACGCCGGAACACCTCGCGCGCGGGGCCTTTCGTTTCGATTGCGCCATGGTTCATCAGGATGATCTCGTCGGCGAGCGCGAACGCCTCGGTCTGGTCGTGCGTGACATAAATCGCGGTGACGCCCAGACGCTCCCGCAGCGTACGAAGTTCGCCACGCAGCCTCGGACGCAGGCGAAAGTCGAGATTTGTCAGCGCCTCGTCGAACAGCACAAGTCCCGGCTCATGCACCAGAGCGCGTGCCAACGCGATGCGATGTTGCTGCTCGTCCGATATGAAACGCGCCGGGAGGTCCTCGAAACCTTTCAGCCCCACCAGGTCGAGCATTCTGGCCGCGCGCTCGCGTTGTTCGCCCACGGGAACGCCGCGGACCTTCAACGGAAACGCGACGTTCGCCGCCACGGTCATGTGCGGCCACACCGCGAAGGATTGCAGCACCACACCCAGTTGGCGGCGCTCGGGAGGAAGATCGATACCGCGGGTGCGATCGAAGACAGTCTCGCCGCCGATGTCGATGCTGCCCCAGTCCGGCGTTTCCAACCCGGCGATGCAGCGCAGGATCGTGGTTTTGCCGCAACCCTTTGGGCCGATCAAAGCGACGGTCCCGCCCGAAGGGACCTCAAACGAAACCTCGAACGCGGCGGCGATGGTGCCATAGCGCCGAGTCATGTTCCGTACACGCAATGAACTCATCGGGGCACTCGGTTGTGGATGGAAGGCGCCAGGGCTCTGCCCCCGGGTCGAGCCCGGGGCAGGCTCCGGACCCCACCCATCGGGTCAAGCCCGAGGGCAGGCTCAGGGTGCTGCCCCATCGGCATCAGGATAAGGCACCGGGGACAAAATTGTTCGCCTCTCCCTGTCACCCTCGGGCTCGACCCGAGAATCTCTCGACCCGCCAAGGAAGTCAGAAGTCGGACAACACGTCTGGGCTGGCAGATCCTCGGGTCAAGCCCAAGGATGACGTTACTGAAGAGGGTTTTCGCCTCCGCCGGCCTTAGCCTGATGCCGATGGGGCGCTGCCCCTCGACCCCACCAATGGATGGTTTTCAAAGGGCCTCGCCCTTTGATGGGCTTGAGCCGCGAAGCGGATCGAGGGTCCAGAGCCTGCCCCGGGCTCGACCCGGG
>PLSZ01000169.1 GCA_003164305.1 Acetobacteraceae bacterium
TCCATGGGAGCCAACGGAGGCGGCATCGGTGGACGGGGATATGGACGAAGGGGCGCTATCGGCCATGTCGGTCCTCTGAGAAACGTCGCATCGTGAGTAGGTTACCTGGCTGTCGTGACACATCGGCCCAACCTGGGGCAAGAGGCACGATCGGGCGGCAACCCTTCGTACCCTGCCCCGACGTCGCGCGCCAGGGCCTTCCGGCTATCCTCGCGCCCGGCCGCCGCGCCCCGGTCATCGCCCCGCTCATCGCCCCGNNTCATCGCCCCGGTCATTGCCCCCGGTCATTGCGAGGAGCACCGCGACGACGCAATCTCCCGTTGCTCGCGCATCAGCGCCTTCGCGATGCATCTGCTAACGACGAACCGACTCAAGGTACTGGGCCCCGCCGCATGACCGACACAAACCAAACCGAGACCGACCCCTTCGCGTGGTTCCAGCGCTGGATGANNAGGCCAGCGAACCGTCCGACCCCAATGCCATGACCGTGGTGACCGTGGCGGCGGACGGCAGGCCCTCGGCCCGCACGATCCTGCTCAAGGGCGTCGATCCGCGCGGGTTTGTTTTCTACACCAACACGCAGAGCCGCAAAGGCAACGAACTTGCCGCCAATAACTTGGTTTTCCTGCTTTTTTACTGGAAATCACTGGGCCGGCAGATCCGCGTGGAGGGCCGCGTCGAACCAGTCACCACCGCCGAAGCCGACGCCTATTACGCCAGCCGCCCGCGCATCTCACGCCTCGGCGCCTGGGCATCCGACCAATCACGCCCGCTGTCCGAACGCGCCGAACTGGAGCGCCGTCTCGCCCATTTCGAAGAAAAATACCCCGGCGAGGACATCCCTCGCCCGCCGCACTGGTCCGGCTATCGCGTGCTGCCGGAGCGCTTCGAGTTCTGGCGGAATATGCCGTTCCGCCTGCATGACCGCACCATNNCTTCATCGTCATCCTCGGGCTCGACCCGAGGATCATTCGCAACACGCACCATGCCCAGGTTTCCACGCAGGGGCGCTTCCACGGATGCTCGGGTCGAGCCCGAGCATGACGGCGGTGGGGCACTTCGACCTCTCCCGGTACTCAATCCTGATGCTTATGGGGCTCGCTGCCCCCAACGAACTGGCGTGGGCCGCCCGAACCACGGCGATAGGGGACTGGAGGATGGCTGTAACCGAAGAGGCGGCGACCGACCAGGCCGGCACGGTCGCGTTCCTGACACGGCAAGCCGGCGCCGCGCCCATGCAGACCCACATCTCCTGGCTTTTTCTCGGCCCTGACATGGTCTGGAAGTTGAAGAAAGCGGTGCGGCTGCCGTTTCTGGACTTCACCAGCCTCGAAGCCCGCCATCATTTCTGCGATCGGGAACTTGCCCTGAACGCGCCCGCCGCCCCCGGTCTTTATCGCGACGTCGTGCCGATCGTCTGCCGAGGCGACGGCACTCTCGGCTTTGGCGGCGCCGGGGAAATCGTCGATTGGGTCGTTCGCATGGCGCGTGTTCCACCGGACGACTTTCTGGATGTCCGTGCGGCCAGCTCCGGTCTGCCGCCGAGCTTGCTGGATCAGATCGCCGATGCCGTCGCCGCCTGGCACATGTCGTTGCCGCCAGTCCCCGGCGTTCGCCCGGACATGGAGGCGATCACCCGCGGCAATGTCGCATCGGCGATCGAAGCGGCATTGCCTGACCCCGAGGTCACCGCCTGGCGCGACGCGATGTTGGCCTGGCTGACCGCCCATGCCGCATGGCGCGCCGCCCGCGCCGCCGCCGGCTTCGTCCGCCGCTGCCATGGCGATCTCCATCTGGGCAATCTGTGTCTCTGGCGCGGCCGGCCGGTGCTGTTCGACGCGCTGGAATTCGACGAGGCGCTGGCGACGATCGACGTCGCCTACGATCTGGCGTTTCTGCTGATGGACCTGGAGCATCGCGTCGATCGGCCCGCCGCCAACCGGGTGCTGAACCGCTACGTCGCGCGAACCGGCGATGCCGATCTCGCCGGCGGATTGCCGGGGTTTTTGTCGATGCGCGCCATGGTCCGCGCGCATGTGGAGGCGCGGTCGGGCCATGCCGATCGCGTCGATACGTATCTGGCCGACGCCGCCCGGTTTCTGAGCCCGCCCGCGCCGATCATGATCGCGATCGGTGGGTTGCCCGGGACAGGAAAAACGACCGTTGCCCGCGCGGTCGCTCCGCGTCTGGGCGCCGCGCCCGGAGCCCTGGTGCTGCGCAGCGATGAAATCCGGAAGCGCCAGCACGATGTCGAGCCAGAACGCCGCCTGCCGCCATCCGCCTACACCGAGGAGAAAAGCACCGCGGTCTTCCGCGAACTGGCCAGCCTGGCGAACCTCGCGGCGCGCGGCGGCCACGCGGTGATCGCCGATGCGACCTTCATGGACCCCGCCCACCGATCGATGATCGAGACCGCCGCGCGCCAGGCAAACGTTCCGTTCATAGGCATCTGGCTGACCGCGCCGCGCGATGTTCTGGAACAACGCATCGGCGCGCGAACCGGAGATGCCTCCGACGCGACCGTCGATGTACTGCGTTCCGCGGCCCGGAATGATCCTGGTCCGGGGGCGTGGCGGGCGATCGATGCCACCGATGCGACGGCCGCGCGTGACGCGGTGCTGGCCCTGGCGAAACGCAACGCTTAATCCCATATTGTGTTCTGACTCGAACGCAATGCAGAGTTGCACCCAACTCGGGGCCATCCCGAGACACAGGGAAAGGGACCGGACCATGGCCATCCGCAAGATTCTGCTGCCGCTGACCGGCACCGCCGCGGGCGAAGCCGCGCTGACCACCGCGTTGGTGATCGCCAATCAGTGGAAGGCGCATGTCACCGCGCTGCACGTTCGGGTCGATAGCCGAGACGTGGCGCCGCTCGCCGGCGAAGGCCTGTCGGGCGCGATGATCGAAGAAATGATGTCGGCGACGGAGAAGGAGAGCAGCGACCGGGCCCATGCCGTGCGATCGATGTTCGAGCGTTTCGTTGCCCGCCAGAACGTCGTTGTCCGCGAGGCCCATCCAGGGTTGGATCACGCCACCGCCAGTTTCGCCGCCGTGACGGGGCGCGAGGAAGATATCGTCGCGCAACAGGCGCGGCTGGCCGATCTGACCGTCGTGCCGCATCCCGACGCCGGGGAGGACGTGTCCTCGTCCGACGCGCTGCACGCCGTGCTGTTCGATTCGGGGCGGCCGGTGATGATCGCGCCGCAGAAGCCGGTGGAAACGATCGGCAAACGCGTCTGCCTCGCCTGGAACGGCACGGCGGAATCAGCGGAGTCGGCGCTTTCGGCGATACCCTGGATGAAGCAGGCCGAGGCGGTGCGCATCCTCTCGGCCGATGGCTACCAGCGCCGCGGACCAGGCGCTCCGGAACTTGCCGCGTATCTCGCGCTGCACGGGATCAACGCGGATATCGTGATGTTCCCGTCCATTCGCAATTCGGTCGGCGCCGGCTTGATGGAGGCCTCGCGTCAGTTCGGCTGCGATCTGCTGTCGATGGGGGCTTATTCGCACTCAAGACTGCGGCAGTTGATTTTGGGCGGCGTGACAAGGCACGTGCTGGAGACCGCGACGATCCCGGTGATGATGACGCGGTAATGGCGCGGCCTCACTGCACAAGCGCAACCGTACCGTTGGGGGCGCCGCCGGCCAGTCCGGAACAACTGGACGCGGCGGCCGATCCGCCGGAGAGGGTGACGGCGGAGCCAATCAGTTCCAGGCATTGCCCGCCCCCGCCGACCCGGCCGGCGCCGCTGAGCGTGATCGGCGCGATGGGGAAATACAGCGTGCCGGCCAGCGAATTGCCGCTGGCTCCCTCCGAGAAACTGGCTCCCCCGGCGTTTTTGCTGGCAACCAGCAGACCCTGCAGCGGACCCGACGCGGGCGCCGTGAGCGTGACGTTCGCGTAGCCCGCGGCGACGCTGAACGATCCCGACGTGATGATGCTGAGGGCGGTGCCGGTCACGCTGCCGCCGCCTCCGCCGCCGCCAAACGCGACGTTTCCCGCGATCGTCCAGGTGCCGGCGCCAAGCGTCGCGCTGCCGGCCAGGCTGAACGCCCCGTTCAGGTCATGCGCCGAAGCCGCGCTCAACGTGAGCGTGCTGCCGCCGGCGGTGGAAATGTTTCCAACGCTCTGGAATGTCCCGCTGGTCATGTCGCCCAAAGTGACCGTGCCGGTGACAGACAGGGCATAGCCGGCGCTCCCGGCGCCGATGTTGAAGCTGTTGGCGGCGCTGCCCGCGCCCAAGCTGAGCGTGCCGCTGGAGCAGTTGCATATCCCGCCGGCGATCGTGAAGCCGCCGGCGCCGAACACCAGCGACGCGCCGGTGTTGCAAACGCTGTAGAAAGAGCCCGAGCAACTCACGGTCCCCTTGCCGATCTGATACGTTCCCGCGCCGAATGTCGTGGTCGAGCCGCCGCCGGTGACGATGCCTCCCGTGACGTTGTAGGTGCCAGTGCCGAAGCTCGCGCTGGAGCCACCGACGTTGATCGCGCCGCCAATGTTGTAGTTACCGTTGCCGAAGCTCACGGCCGTGCCGCCGCCGGTGGTGATGCCGCCCATCACGCTGTAGGTGCCGGGTCCGAAGCTGGCGCCGGCGCCGTTCACGTTGATGGTACCGCTGAAGTCGTAGGTGTTCGTGGCGGAACCACCGGTCGCGAAGCTCAGTGTGATGCCACCGGACAGCGAGATGTTGCCGAAGTGATAGGTTCCGCCTGACGGGCAGGTGACCGTCCATGTCGATCCGGCGAAGCTTCCGGAGCAACCGGCGGCGGTCAGCACGCTGCGCGGCGGTTGGCTCGCGCTGTTCGTGTAACCAAAGGCGAGGTCGCTGCCGACCGTGACCGTTGGCGCGCCGGGACCGGACGGCCCGGTCAGGCTGGCGACGGCGGTCAAATGGGTGAACGCGGCCGCCACGTCCGCGTTGCTCGCCAGAGGATCCACCGTGGCGACCTTGACGATATTCACCGCCCCGGTTCCGGCGGGCGGCTGGATGCCACCGCACGGCTGGCTCGGTGCGCCGACGGAGTTGTAGTCGACCGCTTTGGTGGTGATCGACGTCCCGCACGGCACAGTCACGGTGGTGTTGGAGGCGACCGAGCAGTTGGCGGCGGTCAGCGCGGCGGCGCCGCTGAGCGTGACCCCGGTGGATTTCGGCAACAGCGAGATGATGCAGGCCGACGGGTTCGGTTTGACCTCGGCATAGGCGGTCGCGGACACCAAAAGTGTCGGGTTGCTCTGAAAGATCAGCGCCAGATACAGCGGCGACGCCGTCGATGCGATCACCATCACCGCGCTATTCCCATCTCCACTGGGCGAGGCGACCAACGTGGCGGCGATCGCGCCGGCCGGGAGGCCATTCAGCGTGGCGAGATTGCCGGCGGCCGCGCTCATCGCGATGGCGGAACCGCTGCTGTTGTAAGCGAGCGCCCCAGCATAAGCGGCGGCGTCGGCGACGCGCTGATTGGACACTTTCGCGAGATAAGCCGCGCCGAGATCGACGGCGACCGCCGCCATGCCGCCCAGCATGCCGATGACGGCGGCCCCGAGCAGCGCGATGCTCGCGGTTCTGCCGCGCCTCAGACCCGCGACGAGATCACGAAACGCCAGTGTCAGACGGATCCCCGGCGAGCGTCCATGGGATGTGCCTCGGTCATGCGCGGGCATGGCTGCCTCGGTCCGGTGATTGACGCATCGAATGGCGTGCGTCTCGTCAGTGCCGCGCGGCGATATCTCGGGCTCCGGCGGATCTCGTGCGGGAAGAAGGCGCCCAAAAGATGAACGAACTGTTAACGCTGCCCGAAACAGGATGGCCGCCCTTGATGCGACTCAACCGTCACCGCGTCGGCGCCTCCCGTATAAGATGTATTAACATAAAGTAATTCCCTATTAAGATGCATAATTGTTTGACATACAATCATAAGTAGGTTACAAGACAGACAGCATTTATTGGAGGCTCCGCGGATGCACGTCGCATGGAAGGTTGCTCTGACAGCGGCGGTCGCGCTTAGCGTCGCGGGCCACGCAAGCGCGCAGAATTTGCCGCCGCCGGCGTCCGGGCTGCTGGTCCTCGATCTGGCCGGGACGCCAATCTATACAGCCTACACGCCGTACACCGCGTCGTTCGTGGCCTCGACCGTCACATCGACGGTCACGTTCGTGTTCCGCCACGACCCCGGCTTCTTCGCCTTCGACGACGTCTCCGTGTTCGACGTCACCACGCCGAGCGCCAACCTGCTGGCAAACGGCGGTTTCGAGGAAGGCGCGCCAACGGAGTCAGGCGGCGGTGCCCCCGGCTGGACCTATTTCGCGCAGAACGGGATCGGCTTTCTCGGGTCGGAGAGCGCGACCGGCACGGATCTGCTCACGGCCTACAGCGGCGACTTCTTCTGGGAGGATGGCGCGACCGGCGGCTATGACGGGATCGACCAGACCTTCGCCACCACGCCCGGCGACACATACAGCATCGGGTTCTTCCTGGCCGAGCTCAACGCGAACAACTTCGTGCCGCCCGGAGACGATTATCAGCAGACCTGCACCAACGGCAACGCGGACACCTCGTGCGACGGCATCGACGTGCTCGTGTATGCCGGCGATGGCCTGCCGCCGCAGTACGTCCCCGAGCCGCGCTCGCTGGCGGTTATGGGCGCGGCCTTGTTTGGTCTGGGCGTGGCGCGGCGGCGGCGGCGGGTTCCTTGAACAGCGCCAACAGGCCCGCCAGCAGTTGAGCGGGCGACGGCGGACAGCCGCGGATCACGAGATCGACCGGCACCACGGCGGACACGCCCCCGACCACCGCGGGGCTCGCCGCGAATATGCCGCCGTCGGCGCCGCAATCGCCGACCGCGACCACCCATTTCGGGTCGGGCGTCGCGCGCCAGGTGCGTTCCAGCGCCTCTCGCATGTTGCGCGTTACCGGGCCGGTGACCAGCAGCACGTCGGCGTGGCGCGGCGAGGCGACGAAATGGATGCCAAACCGTTCGATGTCGTAAAACGCGTTGTTCAGCGCGTGGATTTCCAGCTCGCAGCCGTTGCAGGATCCGGCATCGACCTGGCGGATTGACAGACTGTGCCCAAGCCGGCGTTGCGCCGTTTCGTTGAGACTGGCGGCGAGCGCGGCGATGGCCGGATCCGCGGACGGGCGCGGCTCGGTCAACGGGCGGCGCAGACCTTCACGTAGAAACCTCAGCATGGCGCGGGGCCTTTTCGCCGGGTGGATTGGTCGGTCGTTGGCGGGCCGGCCTGGTGCTTCGCCATGTGCCTCGATACGGGGGGTGCAGTGCTCGATTGACGCCGTAAGGTTTTACCACGGAGAACACCGAGGACCACGGAGGGCCACGGAGGGACCGGACAACCGGCGGTCCGCGCGACCCGGTTAAGTTTGGTCGATTCTAAGGCATGAGTGGACGCGGTATGCGCCGGCGCGAGGAACCTCCGTGGTCCTCCGTGGTCCTCGGTGTTCTCCGTGGTAAGAATCTTGCTGACCATCGACGAATCCAGCCGTGCCGGGCTAAATGAACCGTTGTCGATACAAACTGGAATTTTCACAAATCGTGCCCCGAGTACGAACAATTGAAGCTTTTGTTGCACAGCGGAAAGTCGGCGACGATGTTGCCTTCGATCACCACCTCCAGCAGCGGCCACTGGAACCACGAGGCGTCGCGGATATGGCAACGTTCGACGAAGCCCTCATTGATACGCAGCCAGATCAACACATCGCCGCGGAATGCCTCCGTCAGGGTCAACGCTTCGCCGGACCCGCGCGGCACCTGAACCGATATCTCACCCTCCGGCGATCCGTGCAGGATCTGTTCGATCAGACCCAGGCTTTCGGTGATTTCCAGCGCGCGGATCCAGGCGCGGGCGTTGACGTCGCCATCCTCACGAACCGGAACCTCGAACGTCAGCGCGTCGTACGGCTCGTATCCGGGATGCTTGCGGGCATCGAACGCGCGGCCGGAGGCGCGGCCGACAAAGCCTCCCGCGCCAAATTGCCGCGCGAGTTCGGGTTTCAGAACGCCGGTGGTGACAGTCCGATCCTGCAACGATGCCGCCTGGTCGTACAACTTTGCCACCGCCGCGAATTTCTCCCGGACCTCGCTGACCAGTCCCCCGATCGCGGCCATGTTCTGAGCGTCCAGGTCCACGGCCACGCCGCCCGGAACGATGCGGTCCATCATCAACCGATGACCGAACGCGGCATCGGCGGCTCGCAACATCCGCTCCCGCAATACCGCGCAATGCGACAGAATGATCGTGAACGACGCATCGTTGCAGATGGCGCCAAAATCGCCGAGGTGATTGGCGATCCGTTCCATCTCCGCCATCAGGGCGCGCAGCCAAACGGCGCGTGGCGGCGGACTGACGCCCAGAGCGGCTTCCACCGCCCGGGCGAACCCAAGGCCGAGCGCCACGGTGCTGTCGCCCGACACGCGGCAGGCCAGTCGGGCGGCTTGTTCCACCGGTTGGCCGCCAAACAACGCATCGACGCCTTTGTGAACGTAGCCAAGACGTTGCTCCAGGCGAACAACCGTCTCACCGTCGCAGGTGAAGCGAAAATGGCCCGGTTCGATGATCCCGGCATGGACGGGGCCGACGGGGATCTGGTGCAGACCGACCCCATCGACCGCCAAGAACGCGTAGTTGGTGCCGTCGCGATGATCCAGCCAGGGCCGGGTATCCGGCAAACCTTCCGGCACGTAACCGAACAAATCGTGGATCGCGCGTTCAAGCCGGATCGCCGGCGGATGCGTCCGCGCGATCGACGGGTAGCGTCCGTCCGGGCACGGCAGCGTCAGCACGCCGATCGCCGAGTCTTCAGGCTCCAGCAGCGCCATGTGGACGCAGCCGGCGTCGCCCCAGACGCTCAACAGCGTCAGCGCACCGGCCGCGAGCTGCGCGATCGCCTGATGCCAGATGTCCTCGCGTACCTGCGCGCGCGGCACCGGCCGCTGCGCCAGCATCCGCCGTCCCGCGTTCAACAGGGCTTCGAGATTGGTCATCCGAGCAACGCCGCGACATGCTGAAACCACGCGACCAAAGGCGGTGGCAGCCAAATTCCGGCGGCCAGAACCAGCGATAAATGCGCGATGACCGGCAGATAGGAGGCGCGCACCGGCGGCGTGGGACCTTTGACTTCTCCGAACGCGACCTCCGTCAGGCGCAGCCACAACGCCCCGAACGCCAGCAGCAAGCCGAAGATGAACACCACGGCCAGCACGGGTTCCCGCGCGAAGGTTGTTGTTACCACCAGGAACTCACTGGTGAAGACCCCGAACGGCGGTAGACCCACGATTGCCGCGACTCCCGCGACCAGCAGCCAACCGAGGAACGGATGTGACGTCGTCAACCCGCCCATATCCGCCAGCCGTTGCGATCCCTTCACCTGCGCCACATGCCCGACCGTGAAGAAGATCGCCGACTTCGTCAGGCTGTGCATCGTCATTTGCAACAATCCCGCGAGATTGCCCAACGGTCCGGCCATGCCGAAAGCGAACACGATGATTCCCATGTGCTCGATGGAGGAATAAGCAAACATTCGCTTGATGTCGCGGCGCCGGTACAACATGAAGCCGGCGAAAATCAACGACAGCAAACCAAGGCCGATCAACAGCGGGCCCGGCGCGATCGCCAACGCGTTCGCCGCGATCAGCATCTTGAAGCGGAGCAAAGCGTACAGCGCGACGTTCAGCAGCAACCCGGACAACACGGCGGAGATCGGCGTCGGACCCTCGGCGTGTGCGTCGGGCAGCCACGCATGTAACGGGGCCAGACCGACTTTGGTGCCGTAGCCCAACAACAGAAAAATGAACGCGATGTTCAGCAACGACGGATCGAACTCGTGCGCGCGCTCGACCAGCACGGTCCAGACCATCGCGTCCATGCCCTCACCGATCACCGGACGCGCGGCGAGGTAGACCAGGATCGTGCCGAACAGCGCCAGCGCGATGCCGACCGATCCGAGAATGAAATATTTCCACGCGGCTTCCAGCGCTTCATGCGTGCGGTAGATCCCGACCATCAGCACGGTGGTCAGCGTCGCCAACTCCACCGCGACCCACATCAGGCCGATGTTGTTGGCGAGCAGCGCGAGGTTCATGCCGAACAGCATCAACTGAAACATCGCGTGGTAGAACCGCAAATGCCCCGCGGTCAGGCGGCCGATCTCCAACTCATGCGCGATATAGCTGGCGCTGAACGCGCTCGTGGTGAACCCGATGAAGGTGTTCAGCAGAATGAACACGATGTTGAAGTCGTCGATAAACAGCAATTCATGCGATGGCGGCCGCTGGAACAGCAGGGTGACGGCGCAAGCCAGCGATCCGAACGAAGCGGCGATATTAAGCAACGCGGAGATCCGATAGCCCGGCAGCAACGCGAGGATCGCGGCCGCGACCAGCGGAATGATCAGCACACCCAGAATCGGATCGAACCATGGCGGCAACAGGACCAGAAGATCGTTCATCGTTGCCCACCGCGGAACTCGTCCAGCGCGCCGACATCGACGGTGTCGAACCGCTCACGAATACGGAACAAGAAAATGCCGATGACGATAAAGGCGATCAAGACCGAGAACGCCACGCTGATCTCCACCACCAACGGCATGCCCCGCGCTCCGGTCGCGGCGAGGTTGATGCCGTTTTCCAGCGACATGAAGCCGACGACCTGGCTCACCGCGTTGCGCCGCGTCACCATCACCAGAAGGCCGATCAGCACGACCGAAAGCGCGAGGGCGATATCCTCACGCACCACGGGCTCGGCTTTGGCGGTCAGCGGCAACATCACCTCCAGCGACAGCGCCACCAACGCCATCCCGGCGAGCATGGTCAGTCCGATGCTGAAGACCGTTTCGATTTCCCGGTGGATGCCCATGCGGATCACCATGCGACGCAACGCCCATGGCACGAGGATGGCTTTGAAGACCAAAGCGATGCCGGCGGTGATGTAAAGATGCGGCGCGTGCTGGATGTACGCCTGCCAGGCCACCGACAGCGACAGCACGAACGCGTGCGCGGCGAGCACGTTCAACAACGGCAACAACCGCACCTGGTAGAGCATGAGGAAACTCAGCAGCACCAGAAAGCCGGCCAGCATATGCGCGATGTCGAAGTCGATGCCGGTCATCACATGCCCCGCGAGACGAACAGCAACAGCACGCCCAGAAGCCCGAGCATGAACGCCGCGCCGAGGAAATTCGGCACGCGGAACACGCGCATCTTGGCGATCGACATCTCGAACACCCCCAACAACACGCCACCGACCAGCAATTTCACCAGGTACAGGCCCAACCCAAGCAAATATCGCTCCGGTCCCTCACCGCCCTGAGCGATGCCGAACGGAAAGAACAGGCACCCGATCAGCGACACGTAAAGCAACAGTTTCAGAAACGCGGCGAGATCGATCATCGCCAGATGCCGGCCGGAATATTCCAGCACCATCGCCTCATGCACCATGGTCAGTTCCAGATGGGTCGCGGGATTGTCCACCGGGATGCGCGCGTTCTCGGCCAGCGCCACGATGATCAGCGCGATCATCGCCAGCGCCAGCGACACCCGCAGGCCGACCTCTCCGGTGGCCATGTGATCGGCGATGGTCGAAAGCTGCGTGGATCCCGCGATCAGCGCGACGCAAAAGATGATCATGATCGTCGCCGGCT
>PLSZ01000234.1 GCA_003164305.1 Acetobacteraceae bacterium
GCGTGGTCTCGCTGATCGCCATGGTCCCCGAAAGCGAATGGAGAATGCCCACCTTGATTGGCCCGGCGGACTGCGCGATCGCCGGCGAGGTGACCGCTTTCGCGGCGCCCATCGCCGCGACAGTCGCAGCCGCGGCGCCCAGTCGTCCGAGGCCTCGGCGGGAAAGCTTGGGTTGGATCGGGTTCATGCTGCCTGTCCCTGTTGGTTTGGTATCGGTGACGTCCCCGTTGGCGGGTCCATGACCAGCCCAGCAAACACCGTGCCAACGTAAACATGGCGCATATTTCGTCACCATCGCCTTGATATCGCGGACGATTATGCTTCGATCCGGGCGATTGCCGCTCCAATTGGCGCTCAATTCATCACTTGGAAATGGCTACAAATTAGGCAGCGCCAAATGCCGGCGCGATCACCACATCAGCCGCGCGGGACGTTCTCCAGGTCAGCGAGCCAAACCGTCGCGTTGCCATCCGACGGCGCCCGCCAATCCCCTCGCGGGGACAGCGAGCCGCCCGCGGACACCTTCGGCCCGTTCGGCATCGCGCTGCGCTTGAACTGGCTGAAGGCGAAGAAGCGGCGCAGAAACACATCCATCCAGTGCCGGATGGTCGCCAAATCGTACGCCTTCCGTTGATCCGCCCGGAAATGCGGCGGCCATACGCCGCGCGACGCATCTTGCCACGTGTGCAACGCCATGAAGGCAATCTTGGACGGGAGAAAGCCATAACGCAGAATATAAAACAGCGTGAAGTCCTGCAGCGCATAAGGTCCGATTGTCGCTTCGGTACTTTGCGGCGTTTCGCCCTCGCCCGCCGGGATCAACTCCGGTGAGATTTCCGTCAACAGGATCGCGTCCAGGGTCTTCAGGACCGGGTCCGGGAACTTCCTGGTGCCGATCGTCCAACGAATCAAATGCTGGATCAGCGTTTTCGGCACGCCCGCGTTGACGTTGTAATGCGCCATTTGATCGCCGACGCCATACGTGCACCAGCCGAGCGCCAGTTCGGACAAATCCCCGGTGCCGATCACGATCCCGTTATTCTGGTTCGCCAAACGAAACAGAAAATCGGTGCGCAAACCGGCCTGCACATTCTCAAACGTGATGTCATACACTGGTTTTGCGTCCGAGAACGGATGCCCGATATCCTTCAGCATCTGCGACGCGGCCGGCCGGATATCCAGCTCGGAATACGTTGTACCCAACGACCGCATCAGTGCGAAAGCGTTATTTTTCGTATGATCCGAGGTCGCGAACCCGGGCATCGTATAGGCGTGAATACCGGTTCGCGGCAGCCCCAGCAGGTCGAATGCCTGCGCGCAAACAATCAACGCCTGCGTGGAATCAAGCCCACCAGAGACGCCAATGACAACTCGTTGTATCCCCGTCGCGCGCAGCCGCTGCGCCAGGCCGGAGACCTGAATGTTATAGGCTTCGTAACAATCTTGCTCCAACCGCGTGACATCCGAGGGCACGAACGGAAACCGCTCGATCCGCCGCCGCAGCCCCAGATCCTCCGTTGGCGGATCGATCCGGAAACCGACAGTCCGCCACGCCATTCCCCCTTGGCGCGTCACTCGCCGCCGGTTGGTGTCGAACGAACCCATCTGCAACCGTTCCTGCCGCAGCAGGTCGAGGTCGATATCGGCGACCGCCGCTTGACCTTCACCAGGGAATCGTTCCGTTTCCGCCAGCACGACGCCGTTCTCGAACACCGAGGCCTGACCGTCCCAGGCCAGATCCGTCGTCGACTCACCCGCGCCGGCGGCCGCGTAAAGATAAGCGGCGAGGCAGCGCGCCGATTGCGATTGGCACAACAACCGCCGCGTCTCGGCCTTGCCGATGGTGATGTTGCTGGCCGACAGATTGGCCAGCACGGTCGCGCCCGCCACCGCCGCCTCGCCGCTTGGCGGATTAGGGACCCAGATGTCCTCGCAAATTTCCGCGTGGACAACGAAATCGCGGCGATCCTCGGCGGCGAACAGCAAATCGGTGCCGAACGGAACGGTATGCGCGCCGACCACGATCGTTCCGCCCACCTGCCCATCCCCGCTCACGAAATGCCTGGTCTCATAGAACTCGCGATAATTCGGCAAATGAATTTTCGGCACCACACCCAGCAACCGGCCGCGATGAATGGCGAGGGCACAGTTATACAGCGCGCCCATGTGGCGAAGCGGCGCCCCCACCAACAGCAGCGGCAGCAACGACACGGATTCAGCGACGAGGCTATCGACCGCCACCTCCACGGCGTCCAACAGCGCGCTCTGCTGCAACAAATCGCTGATCGCGTAACCGGACAGACCGAGTTCCGGAAACACCGCCAGCGCCACGCCCCGCGCATGGCAGGTCCGAGCCATCTCCAGGATCGTGGCGGCATTCGCGGAGGGGTCGGCCAAAGTGGTGCGCGTCGTGCATGCGGCGACGCGCGCGAACCCATGACCGTAAAGGGATCGAAAGTTCATGGTTGCGTAAAGATGGCACGGGTCGAGCCGTTTCGCCATGTCGCGCGACCAGCGCAAAGCTCGCCATGCTGCACCGCACGGGAACATGTTGCGGTGGATCAACCCAGACGTGTAAGGTTTCAGCAACCAGGACCGCGCGGGCCGGGATCCGAGCCTCGCCATCTCTTCGAAAATCGGATCATCGGCTTCGCGTTCGCCTTAAACGAAGGAGGACGAACCATGACAATCGCCGCCATTCTGAAGCACAAGGGCCACACCGTCATCACGATCGACCCGACGGCGACCGTGCCCCAGGTCGCCGCGAAGCTGACGGAGCACCGGATCGGCGCGGTTCTGGTCATGGACCGGGCCGAGCAGGTTCTCGGCATCGTCAGCGAACGCGACATCGTCCGCAGCCTGGCCACCAACGGCGCCCGCACGCTGGAAATGACGGCGGGTCAGCTCATGACAAGAGCGGTCCACCTGGCGCATCCGGACATGACCGTCGAGGAAGCGATGCGCAAGATGACCCTGGGCCGCATCCGGCATCTCCCGGTCATGCACAACGGCACCGTGGTGGGCATGGTCAGCATCGGCGACGTCGTGAAATCCCGCATCATGCGGCAGGACACCGAGGTCGACAGCCTGAAAGCCTATATCGGGGGCGCCGCCTGACAGACTTACGCGACGCCCAACTTCCCCCAGTCGTCATCCCTGGGCTTGACCCAGGGATCAATCGACGCACGATGGCGCTGAAAGTGATCCTCGGGTCGAGCCCGAGGAATACGGGAGAGGGGTTGGACCGCGGATTCGTTCATTGTTGGCGCGGCCTGAACGAATTAACGGTCGCTCCATGGCGGAGGACCAAGATTGACGTGACCGGGGGAGACGACGGCACCGGTGCCGGCGCCGACCCCCGCTCCGATCAGCGCGCCCGCCGCCACGCCGATCGGTCCACCCAATAATCCGATCATCGCGCCAGTGCCCGCGCCGGTCGCCGCGCCGCCGACCTCACGATCCGGCTGACTGGTGCCGCAACCGGCGAGCGTCGCCGCTGACAAGATCAAGAACGATGTCATGCGCATGAGGGAACCTCCCAGACCACGCGGCCCCATAACAAACCCCGTCGGATTCGGGCCGCTTGTCCGGACGAACAACCCTTCATTTGCCGCGCGGTGAGGAACCGATCCCCCTCCCGCGAGGTTCGCTGAACGCCCGAGCCGTTCGCCAGACACGGGGCCGATCAGCGCCGCGCCGGGTTGCACGCGGGCCGGTGTTCGTTCATCTGTCCGCGCCACCAGCAGCACCATCCCACAGAGCACGGCACATGCAGCGCATCTTCTCCGGCATTCAGCCCTCCGGCATCCCCACCCTGGGCAACTACCTCGGGGCGCTGCGCAATTGGGCCGCTCTGCAGGACCGGCACGAGTGCATCTATTGCGT
>PLSZ01000284.1 GCA_003164305.1 Acetobacteraceae bacterium
ATGATCGGCGACGACATCAACGCGGTGTGCAAGGTGGCGTCCGAACGCTTCGGGAAGCCGGTGATCCCGATCAACGCGCCCGGCTTCGTGGGCCCAAAGAACCTCGGCAACAAGCTGGCGGGCGAGGCGATCCTGGATCACGTCATCGGCACCCAGGAGCCGGAATACACCACGCCGTACGACATCAATATCATCGGCGAATACAATCTGTCCGGCGAGTTGTGGCAGGTAAAGCCGCTGCTGGATGAGCTTGGCATCCGTGTGCTGGCCTGCGTTTCCGGGGATGCTCGGTACCATGAGGTCGCCAGTTCGCACCGCGCGAAAGCCTCGATGATGGTGTGCTCGAAAGCGATGATCAACGTCGCGCGCAAGATGGAAGAGCGCTACGGGATCCCGTATTTCGAAGGTTCCTTCTACGGCATCACCGACATGAGCGAGTCGCTGCGGCAAATCGCGGGACTTCTGGTAAGGCAAGGCGCACCAGAGGAACTGATCGGCCGCACCGAGGCGGTGATCGCGCGGGAAGAGGCGCGGGCGTGGCGGCGCATCGACGAATACCGCGGTCGGCTCACCGGAAAGAAGGTACTGCTGATCACTGGCGGCGTGAAATCCTGGTCTGTCGTTTCCGCGTTGCAGGAGGCCGGCATGGAAGTCGTCGGTACCAGCATCAAGAAGTCGACGAAGGAAGACGTCGAGAAGATTAAGGAAATGATGGGCACCGACGCCCATATGATCGACGACATGCGGCCGCGCGATATGTATAAAATGCTGCGGGACGCGCGCGCCGACATCATGCTGTCGGGCGGACGCTCGCAGTTCATCGCGCTCAAGGCGAAGATGCCCTGGCTGGACATCAACCAGGAGCGTCATCACGCCTATGCCGGCTATGAAGGCATGGTCGAACTGGTGCACGAAATCGACAAGGCGCTGTTTAATCCGGTCTGGCAACAGGTGCGTCAGCCGGCGCCGTGGGATGAGGTGACCTGGGAGCAAAAAGCCGACGCGGCGATTGCCGAGGAAGCCGCGATGCCGGTCACCACCATCGGCGACCGCGTCTGCCAATGCGCCACGGTGGATCGCGCCACCATCCAGGACGCCATCCGCGAGCATAACCTCACGCGGGTTTCCGAGGTCACCGATTACCTCGGCGCCGCCGGCGGCTGCGGGAGTTGCGGCGATGAGGTCGCGGCGATCCTGGCGGAGATGCGCGCTTCCGCCGGGGCGATAATCGAGCAGGCGGCCTGATCATGGCGAAAGTCGTTCATTCCAAAAAGGCCTGCGCGGTCAATCCGCTGAAAATGAGCCAGCCGATCGGCGGCGCGCTTGCTTTCATGGGGGTGGACGCGGCGATGCCGCTGCTGCACGGATCGCAAGGCTGCACCTCGTTCGGCCTGGTGCTGTTCGTTCGCCACTTCCGTGAAACGATCCCGCTGCAGACCACCGCCATGAGCGAGGTCAACACCGTATTGGGTGGCTTCGACAACGTGGAACAGGCGATCCTGACCATCGCCGGGAAGACCAACCCGGCGCTGATCGGCATCTGCTCCACCGGCGTCACCGAAACCAAGGGCGACGACGTCGAGGGCTATATCCAGCTGATCCGGCAACGTCATCCCGAATTGAACCACATCGGTATCGTTTACGTTTCCACCCCCGACTTCAAAGACGCCTTCCAGGACGGGTGGGCGAAGACCGTGACGAAGATGGTCGAGCAACTGGTGCCGGCTGGCGTCGCGCCGCGGTTAGCGAACCAGGTGAACGTGCTGCCAGGCTGCCATCTGACGCCCGGCGATCTGGACGAATTGCGCGATATCCTGGCGGGCTTCGGGTTGGAGGCGCTGATTCTGCCTGACCTGTCAGGCTCGCTCGACGGCCATGTGCCCGCTGATTTCTCCCCAACCACCAATGGCGGCATCACCACGGCGCAAATCGCCGCGATGGGCCGGTCAGTCTGGACCATCGCGATCGGCGAACAAATGGGTCCAGCGGCGCGGGCGTTGGAAACGCGGACCGGGGTGCCGTTTCGGTTGTTCGATCGGCTGACCGGACTGGCGTCGAGCGATGCGCTGATCGCCTTCCTCGCTGAAATTTCTGGCGGGCCTGTGCCGTTGAAGATCAGGCGGCAGCGCAGTCAGTTGGTCGATGCGATGCTGGACGGGCATTTTCATTTCGGCGGCAAGAAGGTCGCGATTGGCGCCGAACCGGATCTGCTGTGGAGCGTCGGTTCCTGGCTCGCCGAAATGGGCTGCACCATCAGCGCGGCGGTCACCACGACGCAGTCGCCGATATTGGAACGGTTGCCGGTCGATACGGTACTGATCGGCGATCTGGAAGACCTGGAACGCGACGCCGCCGACTGCGATTTGTTGATCACGCACTCGCACGGCAGACAGGCGGCCGAGCGGTTGCACAAACCGCTGTTTCGCATGGGCATTCCGACTTTCGATCGATTGGGCGCCAATCATCTCGTGTCGATCGGCTATCGCGGCACGCGCGATCTGGTGTTCGCCATCGGCAACGTGTTCATGACCGAACCGCGCGAACCCAATCCGGATACCTGGCGCGGAGGAACGGCGCATGGCGGCGATACGCCGGTTGAGACTCATCAACTCGTCGAAGCAGGCTGGAGGTAGCATGAAAGTAGCATTCGCGACTCAGGACCTGAAACGCGTGGACGCGCATTTCGGGTGGGCCAAGAACATCGCGATCTATGAGGTGTCGCCGACCGGCCACGCCCTCATCGAAGCCGTGCAATTCGATGGCGATCTGCAAGAGGACGGCAACGAAGACAAGTTGGCGCCGAAGATCGACGCGATCAAGGATTGCGCCATCCTCTATGTCGCGGCGATCGGCGGCTCCGGCGCGGCGCGGGTCGTGGCGCGGAACATCCATCCGATGAAGGTCGCCCAACCGGAGGATATCTCGGATTTGCTGGTGAAGCTCAGCGGCGTGCTGAGCGGGACGCCGCCGCCCTGGTTGCGCAAAGCGATGCTCAAGGGCCAGGAGCGAACGCTCGATTTTGATGAATGACCCCGAGCGCAGGCTCGACTCTCTATAGAGGTGTGACGTGTCCGAAACAGCGGTAGTGCCGGAGGTCGACTCGGCCTTCATCAAAGAACTGATCAAGCAGTGGCGTGCTCAGGACGCCCACGGTGCCTGGGATCGCAAGACCGATCTCGATTTGCTGGAGCCATACATTCTGGACAAGGAAAAGCGCCGCCAGATGCCGATCATCGGCGATCCCGATCCGGAAACGATCTGGCGGATCGAGTTGTTCTATAATGCCGTCGGCCTCGCCATCGAGCGGGCGACCGGCGTCATGGTGTCGCCAATGATGAAGATGCACCATGAGGGCTTCGGCCGCATGATCCTGATCGCCGGCCGGCTGATCGTGGTGAACAAGCAACTGCGCGATGTGCATCGTTTCGGCTACGACAGCCTGGCCAAACTGGCTCAGGAAGGCGACAAGCTGATCGCCGCCGGCGTCGAAATGATCGGCAAATACCCCGAAGTCGCCAATTTTTGAGGCCCGAGATGAGCGATGTCGACACAGTGAAGGCGGAGCTTAAGAAACTCTCAGCCCGGGCGATGCAGGCCAAAATGGACCTGCACGACCTGTCCGAGGAACTGCCGATCAATTGGGAAACAATCCTCGACGTCGCGCGAACGGCCCATGACGCCTTCGCCGCGCTGGAAAGCAAGCGGGCTGAACTGAAGCAATTCGCGTTATGAGCGGCGCGACTCGCGACGGCCGCGCCTGGGAGCCCAAATTCCTGATCCGCATCGATGACGAAAAATGCATCGGCTGCGGCCGTTGCTTTAAGGTCTGCGGCCGTGAGGTGATGAAACTAAAGGGCCTCACCGACGAAAACGAACTGATCGAACTCGACAGCGACGGCCTGGACGACGATGACGACGACGAGATCGAGCGCAAGATCATGACCCTGGTGGACGCCGGCGCTTGCATCGGCTGCGGTGCCTGCGCCCGGGTCTGCCCGCGCAATTGCCAGACGCATACCGCTACACCGCCACCGCTGGAGTGAGCCAACAATGTTCCTGTCCCAGATCGAACCGGCCTCCGCGGTTCCGGCCACTCAGGAAAGTATCAGCGCGGCGTCGGTCTATCGGATGCTGGCTCGGGAATGCGATCCCGATAGTGACGCGGATTTCGATCGGCACGTCGTTGCCTGCATCTTCGCGCTGGCGGTGAGCGAAGCATTGGCGGGCCAACGCGCGCTCTCGGCGACCACGGGACTGGACCCCGCCGGAACCGCGGCCATCATCGACCGGTTCTTTCCCCACGCGGCGCATCTGCTGTCGCTGGAAGCCGACGCCGCGGTGGAACACGGCGCGGACGAGGCGTGCTTGTTGGATTTGCTGACACAATGCGCGACTGACGGCACCGCATTGCAGGTCCGCCTCGCGGCGATGATCGCGCGACGGGCGCAGAGCGCCAATCATCTTTGGCAAGATCTCGGACTGCGGCATCGCGGCGATCTCAGCCGGCTGATGACGCGGCACTTCCGGCCGTTGGCGTCGCGCAACAGCGGCGACATGAAATGGAAGAAGTTCCTGTATCGCATGATCTGCCGCGACGCGGGCTATTCGCTGTGCACCGCCCCGAGTTGCAGCGAGTGCCGCGACTTCGAACAATGTTTCGGAGACGAATCAGGGGAAAGCCGTCTCGCGCGGGTGCGCCTGGCGGGCGAGCTCGGCGCCGCCTGACATGGATACGCCTTATGCGATTTGCACGGTTGGCGACATTCGCAACCGCCGAAGCAAGGGCTTCCATTTGCTGCGCCGCGATTCCGATGGATCCGAAAAGCCCTGGCATATCCTGGTGGTTCGCTGGGATCGCAAGCTTTATGGCTATGTGAACCGCTGCCCGCATCAGGGCGTCAATCTGGACTGGGAAGCGGGTCAGTTCCTCGACCCGAACGGCACGCATCTGATCTGCGGCAAGCACGGCGCCCGGTTCGAGGTGACGACCGGCGCCTGCGTCGAAGGCCCCTGCCTGAATGCCGGCCTGGAACCGGTCAGGCTAAGTGTGGTGGACGGCGACATCTGCGTGAAAGGTGTCGAACTGGTCGAAGACGAAACCTCGGATCAGTCGGCGGCCTAAGGCGCCGTCACGGCGCGCGCCGTGACGGGGGAGCGACAATCAGCCAAACTTGAACAGCACGCCGAAGCCACCGCGCGGATAGGTCCACTCAATTTCGCCGGTCGCGGCGCAAACCACGCGGCAGGTGCCGCATTCCAGGCAGCCGTCCGTCGTGATCTCTACCTGGCCCTTATCGTTGACCTCATAGCAATGCGCTGGGCAAACATGTGTCAGCGCCAGCAACGCCTTCGATGGGGTGGTATGCGGCAGCACGCGAATGTGCGGCCGGCCGGAGTCGACGACGTAACGGTTGTAGTAAAGCTTGTCCTCGACCTTCATCTGTGTCGCGCTCATGTCGGCGTCCTCATGGTTGGAAGTTGCACGCGTCTCACGCGCCCGAGCCGGTCAGCGCGGTCAATGGCACGAACGGCAGCCGCGGCGGCTCGGCCGGTTTCACCGCGTCCTGATGGACTTTGAAAACCCGCTCGGCGATTGGCGAGGAACGGACGAAATCCTGATAGGCCGTTTCCAGATGGGAACGGCAGGCAAGCTTTGTCGCGCACTCGTCCAGACCTTCCAAAGCATCGCCGCGCAAATACTGCCCCATCCGCCGCAGGATATGCAGCCGTGCGACATTGACGATCGCCGGATCGTAATCCAGGTCCAACGCCACGAAGAAATCCTCCGCGGACGACAGCTGCCCGAGTTCGCTCATGATGGTCATGCGTTGATTCCTTTGTTGTCGCCCGGCACGGAACCGCGCGTGCCATGCCGGGTTTCGGCCAGCCTGGCTTCCAGAAATTCGATGCGATCGATCAACGCCGACAACGCGTCGCCCACCGGATCCGGCATCAGATGATGCTCGAGGTCGATCCGCTGATCGATGCGGTGACGCCGGCGCACGGTGCGCACCAGCTTGCCCGGGATGCCGACGACGGTCATTTCCGGTGGCACATCCTCGATCACGACGGAGTTCGCGCCAACCCGCGCGCCGCGGCCGACCGTGACGGGACCAAGGATTTTTGCACCGGCGCCGATCAGCACGCCATCCTCCACCGTGGGATGCCGCTTGCCGGGGGACCAACTGGTGCCTCCCAAAGTGACGCCATGATACATGGTGACGTCGTCACCGATCTCCGCGGTTTCGCCGATCACGACGCCGGCGCCATGGTCGATGAAAAACCGGCGGCCGATCGACGCGCCGGGATGAATGTCGACATTACTGACCAGCCGCGCGAACCAGGACAGCATGCGCGCCAGGAACCGGCAGCGATGCCGCCATAAGCGATTCGCGAAACGGTACCACAACACCGCGTGGACCCCGGGATAGGCCAGGATGATTTCCAGGGTGAACCGAGCCGCCGGGTCGCGGGCCTTAACACAGGTCACATCCTCACGGATTTGCCGCCACAGACTTAACTTTGGCGTATCGATCGCCGGCATGGCCAGGGTCACGGACATGACTTACCGTGCCTCCGGCCTGGCGACCGCGCCAAAGCCAATGCGCGACGCATCATGGCGCGGCATTGCTCCGGCCGGGCCGCGGCTCTGCCCTGTCGTCGCGGGTGCCACACCCAATATGGCAGCGACCTGGACCGCCAGCGGCGGCACCCGCGCCAGATCAATATCGACCGGATGCAAAGTGGAAATCCGGATCGCGCCGACGACGTCCTCCAACGGCGCCGCGGCCGAGCGGCCCGAGCGTTTCACCAGGCTGGTGCTGACATGCGTCGCGCCGCCTTGTACGGCGGCCAGCGTATTGGCCGTCGCCAGCGCGAAATCATCATGCCCGCGGAATTCAAGCTCGAGATCGGTTTCCGCGCACAGCTGCCGGAACAATGCATGCGTTCTGATCGGATGCAGCAGCCCAGCGGTATCGGTAAAGCGGAACCGGGTCGCGCCCGATGCCTCGGCTGCCGCGATCACATCGCGGATCAGATCGAAATTGGCTCGGCTGGCATCATCGCCGCACAGTCCGACCGTCAGGCCGCGCTCCCGCGCATGACCGATGATGTGGGAGAGGCGGTTCAACACGGCGACGCCCCCGTGCCGCCGGGCCGATAGTTTCACCGACAGGGTGATGGCGCCGATCCCGGCCCGCGTTGCCGTCTCGACGGTATGCTTCGAGGCCGGGCCCCACAGGATCGGTCTCGCGCGCACCAACCCCATCGCGACCGCCGCCAGATCGTCGATCGCGGTGCCGGTGAAACCCGGTATTCCCAGTTCAATTTCGGCGACGCCGGCGGCTTCCAGCTGTTTGGCGATTTCGTTCCGGGTGTGACGAGAGAGATTCGGCGGCGCCAAATGTTCAAGGTCTCGCGGCGTCGAGTCGTTGATGACGATGGCGGGTGGCCGGCGGCTCGTCATTGTGGTGACCCCTCAGTTGACCTGTGACGGACTCTCGGGCGCGGAACGGGCGAACAGCGATACCGCGCGGGCGCGCTCGACAATTCTCGGCAGCGCGTCGAGGACCCGATCGACGTCGCCATCGAGGTTGCCGCGTGAGAACGAAAACCGGATGGCGCCATGCGCGGCGGTGAACTTCACCCCCATCGCGCGCAGCACGTGCGACGGCTCCATGGACCCCGACGTGCACGCCGATCCGGACGACACCGCGATCCCGGCTTTGTCGAGCCCATCCAGGATCGGTTCCGCCTCCGCGCGGTCGAATACGATGTTGGATGTATTGAACAGCCGCTCGTCCGGGTCGCCGGTGACGGCGCTGTCGGGCACCCGTTGCAAGATGCCCTGCTCCAGGCGGTCCCGCAGATCGCGAACCCGCGACAGATCGCGATCCATATGCACAGCGGCGAGTTGCGCGGCCTTTCCCAGACCCACGATCCCCGGCACGTTTTCCGTGCCGCCGCGGCGCCCGCGCTCCTGCTTGCCGCCATGAATCAGCGCGCTGAACTGCGTTCCCTTGCGCACATACAGCGCACCGACGCCCTTGGGGCCGTGCAGCTTATGGGCCGACAGCGAGAGCATATCGACCGCCGTGGTTTTGATGTCGATTGGCAATTTTCCCACCGCCTGCACCGCGTCGGT